>NZ_JBEPLH010000035.1:0-68898 GCF_040545135.1 Burkholderia sp. 572 | reverse complement strand
TGGAGCTTCAAAGAGGCTTGAGCCGTATGCCGGGAAACTGGCACGTACGGTTCTTAGGGGAGGATGCGGCGGCAACGCCGTGTCCTTACCCGACATGCAGTCGACGGATTCAGGGGCGAGTTTGGGCATGGCGACCAGGCAGTCGCCGTTGTACAAATAGCTCACGGTCAGCTCCATAGAGTTGAGATGGGGGCAGCCGGAGCGATGCGGCTCGCAAACCGTGCTACCCGGAGCTGGCGAGCGCCCGCGGGAGAATGGGGGGCAAGGGGACCGTGGAATACCGGAGTGCGCGGAGCGCGCGAGGATATGCCGCGAAAGCCCCTTGCAGGAGCGGGGCGCCGTGCGACACTCGTCGCGCACGGCGCAACGGTCCGTCCACCAGGCTACGGCGGGCGAACGTGGGCTCCGGGTTCAAAGGTCGACTGCACGGATGGGTCGAAAGGCTCGGCTATGGAGTGGGCACCAGGCGCGCGAGCGGCGTTGCGTCACGGACATGAGCGCCACGGCGGTCGCAGATCGCCGGGCGCGATCGCGATTTCCGTGCCGCGGCCGCGCAGCGGCCGCCGCGCAAATTTGGGAACCGTGGAAATGATTCGGCCGGCGGTGCCGGCATCCGAAGAGCGTCAGCTGCTGCGCCCCGAGGCGCTCGACGACGATGGAGGGGCCTAGCTCTGGCCGCCTCGTAGGAACGCGCCGAGCTGCTGGCGCTGATAGCCGATGTCGCCGGTCGTTTCCTGCACGAGCACTCGGCCCGATACATGCCCGAGTTCGATCTGGCGCGTAAGCGCTGCCTCCATCACGCGGCGATAGCTTCGACCGCCTGCGAGCAAGACACGATGCGCCGTCGCCGGCCAGGTGCCTGGTATGAACCGATCGAGCTCGCCGAGCATCGTCTCGGCGCGGGCCAGGGTCATGAGCTGGTCGTACGGCTCGATGACCAGGCCCGGCTCGATAAATCCATGCAGCGCGGACAGGATCATCACGGCAGGCGGCGACTGACGTTGCACGTTCGCGCGATACGTTCCGTACATCACGCCGCGATACAGGTCGATCGCCGGCATGGGGCTCGCAAGCTTCATCGCCGAACACGCCATAACGACCAACGTCGTGGCGTGCTGATTCACGGGAGTCATCGGCGTCTGCGTCATGCCGCGAACTCGAAGATCGTCTGCGCACCATCCGTCGTGGCCTTATGCCCCCAAGCCTGTCGCGCATCGTCGGGCAGTTGGCCGAAGCGCACGCTGCGCGCGGCGAGCTGCTCGACGTCGTGCCCGAGATTCAGGCCGAGCCGGTCTTTGAAGTCGGTGCGACGGGCCACCTCGTCGTGCTTCAGCTGCTGCTTATGGGAGAGTGTGAGCGCACCGTAGTTCAGGTACCACCGATAGCCGGTCGTGATCCCGCCAGGATGGAAGCCGCGGTCGTGCATCGCGGCCAACCGATCCGCCTCGAATTGCAGGATCATCGCAGCCGACTCGACGTCGACGTCGAAGCGCGGGCCGGTGCGGACGCTCCACGTGCTCTTGCCATCACCCAGATCCAGAATAGTCGGCGCGCACGGCGAGCGCTCGGTCAACGCCTCCATCAGGGGATCTCGAAACCCTGTCCACTGATCCGCCGTGTCGTCCCACTCGTTGCCCACCTGCAGGAAGAGCGGCTCCGGCATCGGCGCCGGCGGCGCCGGTGCGATCTCCGGCACACGATAGGTCATGCCACGCTCGCAGATGTCACGGTAGTCGGCCCAGATCGCGAACGGCGCGGCGAGCCCCTGCAGGGACTGCATCGCGTCGACGGCGATCATCATCGGCAGCGGCAACGTCTGAAATTTCGGCTGCGTCCCAGCGCGCCGAGCCCGGATGCGCTCGTCGCGATCGATCGTCAGCATGTACCGAACGAGTTCCCGCACAGTCGCCGCACCGAACGTGTCTGGTTCCACGCAGACATAGCCTGCGCGGATGGTTCGACCGACCCAATTGCGGCGCGACCAGTCGTAGCGGATCGCCCGGATAAACCGGTTCAGCTGCTGCAGGCCGAACGCATAGGCATATCTGTCCTGGTCGAAGCGGATCATCTCGGCAAGCGAGCGATCATCGGCTTGCTGGCACGTCCAGCAGCCGGTGCGCGCGTCGCAATGGCCCCGGCGCACCCGCTTGCCGGCCGACGCCTCCTCGAACGTGAGATCCGAGACGATCGCGCAGCTGCTGTTCCCGGCGTGGGCATAGATCCGCTTCGTCTCGGCGAAGTCGGTGTAGCTGCTGCGCAGCCCAGAGGCGACCTCCCCGATAAATTCCCAGACATCTTCCGTCGACCAGTCGGCGATCGGGCAGAGCGTGTACTCGCCATCGCTGTTGCGAACCGGCGTATCCGCGCGATCGCCGCGCACGGTCATCTTCGCCTTGCGGCGCTCACTTTCGGCGAGACGTGTGCCGAGCAATACCACGGGCTCGGCATAACCGGCCTTCCGTGCTTCACGGTACAACTGGTTGCGGCCGACCCGGCTCGGCTCGATCTTCAAAGAGACCGAGCAGTCCGAATTCGTGCCGGCGTAGCTCGGCAAGGCGCGGCCCGTGAGGATCGACAGCTGCCAGGACGTCGCGAGCGACGGGGCAACAACCTGCACGCGAACGTCGAATCCGTGCGCGTGGCCATAGGTTTCCATCTTCGCGAGCTCGCGATGCGCGTGCTCAACCATCTCAGGCGACTCGACGAGCGTGTCGGCTGTGATCACGCACACGAGCGGCCGACCACCAGCTGCAGCATGCCGTCGGGCCGCCTCGAGCGCGAGGCTAGTCACGACTCCACTATCCTTGCCCGCGCTGAACTGGCAGATCACCATCCGGTTGGCGACGAGAAGCGCTCCCAGCGCGTCGATCGCGCGCTGTACGCGCCGTTCAAGGGTGGGGCGCGCTTCCGCGTCCAGGAACATTTCGACCGTTTGCATAGCGCTAGACATCCGCGGTCAGTGGGTGTCGCGACGCACAAACAGGCGTGCGGCAGTGATCGACCGGGGAAATCCATGCGCGTCGGTGGTTTCCGCGAGCATCGCGTCGACGTCCATCTGTACGTTGGATCCCGATCGGTGGCTTCCTGTCCGATGCACACCGCAGACCTCGAGCAGCTGCAGCTGGCCCGCGCGGTATCCCGCAACGGTCATCGCCGCGCGGACGTCCGGTGCCAGAAAGTCTGCGTACCGCACCGCGAGGCGCGAAATTGCACGCGAAATCGCGTCATCGCTGAACTGCCTCGACAAGATGATCCGGTCGGCAGCCAGGTGAACCGTCAGCCGGCCCGCCGACGTCAGCATGAAGTGCTCGACCCGCTTGACCTTCCCGCCGTCGACCACGCGTGTGGCCTGCAGCGGCAATACGAGCCGTGCCACCTGCAGGTCGCGCGGGCCGTCCGTCCAATCGACCGTCAGGTGCGAGCCGTTTCCTTTCTTCGTGACGGCGATCGCGAACGTCGTCGTGGGAAATGCCTCATGGAGAATCGTCTGCACCAGCTGCACGGTTTCGATGAGGTTGAGCGTGTCGGCAATGACCATCGCCGGCGTCGCGCCGTCGCAGCTGGTGCGCGCGCACACGAGTTCGGTAGAACGGGAGAGGCTGGTTTCGGTGGTAAGCATCATGTTCGACCTCGATAGAAATGGAGCACGAAACATCCGGATGAGCGCCGGCGCTGCTCGCCGGCGCATGAAGGGTTAGCTGTTACGGGTACGCAGCGCGTCGGCGAGAACCCAGAGCGCGCGGTTCAACTTGATGTCCTGGTCGATGCCAGTGACCTCGCGCGTGCGCGTGCGGCGGCCGGTCGCGGTTCGGCCGATCTGGCCACCACGAACCAAGGATTCCTGAACGCGGTTGAATGTCGTCCACAAGTCGCGACCGGCATCGTCAGTGCGGCGCGGCCGCAGTACCTGCTCCTCCGTGATCGGTGCCGGGGCGGTCGAGGTGTCGTAGCGGTAGGCGAGCGCGGCCCGCGCAAACGCGTGCTGCTCGTGCTCATCAAGCTGCACTTCGGTCATGCCTTCCTTGACCTCGCGGATCAAGTCGAAGCCGTCGAGCACGTCGTACGCGCCCGCGACGACGTCGTCGACAACGTTGCCCTTGTGCAGAACGCGCACGTCGTGCGTTGCGTCGCCGAGAACCAAGCCATTCGCACAGACGAAGCGGAAGTACCCCCCCAGCATCTGATAGCTGCTCGACCCGTCGTGAGAATTGAGGAGGATGATTTCCGGCGAGTCGGATTGCGTGACCTGCGTGGCATGGCGCAGGCGAAGCATGTGCTTGGCATGCTCGCGCTTGCCGTTGTCGCGCACGCGCGTCTGGCAAACCATGAAGGGCTGGAACCCTTCCTGACGCAGCTTCGTGAGGATCTCGATGGTGGGGATGTACGTGTAGCGATCCGACCGGGAGTCGTGCTTGTCGGCCGCGAAGATCGACGGCGCGACCTGCCGAATTTGGTCGTCATCGAGCGGCGTGCTCGAACGAAGGATCGGGGCCGTGCGGCCGAACGTGGTTGCGAGTTTCATGGCTTTCTCCGTTGAAAATTCAGATGCGAGGCAGATGGAGTTCGACGGTGTCCATCAACACCAAACGACGTGGTCGTAACCGACAGTGCGTCGGTAGTAGTTGCGTCCATCCCATGGCGTGTACGTGTATTCCATGTACGCACACTGAAGGACTACTATCCAATGGTGCAGGCGGTTCGTTTCCATCGAGACCTCCGTTCGAAGTTGGTTTGCATTGCAGGCCGCCCGGGCCCCAAGATTCGGAGCTCCCCTCGTAGGGGTACGTGCCGGTGATGCCTTGACTTCGGCAGAACTGCTGCCGCCAGTCCCCTGAGTTCGTCGTCCCGCGACTAAAGGAGCCTGCCGGCGGGCGTGTTCAAGGGCGGTCGCAAAGCCGCACGCGGAGCGCAGCCCGTAGGGCGAGCACCGAACGGGTGCCGCGGCCGGCGAAGCGAACCCTTGAATGCGAACGACGGTGGGCTACGGTCGCGTTTGGGACGGCGAGCTCACGGGCTGGCGGTACGCGAAAAGTTGAGACAGCACCGGCTCGCCGCGCGGCGAGCGCCCAATCGGGGCGGAGCCCCGGCTGTACAGGGGTTATCGGGTTTGCGTCAGGGATTGAAGCCCGAAGGGGGCGAGACTCGCGCAGCGAGGCTCGACGCGCAGCGCGAAAGCCCGGCCCGGAGCGAAGCGGAGGGAGACGCCCAGGGTCCGCCGCAAACTCCGGACGAATGCGTTTGGAGTCGCACGCACAGAGGCTGAAGCCATGTGCACACGCGAGGCAGCAAAAGCTCGACGCGCGGCGAGCACCACCTCTCGCAGCCCAAGGCCCCGCGACTGGAATAGCGCGTGCGCCGCACGGTGCACGCCCATCGCTACCCGACACGATCGAACCCGGCTGCTATCGTGCGTCGCTCAACCGGCGTGGTCTCGGCGGTCACGAAGTGACAGCCGAGCTCGCGGGGGCCGGCAAGGCGCGCGCGATAGCGCGCACCAGGCGCCCGCCAGTTCAGGTTTTGCTTCACACACTCGATCGCCCGATCGGCTGTCCGGGCGCGGGCGTAATAGGTGTGGCGGTAGGTCGGGCGTCGTTCGCGCCCGGCCGCGATGTCAACCGCCCATACCTTGACGTCCTTGTCCGACCACAATGCGATCGCGTCTGCGTCGTTCGGGAACAGAATGCAGTGCTGTTTCATCTCGACTCCTCGGAGAATGCGGCCCGCCGCGGCGGGCCGCTCATAGGACACGGGCCGCGTTACAGACTGCCGGGCAAGGTCAGCGCGATTGCAACCGAGCGCACCCACACCGGCGTCGACGAAAGTTGGAACGTCTCGCCCGATTCGGCGAGCAGCAGCGTCGTGCCCATCACCTCGCCGATTGCCTCGGCGGCCTCGGGCGGCACCGCGTTGCCGATGCGCTCTCGCCATGCCTGGTCGGACAGGCCGTCGAGTTCGAGATATTCCTCGGGCTCGGCGAGCGACTGCAGGACAGCCAGCTCGAGCGTGGTGAATGGGCGATGCCACGTGCCGTCGAGCGCGCGAATGATCGCGATGATCTTCTCGGTCGCCGCAGGCAAGCGCGGATCGGCGACAGACCAGCGCCCGTTGTCGTGGCCCGCAGCCGCGGATACGGCGCCGCTGGGCTGGTCCCAGCCGACCACGCCGTAGTGGCCGCCAGTGAGGTACGCATCGCCGCGTTCGCGCCGGATACCGGGGCGCGGGTCAGCGACAGCGAAAGCGCCTTGGCCACTGTCGCTGCGCGCGATCACGGTGCCGGCTGGTTCGTCGAAGCCCGTGACGCGGTACTTACCGGCACCCTCGAATCCGGCCGTCGAACGCGGATCCTGCACACACTGGCCGGTGCCGTGCGCGCTGGTGACCGCACCTGCAGCGTCATCCCACGGCACGATCCGGAATTCGTTGTTGTGCTTCGCCGGACCGACGTGGCGCGGGTCGGCCACACTGAAGGTGCCTTGGCCCGGCGACTTCTGGCCGGTGATGGTGCCCGAGTGGTCGTTCCAGTTCAGCACGCCGTACTGCTGATACTGCGCGGCGTCGGCCGGCCCGCGCGGGTCGGCGACCGAGAACGCCCCATTCCCGGGGCGGCTCGCGCCGGCCACGACCCCGCTGGGCTCGTCCCAGCGGTTCACGCCGAGCACGGTGTTGCGCATCTCCGGCACGATCAGGTAGTCGCGCAAATGGCCACTCTCGACCGCCAGGTCGTTCAAGCTGCGCCAGTCGCTGCCCGCCTTGACGAACGCGAGCCGCACCCACGTTTTCCACTGCAGAGACGGAATACGGTGCATCGGGCCGGCCGCGTCGGTATCGCCCGGCAGCGGCATGCGGCCGAGCAGCGTGCCGACTCCCTGGAGGCGCTTGAGGGGCGGCTCATACAGGAAGGGCGGCACCTTCGCGGTATGCCTCGCGACGAGCAGGAAACGCTTCCGGCTCTGCGCGAGACCGCCGATCTCGCCGCAGTCGTGCGTCGTCTCGTTCACGGCGTAGCCGTAGTGGCTCAGAATCTGCTTGATCTGATCGAGCAGGTGCCGAGCGCGGGTCGCGAGCCGCGGCACGTTCTCGAACACGATGAGTTCAACCGGGTCGTCCTTCCACGCTTCGCACATCAGCCAGATGCAACGCAGCGTGAGCTCGTTCAGCGCCTGGTACTTCGGCGTGCGGCTCAACGCTTCGGACAGCAGGCCAGACGCCCCCTTGCACGGCGAAGAGATGAACACGCAGTGCGGATGCTGGTTGCCGGCAGCGGCGCGGATGTCGGCGGCCGTCGCTTCGCGCCATCCGTGAGAGGGTTCCGCACCGTGGAACGCGGTGTATTGCTCGCGCGTGAACAGATCCATCAGCGTGCACGGCACGCCGACGAGAGAGAGGAAATCCCGGCAAGCGGCGGGATCGTTGTCGATACCGCCGATGCAGCGCCACTTCGCTGTCATGTTCCGCACGCGGGACTCGGCTTGTTGGAAGCCCTTTGCGCCGCCGCCCAAGCCACTGCACATCGTGAACACGTTGTAGGTCCGGCTCATTTCCATGGTTGTTCTCCGTAATGCTGGCCCGCTCGCGCGGGCCGAGCGTGGTTTAGCTAGCAGCGAGGAGTTGATCGATCTGCGGGCGCAGCCAGGTCGCCGTGCTGATCGCGGCCGGGCTCAGCTTGCGAACGTAGGCGGAGGTACCATCGGGGGAGCGTGAGGGGCTGAACAGAAACGCGTTGCGACGCAGGAGCGCGCGCAGGTCTTTCGCAGGCTTCGCGTCGAAGATGAACATGGCGCGGTTGTCTTCGACATCCTCGCGATACACGTAGCCTTCGCCTTGATGCTCGACCGAGCTGCGCGCGGCGATCTTCTCGAGCTGGGCAATGCGATCGCGAATGCGGCGGATGTTGGCGCTGCTGTTCGAGATCTCGTACGACGCGAAACCGACACGACCGGCGAAGTCCGGCGTAAATAGTTTTTCGATGGTGTCTGGCTTGTATCCCATGCGGGCAAGACCGGCGCGGTCATCGCGGCGCACCAGGGCATTGGCGCGCTTCATTTGCTCGTGCTGTTCCTCCAGAGCGACCAGCTGCGCGCGCAGCTTGGCAACCGCGTCCGGGTCGTCGCTGGAGATCCCGCCTTTGCCGACTGCGGCGGCTCGACGATCGAGTTCGTCAGCATGGTCGGCGAGGGCGAACGACTTCCCGAAGGTCTTGTGGATGCGTTCGCGATAGTTCCGGTCTCGCGATTCGGAGTAGTGGCCGGCCAGCACGGGCTGACCGGACGGGATGGCCGATGCCATTTGCTTGGCGGCGGTATAGGCGATCTGGGATGCGGAGCGTGCCTTGCCGGCCCGAGCCTCAAGACGCGTGCGACGGTCATGCTGGCGTTGCTGGAACGTGTTCACGAGCTTTCTCCTGTGCAGGTTGATGCGGCTGTAACGGTTTGGCTGTCAGGCTGACCGGGCCCCAAGATTCCCTGTCCCCGCGTAGGGGTTCGGGCTTTGGTGCCTGGACGTCGGCAGAACTGCTGCCGCCAGTCCCCTGAGTTCGCCGTCCCGCGACAAAAGGAGCCCGCAGCCGGGCACGTTCAAGGACGGACGCAAAGCCGCACGCGGAGCGCAGCCCGTAGGGCGAGCACCGAACGGGTGCCGCGGCCGGCGAAGCGGATCCTTGAACGGGAACGGGGAAGGGCTACGGTCGCGCTTGGGACGACGGGCTCAGGGGCTGGAGGTATGCGGATACGCGAGGCAGCACGAGCTCGCCGCGCGGCGAGCGCCCCTTCTCGCGGCCCAAGGCCGCGGGACTGGATAGGCAGGCCCGCGTGTCGCGGCATCAACGCGACACGCGGTTGCGCTATGCTTTGGCGTGATCGTGTGAAATCAGAGACGAGTCGATGCTCATTCGTGAACAGGGACGCCTCATCAAGGTGCTGCGCGTCGAACCTCCCACACAGCCCCCGACCAGGGGGCGCCGGCGCGAACACGTGCTCGGCACGTTTCGCGCCGACAGGCCGATACCGGCCGCGCTGCTCGATGCGTTGAGCCGCGACGAGCGCAAAGCGCTCGCGCGCTGGCTCGCGGTTTACCGGGAGAGCCTGCGGCGCGCCGATGCACGCACGACGCTGGCCACCGCACCCACGCACCTCGAGTCGCTCGTCAGCGCACTCGAGGTAGCGGCCGACACGTTGTCGGCCGTCGACGCGGATCAGATGTGGGTGCAGCTGCAGGCGATCGCACGAACATTGAAGCGTGCCGGTCATCCGCGGCCGCGCGCGGCGCGCCGGCCGCCGGCGCCACTGCCCGGACAGCAAGACTTCTTTGACGAATGCGACGAGTTCGAGCAGCTCGCCGAACAGTGAGCACGCTCCCCTCCAGGACAACCACCATGCATCCACACCGTATCGTCGAAGACACAGGTCGCACGCGGATCCCAACTCGACCTGCCAACGATCAGGACAGCCAGCGCTCGACGTGGCTCCGCTGGTGTCTACGGGTGCTCCGCGTCTTCAGAGCACCATTCAAGGTTCATTGAGAGGCTTGACGAAAGACCGCCATGTCGAACCGACGCGCACCTTCATCACGACGACACCAGCCGTCCGCGCACTCGAAGCTCGCCCGGAGTTTGCTGCTGCCGATGCCCCGGCAGAAAGCAGAGGAGCTCGCATTGCAGTATCACGCGGCATTCCAGGCGCTGCGGATGGGTCGCGGCTCGGCCCACGGACTGGCTGTTCTACTGCAGCTGGTCGTGCTTGCGGGCTTCGTCGACGAAGCCCGCAAGCACGAGTTGCGCATCGAGGTCCTGGTGGCCACCGAACGCGGTATCAACTCCGCGCTCGCGCAGGGCAAGACTTGCGGCGAGTGGGCACTGGACCCGCAGACGGATGAGCTCGTCGCCGCGCTGATCGGGTGGCACGATGATCAGCTGCGCACGGCGCCGCTGGCGGTGTTCGCCGAGGCGCTCGAGCGGCTTGAGCGGATGCGTGACGGCCGATCGTACGATCGGCCGCCAGCACGCCGCAGTGGGACAGCATCCAGGCTCGGTTGAGCTCCCTTGAATCGGCGCGCCAGCGGCCGAATATTGCGAATCGCTCGCACCCCTGATATACATACAGTATCTGGGCCGGCAGCGGCTGCTATGCGGAGCGGAAAGCAGAATGGACTATCTGATTCGAGCGGATGGCTTTCGCGATCGCGATGCCTTGACACAGCCGACGTACGAGCTTGCCGGCAAGCTCGCGGACCTGGTCCGCGCACCGCGGAGTCGAGGATGATCGCGGCGCCGATGCTCGAGCAGCGCGACGCGATGGTCGCGCTCGGGTGGACCGTGGTGAGCGACTACGGATATTCGCATCGCAGCGGCTGGACGATCGGTGTCTGCCGTGTACGCGACAAGTGGGTCGTCGAGCTATGGGATGGAACGTCTCTCCATGCCAACGTCGACTCGCCTGTGGCGGCCGCCCGGCTTCATCGGGAACTCGTCGCTGAAGCGGACTCGAACACAACCGGCGACGTCGACGGACAGCACGAGACGTCAAGCTGACCAGGAGGAGGGCTCGGCAGCGGCCGGGCCCGGCACGTCAATCTCCGTCGTATGTGAGATCGTGCCACCGTTGTGAGGTGCCGCCACCTGACCCGAGCTGGCCACGCGGAAACAGCTTGACGGCTATCGCATGCAGCGCGCGGTCGTCGCGCGCGGGATCGCCGCAACTGCGCCGCACCTTCAGATCGCGAACGCGACCTTCGTCGTCGAGCCAAACTCGCACCAGGACATTCCGGCGACCCTCGGTCGAACGCGGAACTGCTCGAGACAGCATGCGATCGATCAGCGACATAGGCGTCCTCTTCACTGGTGGGCCTGGCTGGACTTGAACCAGCGACCAATCGATTATGAGTCGACTGCTCTAACCGGCTGAGCTACGGGCCCGAATACATGGTCGGAGTGGCAGGATTTGAACCCGCGACCCTCTGGTCCCAAACCAGACGCGCTACCAGGCTGCGCCACACTCCGAGCGGCAATTTTGCCGTGTTATTCCGCGTCCTTAATCAGAAACCGATCGCGGTTCTTCGCGCCTGCAATCCATTGCGGTGCCTTCCCACGCCCGCTCCAGGTGGCGCCGGACTTCGGGTCACGATACTTCGGTGCGATCGGCGCGCGCTCGCTGGGCGCTGCTGCACGCCGGCGACCAAAGAGTTGGTCGGGCGTGATGCCGTATTCGGCGATCTGTTCGCGAATCGCAGTGATGATGCTATCCAGCTCAGCAAGCCGCGCTTCTTCGGCTTTCTGTGCGAGTGCCTCTGCTTGCGCCTTCAGTTCGAGATAGGTAGCCATAAATGTGAAGGAATTTCCTTTGAGAGATAGTTCTGGATAGAGCGGCTCATTATATCCGCGCGTCACACCGGGTTCGAAAGCTTCGCGGCTCCGGCGTCCAGCATTTCACTTGTGGAAGAAGTTCAGCATGATCGCAAGACCGCCGAACAGGCAAGCGAGGCGAATCAATTTATTCGGCATCCTATCTATTTTACATAACTAAACTTAACGAACTCGTACATTGTAGTGGCTAGATTGAAATGTCCGCTTTGGGGGTGCGGCGGAATTCTTGGACTGGGTTATGTCGTCAGCCCGAGACTCTCCCGGTACTCAATCGGACTGAGTGCGCCAAGCGAGATCTTGCTCCGTTTCTCGTTGTACCAGCGAATGTACGAGTCGACGACCTCGATGAATAGGTCGGTGGTGATGGTCTGTCAGTCTCGAGAGTAAAACAGTTCCGTTTTCAGCCGTCCCAAGAAGCCTTCGCACGCCGCGTTATGGGGCGAGCAGCCCTTGCACGACATTGAACGGATCAGATTGGCCTCCCGTATCCGGGTAAGCCAGCCTGGCCAACGATAGTGACGCGCCGGGTTGCAAGCATGCTTCGACCAGGCGGCGTTTCCCATCTGGATCGAACGACCGTTTGCCGTGCGGCGAAACGTGCATCACCTTCAGGGGCAGGTAAACGAGGTCAATCGTGTCAGCTGTCATCGTGGTTGCGTCCGCAAGTGTGAGTTGCGGACGCAATCGTGGATCGATTCAGCAGTGCCGGCTAGGTGCGGAGGATTTCGCGCTTACGCATCAGGCGTTTTGATCCTAATTTGGCCCCTACCGAAGACGTGTCCCCATGTCGCTCAAATCTGCGCAGGGATCGTGATGCTGCTCGGGCAGGACAGCGTCGCGCCGGTATCCGGAATCCCCACTACTTGTCCGTTCGAACCGGTCGAGGTCGTCGCGCTGCTGTGGCTGCCCAGTTGCAATTCGCCGTCGGTCACGGAGAAGGCCTTACCGCCACTGATCTGGCTATTGGTGATGCGGATTCCCGTGTCGCCCGATTTTGGCACGCCCATCAGGCTGTTCGAGAGCCCGATGATGGCGCCTTGCTGCTTGGTGGCGGTGGCGATCACGTTGTCGATGGTGACGTTGGCGATGATCGGCAGGGCGCCGCCGGTGCCTGAGGCGTAGGCGTAGGTGAACAGGAAGGGCTGCTGGACGTTGCGCATGCAGGTGTTCCGGTAGGTCACGCCGGTGGTGGCACCGCTGTCCTTGGCGGTCTGGTCGGTCTTGATCCGGTAGCCGTAGTCGGTGCCGCTGAACTGCATCGTGTCGACCGTCACCTGCGAGACGCCGGGCTTGGCGAGCGTGGTGCCGGCCGCCTCCTGGCCGCCGATCGAGATGCCATGACCACCGCCCACCACGCAATGGCTGACGTTGACGCTCGAGGTGGCCGCCCCGCCCGCGTTTGACTTGATGGCGATATCGTCGTCGCCGGTGTCGAGCAGACAGTTCTTGATGGTCGCCGTCTGGGTGCCGATGATGTCGATCGCGTCGGTGTTCGGCGCGAGATCGTCACCGCTGGCATTGCGGTTCGGATTCGCGTAGATCCACACGCCGTCGATCGTGACGTTCTTCGAGCCCGATTCAATCACCAGTTGCTCCTTCGGCGAGTTGCGGATGATCAGTGCGCTGCCGGTAGCATTGGACGAACTCGGGAAGGCCACGATCGACTGCGATTTGCCGGCATCGGTGAAGTTCGAGCCAATCTGCAGGTTTGAGCCGGTGATGGCGATCAGTTTGGGCCGGGCCGTATTGTTCTGCCCGACTGCGGCAGGCCAGTAGTCCTGTCCGTCGCCGTCGATCGCGCCGGTGCCGGTAATGGTCAGGTTGCTCAGATTGCTGCCGGTCAGCATTGCGCCGCTCGAGGGCTGCGCGGGCGAGCCCTTCAGCGTGAAGCCCTTCTCCAACTTCAGCACGATATTGCTGGCGAGATTCACGCTGGTGATGACCGCCGTCGAGATGCCGTTGTTGCTGGCCAGGTCGACCAGGCCCGGACTGCTGCTGGTGCCGCTGGCGGCGCACTGTTGGATGGCGTTCTGCAGATTCGTGGTGTTGGTGCTGGCCGAACTGCTCCACTGCGGCGTGCAGGTGGCCGCTTGCGCGGACGCTTGCACGGCGAGCGCGGCCAAGGCGGAGAGCATTAGGACGAGGCGCGTGCTGCTTTTGCCTTTCATTGGTTTTCCTTGTATTTAAAATAAGAGAGCGAAATAGGTGCAGCCGGCAAGCAGTGGGGGGGGTAACCTATGAGTCGCAATTCGCCGCCGGACGAACCTCGGCCGGGACACAACACGTATCCCAGGATACTGCTCAGGGCCTCGGATTTTTCTCGAATCCCTGCGCACTAACACGGATCGGTGACCATAATGATCCTCAGTTGAGAACGTCGGCAAAGTGATGGCACTGACGGGAGTGCGAGCAGCAATCACAATGGCGCCTCTGTTTATGCGATAACCAGGCGTCAAACAAGTTGCATCTCCCGGCGGCCCCTCATGTACAAAGCAATTTATGACATATGGCTTTCAAATTCACTTAATTATACGCTGCATAGTCATTGACGTGCATCCAGCAACCGCAGATTTTTGATCAAACAATAAATAAAAGATGCAATAGCTCTAAATCAAATATCGACTCTCCAGTCGCGCCCTCATTCTCGCCGCACTAGCAAAATTCCGGAGTTCTTTTTGAAATTCATCGATCAAACTCTTACGCGAATATTAATATTCGTCGTTTTTTGTAATTATTTTGAAAATTTAGGTCTCTCTTCTGTATGCACTAGTAATAACTGCATAGACATACGATCGGTTATGTCGTCAGCCCGAGACTCTCCCGGTACTCAATCTCACTGAGTGCGCCATGCGAGAACTTGACCGAACCAAGGTGATGCTGATCGCCGAGATGGGTTGGAAACCCGGGCGTGCAGCGTAACGGATCGGTCTGAGCGTTCGCCAAGTCAACCCGCTGATGCGGCGCTATCAGGAAGTCGATGACGGAGGCTGGCTCGTGAATTCGCCGCCGACGTCGTCAGCCGAAGGTCTGCCAGCCGCGAGCGCGTCGGGCACGTCCGGCCTCGGGGTAAAGACGCATTGTCACCGATTTATGGTGTGCGCACTGTCAGCACTGGTCTTCGTCCATCGCCCAACCTGCCATGCCGTACACCCCGTTGCCGCCCGCGACAACCGGCGACTCTTCGACCGACGGGATGCCGTTCATCCGGCGCTTCACCTGCAATGACGTCGACAGCCTCGCCGAATGCACGCACGGCTGGTCGATCCACCTCGATCAGCTCTCGCCTGGGCCTTTCCAGGGTACCGTCCATGCGATCCGCCTCGACGAGATGCAGCTCCTGAGGGAACGCGTGAATCGCTCGCTGCTGAAACGCGGCGACCAGTGCGCCGGTAGCACGTCGTTCAGCATCCCGCTGGAAACCTCAGGCACCGGATACTGCGGCGGCTCACCGCTGCGCGACAAAGCGCTGCTTGTCTCCAGCGGCACATCGCTGCCGGAGTTGCGCACCCCGGACCACCAGGACGTCGTATTGCTGACTGTCCCAACCGATACGCTTCGCAGGCTGGTATGGCTCGGCGATAACGATGGCGAAGCCGGCGGAACGCCGTCTAGCGAAACCAGCATCGCGCGCGTGCCGGTGGCCCGCTACGAAGCGTTGAAATCCTTGCTGGTAGCGGGTTTCAGCGCTGCAGACACGTCGGAGCAGCGCCTTGCGCGTCTGCAGACGCGCAAGGCGCTGCGCGACACTATTCTGATCGAACTCGTCGACGCGCTTGAAGCGGCCGGCCGACCCGTTCGGCTCGATCCATCCGCGCGGCGTCGCATCGTCGACCGCGTGCGCGAGCTCGTGATCTCGCAGCCCGGCGTTCCACTGACCGTGCTCGACGTATGCCGTGCGGTGGGCGCGAGCCGGCGCAAGCTGCAGTACTGCTTCGAGGAAATCCTCGGCACGCATCCTGCGTGGTACTTGCGTGTGGTACGGCTCAACGCGGTGCGTCGCGAACTGCGCGAACATTCCCCGGCGAGCGCTTCGGTCAGCGACGTCGCGTGCCGCTGGGGCTTCTGGCACCTGAGCCGATTCGCGTCGCACTACCGGGAACTGTTCGGCGAACTGCCGTCCGATACGCTCAAACGCCCCCCACGATAATTACCAAAAGCGGATAACGCGCCGGATTTTGACGTTCCTAGACTCCGTACACATTTCAACTGTACGGGAAACGGCACGATGAAAGTCCTCAGACGCCCGCATGGCGTGCGGCACTGTCGCACACGCACCACCGTCGTCGCGATCGGCACATTGGCGGCAACGCTCGCATGTCAGAGCGCTGGCGCGCTTGAAAACGACGGCCCGATCACGCCGTTCGGCGTGTTCGATTTCGGCGCAGGGATGACGCCGCCGCCCACGCCCAACGGCACGCTCGCCACACGCTTCGCGTACTATTCGACGCACACGATGCGCAACGGCGGCAATGCCGACTTCTCATTAACAGCCGCGTCGTGGAGCCTCGCATACATCAGAATGACAAACGCGAGGCTGTTCGGCGCGAACGTCGGCTTCGGCGCGATCGTGCCGTTCCTGAATCTGAACGGGCACGTGAACGTACCGACGCCCGCGGGAACGCTCGCAATGTCGGCCGATCCGACCAATATCGGCGATGCGGATTTCCAGCCGCTGATTCTCGCGTGGACTTTGCCTAATCTGTTCGTCAACGTCGCACTCCAAGTGCAGGCGCCAACGGGAGCCTATCGGTCCACTCGACTTTTCAATCCTGGCGTCAACCACTGGACCTTCTCGCCGATCATCGGCGCAACGTACATCACCGACAGCGGATTCGAAATCTCGACCAGCATCGAGGTCGATCAGAACACGACGAACCGTGCAACGAACTATCGAAGCGGCACCGGGTTCCGCCAGGAATTCGCGCTCGGACAGCACATCGGCCCGTTCACCGCCGGCCTCGGCGGCTACATCGAGCGGCAACTGAGCAACGACCACGGCCCGAATGTCGACGGCAACCGCGCGCACGTGAACGCGCTGGGCCCCGCGATCAGCTATGTCGAACCGGGAAAGCCGGCGGTATGGCTGCACGTTTACAAGGAATTCGGTGCGCAAAACCACGCGCAGGGGTACCAAATCGCGCTGCGTGCCGCGCTGTCGTTCTGATGTTCTGATTCGGGAGCAGTCGATGAATCCGCTTTCTTCCACGCATACCGCGCCATATTCACGTGCCGCTAGGCAAGCCGGCGCCAGCCAGGGTGCTGTGCTGCTGCTCGGCAGCAGTCTCACCGTAATGGGCGCAGTCATGATCGCGCCGATCCTGCCGAAACTCGCGGCGGACTTCGTGCCAGCCAACCCGCGCCTCGCCGCACTCGTGCCGCTCGTCGCGACGGGCCCCGCCCTTGCGATCGCGCTGTGTGCGCCGCTCGCCGGCTGGCTTGCCGATCGCGTCGGACGCAAGATGCTGCTTTTGCTAGCAACGCTCGTGTACGGGCTGGTCGGCGCTGCGCCGGCATGGCTCGACAGTTTCACCGCGATCCTCGTCTGCCGGTTCGCGCTCGGCGCCGCGGAAGCGTGCGTGATGACGTGCTGCACGACGTTAATCGGCGACTACTGGCACGGTGAACAACGGGTGCGCTACGTGAACCGGCAGGTCGTCACGATCGGTGTCGTCGGCACGATTTTTTTCGTGCTTGGCGGCGCGGCCGGCGAGCACGCATGGCGCTATCCGTTCTATCTTTACCTGCTGCCGATCCTGCTCATACCTGCGATTGCCGCCCTGCTGTGGGAGCCGCTGCGTCATGGTCGGCCCGCCGAGCCGGGCGACGGCGGCACGCCACTGTCCGGCGGCAAGCTCGCGTCGACGCTCGCCATTGGCTATCTGCTGATCTGCGTCGGAATGGTCAGTTCCTTCGTGGTCCCGGTGCAGATGCCGCAGCTGATGATCGACATCGGGCAGCACTCGTCGACGATGATCGGTGCGGTCTCGGGTATCGGTTTGCTATCGACGCTGGCCGGCTCCATCGCATGGCCATGGTTGCGCGACGCGCTCGGCCGGCGCTTCGTCAATGTCGCGCTCCTTGTGCTGCTTGCTGTGGGTCTGTATCTGCTTGCGAGCGCCAATACGGTGCCGGCCATCGTCGTGGCGGTCGTGATTCACGGCTTCGGCGGCGGCATGCTGGTCCCAAACGCAATCCTGCCGCTGATGCGCAGGCTATCGCTCGCGATTCGTGGCCGCGCCCTGGGCGGTTTCACAGCCGCGCTCTATTTGGGCCAGTTCCTCAGCCCGTTGGTCGTGCTCGGATGTGCACAGGCGTTCGGCGGACTGCGTCCCGCAATCGTCTCCATCGCGTCCGGTACAGCCGCCACGGCACTGCTGTGGTTGCTGCCGGCATTTCGTAGCCGCGGCGACGATTGATCCACTCCCATTGTCTTGTTCTCGAACGATAGACCTATGAAAGATTTCCAAACGCTCATCGCCACGCATGATGGCATCGCGCTCGCGGCGCTCGTTCGCGAGAAAGAAGTAACGCCGACGGAACTGCTGGACGCCGTCCTCGCCAGACTCGACGCGATCAACCCCTCGCTGAATGCCGTCGCAGAGCGCCTCGACGAAACGGCCAGACTAGCCGCATCGACCATCACTGGCCACGAGAGCGTACTTGCCGGTGTCCCGACACTCATCAAGGACCTTTTCATGCCGGTGCGCGGCGCACGCATGGCGAACGGATCGTTCCTGTTCGGCGACTACCGGCCCGACTTCGACGGCGAACTCGTGGGGCGCCTACGGCGCGCGGGCATACCGATCGCTGGAACCTCGCTGTCGCCCGAACTGGGCACGTCGTTTTGCACCTCGTCAGCGCGTTTCGGCGTCACACGCAATCCGTGGAATCCGCATGTGAGCGCCGGCGGATCGAGCGGCGCCGCGGCAGCGCTTGTCGCCGCACGCGTGCTGCCGTTCGCGCACGGCAACGACGGCGGTGGCTCGCTGAGGGTGCCCGCGTCCTGCTGCGGCGTGTTCGGATTGAAGCCGACACGCGGTCGAACGCCGAATGGCCCGATGATCGGCGAAGGATGGGCCGGCATGGCCATCAACCACGCGATCACGCGCTCGGTTCGCGACAGCGCCGCCCTGCTGGACCTGACTGCGGGCGCCGATACCGGCGCGCCCTATGCGGCGCCATGCCAACCGGAGACGTTTCTCGCGGCCACGCAGCGCGATCCGCGGCCGCTAAAAATCGCCGTGATCGAGCAAGCGCCACCGTGGCCGCTTCATCCGGCCTGCCGACCCGCACTCGCACATACCGTCGCGTTGCTGCGCTCGCTCGGACACCACGTCGAGCCGCTCGATAGTCCGGTCGATTCGGAGGCGTTCTATGACCGTGTATTCACGATCATCGGCGCACAAACGCGTGCGCTGGTCGACATGATAGGCAACCAGCGCGGACTTCCGGTGCGCGACGGCGAAATCGAGGCCCGCACCCGTATCATCCTGCGGGAGAAAGGCAATGCAAGCGGCGCCGAATACGCGAGCGCCGTCGACTGGATCCATGCATTGGGCCGGACGTTCGGCCGGTTGATGGAGCGCTACGACGTGCTGCTAACGCCGACGCTCGCAATGCCGCCGCTTGCGCCGGCCGAACTTGCGACCGCGGACGACACGCAGTCGTTGAGCGAAGTCATCGATCGAGCGCATCGGTTTTCTCCGTTCACGGCATGGTTCAACGCGACCGGTCAGCCCGCGATGTCGGTGCCGCTTTACTGGGACGAGCAAGGCCTGCCGATCGGCAGCCATTTCGCGGGGGCGTTCGGCGCAGAGTCGCTGCTGTTCTCGCTCGCCGCGCAGCTTGAGCGCGCTGCACCGTGGGCGGATCGGATCCCCCCGCTTAGCGTTTGACTGACGGTCCGGTGAACTTCCTGGCTGCAGGCGACTGAGCGCACGGGCGCGTTTGACCAGAGAGGAAGCAGACACCCCGAACGTCGTGTCGGGGTGTCCCGATATTCAATGTTGTACGCGCAGGCTTTCGCGTTTCCAGTTCTTGAACGTATAGAGTGTCATCGTCGCATTCTGGAGATCGCCCTTGGAATCAAATCGCGTTTTACCGATCAAGCTCTTGTAGTCGATCTTTCAGATACGGGAGGCACTTCGCCAAGCCGGACGAGCCAGCAGACTTCTTTGCGTCGACGGGTAATCATCCTTCGCCTGCGACTAAATCACCAGCATAACCGCATCGGACGTCCCACTTAAAATCTCAGAAGACTGTCCGAACGTGACAGGCACCTCTATCTGTTGTCACGCTCACGATCACGGCACCCTACGCGTGCGTCCGCCTCTCCTCGCATGTAGAGAACCTGCCTGACAACGCCTGCGAGCCGGGCGCAGGGCACCATGCTCGTCAGTCAAGCGTCGCGCCGGACCATCCCCACGTACGCGACCGGGTTGCGCAACACGCCGAGCCGCTCGATCTCGACTTCGCACACGTCTCCGGCTTTCATCCAGAGCTGCGGTTCGCGCGCCATCCCGATACCGGCAGGCGTGCCCGTGACGATCACATCGCCGGCCTGCAGCGTCATCACGTCACTCAGCAGCACGACCAGCGTCTCGACATCGAAAATCATGTCCGACGTCGATGCCTCCTGCACGACCGCACCGTTCAAGCGCGTCTGGATCTTCAGCCCCTTGCAGCCGCGCGGCAGTTCGTCGGCCGTGACGAACCACGGCCCGAATGCCCCCGTCCCGTCGAAGTTCTTACCCATCGTCCATTGCGGCGTGCGGAACTGGTAATCACGCAGCGTGGCGTCGTTGAAAATCGAATAGCCGGCAACATGATCGAGCGCCCGCTCGCGCACGATGCTGCGTCCGCCCTTGCCGATCACCGCCACTAGTTCGCCCTCGTAGTCGAGTTGGGACGATTGCGCCGGCAGCGCGATCGGGTCGCCATGGCCGATCAGGCTCGACGCAAACCGCGCGAACACGGTCGGATAGGCCTGCTTCGCAAACCCGGTCTCGGTCGAGTGGTCGAGGTAGTTCAATCCGACACAGACGATCTTGCCGGACCGTCCGAACGGCGGCAGCAAGCGCACCGCCTCGAGATCGACCGGCGCGCCGCGCGCGAGAAGCGCGCCCACTTCGGCAAGATCAGCGCCGTGCGCCAGCAACGCATCCAGATCGCCCGGATAGGCGGTGTCCTCGGCGGTCAGCCCGAACCATCGCCCGCCGTGCTCCACCGCGATGCCGCGGTGCCCACCCTTTTTATAGACTGCAAATCGCATCGCACACTCCTTGCTCGCCGTCCATGAAGTCGTCGACTACGCCTTCAATGTCCTGTTGGACCACCGCTGGAGGCAGCGGTAGCCCCTCCTTCATCACGTTTCCGTCGCCCATGTACTGCTAGCGCGCGCACATCCAAACAGCCATCATTTGCGCACCGCAATCACCCCCGCATCCACATTCCAGATGGCACCGGTTACCCACGAGGTCTTGTCTGAAAGAAGGAAGACGATCGTGTTTGCAACGTCTTCGGGCGTACCAACGCGTCCGAGCGGATGAAACGACTCCAGCGCTTTCATCGCACCGGCAATGTCTTCCTTCGCCATGAAGCCTTCATAAATCGACGTCTGTACGATCGCCGGCGAGACAGCATTCACTCGGATACCCGCATCGGCAAGTTCAATCGCGAGATTGCGCGTGAGCGCGTGCAGACCTGCTTTTGCCATGGAATACGCCGATGCCGCGGAGTCGCCCAGCGCTACCTGGGCTCCGATCGACCCGACGTTCACGATAGCGCCTTGGAGCTTCGCAGCGAGCATGTTCCTGACCACGTCCCGCGTAATGAAGAAAGTGGCACGATTGAGCGACAGGTACATGTCGTAATCAGATTCTTCGTGGTCGATGAAGGCCTTCGGAGCAAAGATGCCCGCAGAATTCACCAGAAGCGAAATATCTTTGTGATTCGCGTTGATCTCCGAGCGAATGGCGTTCATGCCTTCCTCTGTCATGAGGTTCGCCGCAATCACGGAGACCGGACCGAGCCCGCTCAGTTCGGCACGGACCGCTTCAGCTTTGTCTTTCCTGTTTCCCGTCAAGACGACGCTACCGCCGCTTTTCAGCACTTGTTTGGCCGTTGCGAGCCCGATACCGCTGGTGCCACCGACGACAAGAAGTTTCTTACCGGAAAAATCGTTCATTTTGGCTTCCTTAATTTAAATGTCTGGATCAGTTCCGCATGCGCGGCCGCGCCAACGCGGACATTACTCGTCTTGCCGCGTCCATGAATCAGCTCGCCTCGCGGAGAACGCAGAACGCGGCCGGTATCGCAAGCACCTCCGCTGGTTAGCCTTCGCGGACTTCGAGAGTCGAGACCATGCGGATCGCCTTCGAGAAATTCGCGAGGTTGACCGAAGTTTTCGTCACGACCCGGTGCAACTCCTCGACACGCTCGCGCGAAGCGTCCGTGTGCAGGCGAACGACATAGCTCACTTCGTCGTATCCCGGGTTCACGCTCTCGTCGAGCCCGAGGAAACCGCGCAAGTCCAGCTCACCATCGGTCTCGATTTCCAGACTGTGGACAGTGATCCCCATCGCGGCGGCGTTGACCACGTATCCGACCGTCAAACAAGCGTTGAGCGCGGCCATGAGCAGCTCTTGCGGATTAGGCGCGCTATTCATGCCCAAAAGCTGGGTGGGTTCGTCCGCTGCGATTTCGAAATGCCGCTGGTGAGTCACCCCGCCCAGCTCATAGTGGCTGACAGTCGCCACGGAACGCGTCTGGTGTTCCCATTTCGTCTTGACGTTGAAGCGCGCGTTTCGCTTCGTGGGGTCCGTGGCGACTTCTTGCGCGAATTGCTGCAAAGCCGGCACATCGATTCCGTTCGGGTGGGTAGTCATCTGCTGGTCCTCCTAGGAGCGCTCTCGCGCAGGGAAAAGTTCAAACACGCGGCAAGCCTACCATCTAGTTGGTAGCTTCACAAGGGCATTTCTCGTCCTTGTAGTCGTGACGCTCCTTCGAGATTGATCGGACGAATTTGCGGCGCTGCCCGCTCAATGAAAAAATGCACGAGGTCGGTTAGTGCAATTGGGGACACGTTCCTCTACCATCTGCTTGCGGGGCGTCCCTGCAAGGTTGGCCCGCTGCGAAGACGAGATGCGCCGTCATGCTTGACAAAAAACCAACTAGTAGGTAGATTGCGCTTGCAGTGATTCGCTGGGTTCGTTCAATTGAAGATGGCAGTGTGCCGGAGGATGCATGGCAGTAGGTACGCGCGACGCGTTGGTTCAAGCTGCAGAAGGCCTGATGCGCTCGAGGGGTTATGCCGCCTTCAGTTATGCGGATCTGGCCGAAACCGTTGGCATCCGGAAGGCAAGCATTCACCATCACTTCCCGACGAAGGAAGATCTGGGCGTTGCGATTGTGGAAGCCTATGTCGCGAGAGTGGTGGAAGCGTTCGAGCGAATCGACCGCGAGAATGAGGACTTCTGGGGCCGCTTGAACGGATTTTTCGATACCTTTCGCGCCAGCAGTGATGGAAGCCTGCTCCCGCTCTGCGGTGCGCTTGCCGCCGAGATGGCTGCTTTGCCGCCCGAACTGCAGAAGCTCACGCACCGGTTTTTCGAGCTGCAACTGCGCTGGCTGACCAGGGTCATCGACAAGGGCATCAGCGACGGCGAGATCCCCGCCGGTGTGGGGAGCTGCCAGAAGGCGTATCAGGTATTGAGCGTTCTAGAGGGAGCCAGCTTTGTCGAGTGGGCCATGAAGAACGGCGAAACGCTCGACCGCGGCATCATTCGACTCATCGTCTCCGCAGCATAAAAAGAGGATCGCTTCCCCAAACGATTCATCGTTGCACCCAGCGCCAGAGCCGTTTTCCGCGTGAACATGGCTCTTTTATTTGAGTATTTACCCTACCAACTAGTTGGTTGTTATTTGGAGAAAACCATGGAAAACTGGACTGAAACAATCGGCGCCGTCACCCGTCGCGTGCATGAACTCGCACGGTACACCCCGGACACGCTCAAAGGCGTTGGTTTGCTCGGTGCCGCCGGCGCCAAGACAAATCATCTCGACGCAAAGACGCGAGAGCTGATTGCGTTGGCAGTCGCTGTCACAACACGCTGCGACGGCTGCATCGCTTTTCACGCGGCAGAAGCCAACAAGCTTGGTGTGACGAAGGAAGAAGTCGCAGAAGCACTTGGTGTCGCCATCAATCTCAATGCCGGCGCCGCTGTGGTCTATAGCACTCATGTCCTCGACGCGCTGGACCATCTCGGTCGCGAGTAAATGTCCTACCCGGCGCTGCCGCTGCGAGCGGAGCGCCACGAGGCAGCAATTTCTAGCTGAGGATGAAACATGAAGCGGGTCAATGTAGAAGTGTGGTCGGACTTTGTCTGCCCCTGGTGCTGGATCGCAAAACGACGCCTGGAAAAAGCGATAGAAGGCGTGACGCAGCACGTCGACGTGGTCGTGACACACAAGTCCTACCGTCTTGCGCGAGGCATGGTTCCGACCGGCTTTACAGACGCGCTTTATGCCAAGTTCGGAAACGCGACAGCAGCGCAAAGAATGATGGATGCGGTGTGCTCGGCCGGAGCCCAGGAAGGTCTGAACTACCGATTCGAGACCATGCGCTTTGGCGATACGAGCGACGCGCACCTACTCGTCAAAAGTGTCCAAACGTCCGAAGACAAACAACGGATGATCGAAGCGATCTACCGGGCCGCGACGACCGACGGGATTGACATCTTCGATAGAGCCGCGCTCATCGACCTTGCGAAGAGCATCGGCATTTCTGCTGCGTCGCTCTCCTTCGACGATCGCGAGATGGTGTCCGAAATCGCGCGAGATGAAGCAGAGGCAAATCGAATCGCAAATGGCGTTCCGCTGTTTGTCTTCAACAACCGAACGTACCTCTCGGGCGCACGTGAAGTCGCCGTGTTCGAAAAAGCGTTGTTCGACTCCGCCGAGAACGTACTGGACGAAAGCGAAGACACCGGAGGCATGAGCTGCAGCATTGACGGGTGCGCTCACTAGGCAGGCAGCCCCCCATTCACAAGGTATCGATTCTTTCCGGACTGACCGAAATGCGCGTGAAGCAGATTCCCGGCTGTTAGATAGCCATCCGTTTCATTTCGCATTTAACCCGACACTCACCAGCGCCCTGGCGCACCTACATTTTGAGCAACATGATGAGTAAATTGTTTACGCCCTACGATCTCTCCGGGACGCAGCTCGCCAACCGCGTCGTCATGGCACCGATGACGCGCACGCGTACGCCCGATAACATTCCCAACGATCTCACCGCGCTCTACTACGCGCAGCGTGCTTCCGCCGGCTTGATCATCACCGAAGGTCTTCCGGTGTCCGAAGAGGGCCGAGGCTATCTGTATACGCCGGGTCTGTACACCGACGAGCAGACGGAAGGATGGCGGAAGGTCACCGACGCCGTGCACAAAAAGGGCGGCAAAATCTTTGCCCAGCTCTGGCACGTTGGCCGGCTGTCCCACGTTTCCATCCAGCCTGGCAATGCGGCTCCGGTGTCGTCGGGCGAAGTGCCGGCGACCACGACCATGGTCTACGCGTGGGTAGAACCCGGCAAGGAGGGCCCGGTCTTCCCGAGTGTGCCGCGTGCGCTGACCACGGACGAAGTGCAACGTGTCACTCAGGACTTCGTTGCATCCGCGCGTCGGGCGATGGACGCAGGCTTCGACGGCGTGGAAGTGATGGCGGCCAATGCCTTCCTGTTCGACCAGTTCCTGAGCAGCGCGCTGAACACCCGCACCGACCAATATGGCGGTTCCATCGCTAATCGTCAGCGCTTTTTGCTGGAGACGATCGACGCCCTGGCGGACGCCATTGGCGGTGAAAAGGTGGGCGTGCGGGTCTCGCCGTTCGGGCGCATCTACGATATGGAGGCCTTCGAAGGGGAAGCGGATGCGTGGGCGAGCATGGCCTCTGCCTTGAACGAAAGGAAGCTGGCGTTCGTGCACCTGAACTATCAGACGACCATTTCGGCAGCAGGTACTCCGGATGGCTTTGGTGCGGCCTTCCGCAAGGCCTACCAAGGCACGCTGATCGGCGCCGGCGGCTTCACGCAAGAGCTCGCCGAAGCCGAACTGGCGAAGGGAGAACTTGACCTGATCGCGTTCGGCACGGCCTTCATTTCCAACCCCGATTTGGTGGAGCGGATGAAGAACGGTTGGCCGCTCACGGAGCCCGATCGGTCGACCTTCTATGGCGTCATTGGTGCCAAGGGCTACACCGATTATCCGAATTTCGAGCAAGAAACCGCGTAATCGGACTGAAATGCCGACGCATCATTCCGGTCCCCGACATAAACGCGAGATGAGGTACGGCGGGCTCGGACTGCTTGCATGGGAAGTCTCCGAATCAACTTTTCCAAGTCGTTCGAAGTGCTTCCCATCGGCATTTAATAGCATCAGAAGATCTGGCGAAACTTGGCCGTCCGACCATGATCCGGACCGGCCGACGCGTCGCCTCAGGTTGCATGCCACATTCAGACTCCCCATCGACGTCAATGCAGGCCTTCGAAGCTGTTGCGCGTCATGGGACCGAAAGGTCAAGCGGATATGCCGTCGTCCGTCGGTGCGATAGACCAACAGCTGCATCGCGCGAGGCTCGTTGAACGCTTGATCTCGTACATGGAGAATCCAGTATGGGCTATAACTTTGATCGCTCGATCTCCCGCCGCAACACAAATGCAATGGCGGAGGAGGGTTTCGCGAATTATCTGTTCGGAGCGGATGCACCTGCACTTGCACTCGAGGTGCCGAGAGAAGAGCTGATATCGATGTGGGTCGCCGACATGCAATTCGCCGCCCCCGAAGCCGCCATCGACGCCATTACCGAGCGCCTCAAACATCCCATCTTCGGCTACACGGCGGACCTGGACGAGCAGCTCTATCAGGCTTTCCGCTCCTGGTGTGCGCAACGATACAGCTGGCATTTCGCTCGCGAGGAAATGCAGGTCTCACTCGGCGTCATACCTGCCCTCTTCGCGCTCGTAGAATATGTGTGCCGCCCTGGCGACAAAGTGCTTAGTCTGACGCCGGCCTATGGATACTTCAAACACGCGGCGCTTCAGCGCGATCGCGAATTCGTGACGTCGCGCATGCTCGCATCCGACGACGGCAAGTACTCGATCGACTTTGAGGACTTCGAAGCGAAAGTTAGCGATCCGGCGGTGAAGCTCTTTTTCCTCTGCCACCCTCACAATCCGACCGGCCGGATCTGGACAAGCGACGAGCTGCGCCGAATGGGTGAACTCTGCATCGCAAACGGTGTGAAGATTGTTTCTGACGAGATCCATTGCGACTTGCTAAGAACCGGAAATGCACACACGCCGTTGGCGAAGTTGTTCCCGGGTAGCCCGGACATCATCACGTGCATGGCCGTTAGCAAGACGTTCAATCTGGCAGGAATGATGATCGCGACCGTCATCATCCCGGATCCGGAATTGCGCTCGGAATGGAAACGGCGCCACTACCCGTTCGTGAACCCGCTCAGTCTCGCCGCCGCCATCGGTGCGTACCGCGATGGCGCTCCGTGGTTGGATGCGCTGCGGCTGTATCTGGACGAGAACTTCGCCCTGACTCAACACTTTCTGAGCGATCACTTGCCAAAAGCAAAATTTCGCGTTCCGGAAGCGACTTATCTGGCGTGGATCGACCTACGTACCTATTTCGACGATTCAGTCAACCTCACGCGTTTCTTTCTTGAAAAATCAGGCGTCGTTCTGGAAGGCGGAGAGATGTTCGTCGAGAACGGCGACCGCAGAGTGCGACTCAATCTTGCGTGTCCGCGGGCGCAGCTTCAGCTGTCCCTCGAACGAATCCGAGATGCAATTGTGAAGCAATGCCATTGAATCAAGCAGACGTAAGGCAAGACAGCTTCATCAATTCAAACGAACCCAAGGAACACTTATGCCGCTCATTAACGTAAAAGTCATCGAAGGCGTTTTCTCCGCAGCCGACAAGGAAAAGATCATTTCTACCCTTACCGACGCCATGGTGTCGATCGAGGGCGAAAACATGCGGCCCGTTACCTGGGTCATCGTTGAAGAAGTAAAGAGCGGTGACTGGGGCATTGCCGGCAACGCACTAACAACCGAGAGGGTTAAGGCACTGGCCGCAGGCCTGTAACTGGCTGGCACTGAACGGGCTCCAGCGGCAGTGAAGCGACCATCGCTTATGCCGTTGGAGCCCTTTTTCATTGCTTCCACGGCATGCTACCTAAAACGCGCAGCCAGCGCGATTGATCGAGTGGGCCAGGTCACCGCTCCGAATTTCAACAGCCGCCCAGTGCGAAAGTGAGCATGACGACAAGAGGCGCCTGAGATCACAACAACCAATCCGCCGATCTTTGCGGCGGCTTGCGCGTCAAACGGCAGCGGCAGGTCGGGCGTGATCGTCATGCGGGCTTGCTGCGTGATTTTCGCCTCGGTCGCTACACTGCTACAGCGATGGTGAGAACCCCACAGCCGAGAACGGATCGTAGGTCGACACCGGATGCGAACATGCCAGAAGGTTCCATGGGGACGCCCTCCCGTTTATAAGCACTCGAAACTACTTTACATAACAGATACTAACGTCGGAACTGGTTTGCATTTTCAACGTGCTGCGTTTTTCTGGACCGGGCCAAGCCTTAAGGTGTATCGCTAATGGCCACACTTGGCCAATCTATCGCGTCGACCTTGTAACCTCGTTCACGCAGGAGCGTGATCAGCCCAGATGGCCCAGGAAAATGCATCGCGCCCACCACGACGACGGCATGGCCGTCCTTGAGGATTGCGTCGAGACGGGGAAGCCATTCGACGTTTCGTTCGTCAACCATGTACCTCGTGAAGACCGTCGCCGCGGCCGGTGAACCGAGGGACTCGAGGACCTGAATGCGAATGGCGTCGTAGTCGCCGACGTTCAACGCGTCACGGGTCTGCTCCAACACTGTTTTCGGATCGTGCGCGAGCGCCCACCTGAACCCGCTGACGTCGAAGCTGGCCGGTACCTTTCTACGCTGCAGTTCGACCCAGTCAGCATCCTCCAAGACCTCTGGGTGCAGAGCAAGTGCGACGGGGGCAATACTGTTCAGATAAGCGTCCCGCGACGTTGCATGACGTGGTAGCGAGCAAATGGTGTACGCGAGGCCGTTCGACTCATGCGGAGTCGGCTCTTGGAGCAAGTTCCGAGCAAAAGTCTCCGTCAGTCCGGCACAATTGGCCCGCCGCAGATAAATATTGATCTCAGCGTCAGTTAGCGATTTCGCCCAGTGCTGCGCAGTACCGGATCCTGAAGACGTGTCGGCCGGCAAGGTCGAAAACCCGCTGTGCTCGATGACATAGTGGCGGGCCCCAGCAAAGATCGACGGTGACGGTTGGTTCAGGCCCTCCACTGGCACGTGTAGAGAGCCGACAAGAATGCTGGACTGACCATTAGGCGCCGTTACTCGCAGTACCGGGACGCTGGGGGTCACGGCCGTCGCGACGGTGGAGGCAGCCACCATGACCACGGCAATGGTATGGCCTACGAATTTTTTAAGCATGCTCGTTGTTTGGGATCGTTGACATACCATGCGTCATTTCCGCTATTTTCCTGCTACAGCAATCCCGCACCGCGAGCGTCTTGGGCAATGTCGCGCATAACTTGCAGTTCCGTCACCTGAGACAAAATGTCCAGATGGACATGCGCATCGAGTTTTTGAAGGCGCTCGAGCGCCGGTGTCCCGCCGAGCGCGAGCGCGGGGACGAACCCGTACATCGTGGTGTGATCGAGAGGCCCCAGCTTGTCTAGTGCACGCTCAAAGAGGGGCGCCTCTTCGCTATCCAGCAGATCAAACATCTCTTTGCTGCATGTACTAAAAAAGAGCTGGATAGTGAGGTCCGGGCCGTCCTCTTCGAACTCTTCCTCGTCAAAGGACGGAAAGATCATGCCATACGGGGTTTTGACTTTCAGAGACTGCCCGGTCTTCTCGCCCCACAGGATCAATCCACCAAAGGCCGTACGCGCAATGACGTAATACGCATCGCGCTCCATGAATTCCGTCTCGCCGATCCACGCTTCCAACTCGTCTTCCCATTCGTCCGGGTCGACCGTCCAGAGCAAGCCGTTGGCATAGCCGCACCACCCGTACTCCTGCCAGTATTCCAGTAGCTTGTTCGGCAACTTGCCCCGGAATTTCTCGATTTTTTCAGAGGGAACGTCGCGTCGATCTATTGCTGGCCCGAATCCCTTGTACCCCAAGAAATTCTCCATGAAATTATCCATTGCGCTTCCTCACTATTGGCATCGCTTAAGCTTAGCGTTCATTTTAGTACCCCCCCGCTCTGCCTCAGGGACTTTTTTCGCCGCATCGTCAAGCTCAGCTACGCGATCCTTCCACTGCGATCCGATGGACGAGTTGACGCCGCGATCACCCATCATGGTGACGGCATCCTTGCCACCTGCGATCATGTCTGGATTATGCAACGCAGCCAGCGTGCTCATCCGATCTGCCGCCATTGCTTGGGCCTGTTTCGTGGCGCCCTCGCCGGTGATACCCTGCTTGCTCAACGCCTTTTCAAACTTGGCGGTCAACTCGGCTGAGTACGCAGCTCTCGCCTCGGCCTGCGCGGCGCCAGTGCCTGCCCGACCGATCTGCTGATAGCGCGCTCGCCCTTCGAGATACTCTTTCACGCTCAGGTCGTTCAAGCCCTTTTCCTGCTCGAGCAGCTGACGGTCATACTCTTTCGGGTCGCCCTTCGCGTTCTTCTTGAAGCACTTCACCAAGTGCTCTTTCATCCGCTTCAGCTTGACCTTCAGGCCGTCTTTGCCCTTCTCTGCCGCCTCGCCTTCCTCTTTCAACTTCCGGAGTCGTTCCGCTTCCGCCTGGGCTTTCTTGGCCTCTTCGGCCTCCTTCGCCAATTTAGCCGCCTTCGCCGCCTCTTCAGCCTCTTTCGCCACCTTGGCCGCTTTCGCTGCTTCTTCCGCAACGTGCGCGCCCTTGGCGAGACCGACCGCACCTTTCGCAAGCTTGCCGGCCGTGGTCACCACTTTCCCACCAGGAATCATGCTCGCGGCAGATAGTCCTGCCTCGACCATATTCCCCTCAGCGGCGTAGATCCCGGCATCCACCGCCCCGCTCACGACGGAGAGGCCTGGCACAAAGCTCGCGACGCCTAGCACGCCGTGTACCCACGGACTCGCCGCACCCCACCAACCCTCTTCCTTGGGTGTCTCCGGATTGACCGGTGGATTGCTGCTGGCGCTCGGCTTGCCCCCTGCGATCGATGCGCTCGGGGCAGACTGAGTCACGTAGATGCCCGGGCAATTCCCGCTATTGAGCGTGCACGGATCTCCTTCGCGAATGACCGGCTTGCCCGTGATGCGAACCGTGCTCGAACCCTTAACCGGCTTCACCTCACCACTCACCGTCCCGCTCTTCACACCGTTACAGGATCCTGCGGCATCCCCTTTGCAGCTCGGCTGGGTGCTCTGACTGAGCACGTAAGCCGGATCGCCGTTGAATCGGACGTTCGGCACCGTACCCATGCTACTCGACAGGTCCTCGGTCACTGGGTAGGGCAACGGGGGTGTGCTGCTGCCGACTGGTGTTTTGTTGATTGACGGCGCGGTTGAAACCGCCTTGAACGAACTGTTCTTTCGAGCCCCGAGGTGATCAGCCATACGCCCTCCCCTCGCCTTGCGAGCTCGCCGACGCCATCAGGTCGACGTCGCTACGCTCGAGCATGCGCAGTTCGACGGCACGCACGCCAGGTTGCTTGGCCAGTGTTGCTCGCCACACGCACGACACTACGCGTTGATCAGGATCGATCAGCACGGTATCGAGTCGCGCCTCCAACTCCCCGATACTCCCGTTTTCGAACCGCACCAGCACAAACGGCAGGTGGCCGGGAAGAGTCAATGTCAACGTGACATTGCCAGAGGCGTCCTTCGTGGCACGGGGCGTAGCCGGCGCGCACAAATTCACCAGTTCGATCTGCTCATCGCCTCGCAGCACATCCACCTGCTGATCCGGCCAGGCCGCATTCCAGACGGCAAAATCAAAATCCTTCGGCAAGGACGCGTTGCTTTCGATGAACGCGCGATCGATGGTGCCAACCAGCTTGGCGCGTTCGGGATGCCCTTTCGGTCGAATACCGAGCCCGGCGACGAGCGGCGCCGTATCAGCAAGTTTTCCGACTCGCCCCGTATCGAAGTCGGCCACGGTAATGGGCTGCGCCGCATATTCGATTTGCGGCGCAGCGACAACGTTGATACCTGTCGCCTCCAGATACCAGTCGCGTACGAACCCCTGTCCCGAGACGTTGGCTGAAAACGCATCATGGGCGACCGGGGCATTGGGCGCGTCGGGGTGGGTATCCGCCTGGTCAGGCGTCAATCGTTGCTTCTTTGCGACCCGCTCGGCCGCCTTGCTGCCGATCTCGATACGACATTGGCCGCCGAACGCATGCTCTAAGTTAACCTGAATATCGCGTGCTGGCAGCGGAGACGTTAATTGCCATGCCGGCAGGCGGAAGATGCCCAGAGAGCCAATTTTGAGCAGCGCGGCCGCGAGACGTCGCAACCCCGTCCGCCGAACGAAGTGACGCTCCCCCGTCACAACGAGCGTCTTGTCGATCAGGCGTTCACCTTGCGGTAGCGCCTTCTTTGCTCGCTCGACCTCCGCTTTCCACGCACTGATCGCCTCTGGCGAAGCGGGCATTAACGGATTGAGTCCATGCGGCTCCAGCGGCAATGGCACGGGCGAACCCGGTCGACTCACCCCAAGCCGTACGTCGAACTTATTTGGAGCGCGCCCGTCCGGCCCCCTGGGCGGATAGGCCGTCGCGTTGACGATCACGTCGCACCGCGGCTTGTACTGGCACAAGTCCGATTCCTGTCGAACACTGCCCTGCATGTCCGGACCAAAGAATTCGTCTGCCTCACACAACGGTTGTTGCACGTCAGAGAAAAAGAGGTCGCGCGAGTCGTTCCATGTCAGGGTCTGCCGCAAGACCACGACATGAAATTCCTGCTCACGCGCATCAACACCAGCGAAGGCCAGCGCTGGAAAGGGAGTGTGGTTGATGAACTCCATCGGATCAGTTCACGTCCACGTCTTTGCCGTTGATTTCGATCGGACCAGAGCCTTCTATGAGCAGCTTCACGCCCTTAAGGGTAATGTTGCCGTCCTCGTCCATGCGAAAGGTCGACTTGCCGACCGTAACCTCGAACACCTTGCCGGCCTTGATCGTATAGGACTGCCCCACCATCGACGTCTTGGACAAGCCCACTTCTTCGGCACTGGCCAACCCAGCAGTCGTGTTGACTGCGCCAGCGACCGTGACCTGATATCCACCGCCAACGGTCAGTGCCTTCGCGAGCCCAACCGTCTCGGTCGAGGTGAGCGCGATCACGAGGTTCTCCATCCCGTGGATGGTCTCGTTCCGATTGCCGCCGACCGTCAGCGTCTCGTTATTGCCGACGCGCTCGGTACGATCCACACCGATCGTGATCGTCTCATTGTTGTCGACGGTTTCGGTTCGATCATGCTTCACGTGCACCGTTTCGTCGTGGTCGATATTCTTCGTGCGATCGTTGCCGACCCAGTGCGACTCGTCGTGCTCGACCTCGAGGCGCTGATCCTTTTCGGCGTGCAACCAGACTTCTTCCGAGCCCTTCTTGTCCTCGAAGCGTATGGCGTTGGCGGTGTTGACGTTCCCGGTCTTGGTCGATCGCGTGAGAATCCCACTTTGCGTCGCGTTCCCCGGCAAAACCCACGGCGGCATGTTGGCTGAGTTGTATACGCTCGAGATGATCAGGGGCCTGTCCGGGCTACCGTCGAGGAAAATTACGACGACCTCGTCACCGATCCGCGGGATCTGGATCATGCCGAAGCCCCGCCCTGCCCACGGCTGCCCGACCCGCACCCAGCACGAGCTACCTTGATCGCGCTTGCCAAGCCGATCCCAGTGGAATTGCACTTTCACACGACCCAGGTTGTCGGTATAGATTTCCTCTCCCTGAGGCCCGACGACGACGGCAGTTTGAGGGCCGATGATCGATGGCCGCTCGATCGTAAACGCCGGGCGATACGGGATCTTCTTGCGGATGCAGACGAAGCTGCACTGGTACGTCGCGCCACCTTCGCTGGCCTGGTAGTTGTTCGTGCCACTGTGCGTGACCGTCGTCAGCAGGAACTGGCGATCCTCCGCCTTCGAGGTGCAATGGTCGTAGTGGTCATCGAGTTCGAAGTACCGGCCCGGCGACAGCCGCCGGCTCGTGCTCGTGCCGATAAAAACCTTGCTGTGAGCAGCGAGCGCTTGCGTCCTGAAACGCGTCAACGCTTCGCCGCGATCGCTGTCCGGAAAGCCGTGCTCGCCCAGGTAATCGTAGACTTCGTACGGCGGCACTTCGCCTTGGTCCACTTCCGTGCCACCCGAGACAAACCGCCGCGCGTGCGGCACCTTGTAGTCGAATGTCTTCAATCCGACGCTGCTCGATTCAAGTTGCCGGCTCGCCTGGAACGACGTGACGACCGCAAAACTGTCGAGTGCCTCGCCTTTCGTGTATTGCAGCGTGGGGCTGCGGCCGCTGATCGACTTCGCGGCGATCGAGTTGTCCGAGATGACCAGTTTGTGACCGTCTTTCGCATGCTCGAAAAAGAAGAACAGCCCGTCTTCCTGCATCAGCCGCTCAACGAACTCGAGGTCGGTTTCGCGGTATTGCGTGCAGTAGCTGCGATTCTTCGTCGCTTTCGACAGCCGGAACTCAAACGACGCAATCTTGCCGTACTCACGAAAGACCTTCGCGAGAATCGCCTCTGTGTTTTCTTCCTGAAAAATGCGGATGTCGCGGCTGCGCGAAAGCATCCACAGCCATGGCACGAGTGTCGCGCTATAAATCGTGAAGCTACCGTCGTGATCGAGATGACTGAAGTTCGCGACGTAGCCGTGGAAATACCGTTCTTCCGAGCTCGCCAGCGCGTCGGTGAGCTGTAACGTAATTGTCACTGGCTGGCCGATCAACTTCTTCAGTTCGATATTCGGGTCTTGCGAAGCAAGCCGAACGTGAAACTCGAAATTTTGCGATAAGCCTTCATTGCCTTGAAAATCGACCAGCACGAGATCCGACCGCCCTTTCATTGGCGTCTGAATGGTGAACAGTCGGTTGCTCTGTAGCCCAAAGAAACCCGGAATATCTGACAGTTGCATGGCGCCCTCGGAACCCCGCATAGGAACGGCAGGATATTATTCGTCGGTGGATTTTAAACTGCCTGCCCCCGGAAGGATCAAGTTTTGCGTTTCTTGAACCTTGCATATGGGGACGGAGCTGTATGGAAGGTGAATGGATAACCTGCTACCCCACTACGAATACGAGGTTGGCCTGCTGTTACGCGGCATCACCGAATTTGCTCAGCGCTATCCGAAAATCGGCGCGCGGCTTGGGATCGCAAATGGGCAAGGCGATCTGCATGTCGACCGGATGGTCCAGACGTTCGCGCTGCTGGCCGCCCGTGTCGATGCGAAGCTTGAGGACACCTATCCGGAGTTCACGGAATCGCTACTCGAAGTGTTGTACCCGGAGTACTTGCGGACGCTGCCTGCGTGTGCAATCGCGCAATTCGACCCGACAGATCTCTTCGGTCAGTTGACGACGCCGCTCTCGATGCCCCGCGGCACCTTGCTCGACGCCAATGCGGCGCCGTGCCGGTTTCAAACCACGTACGACGTGAAACTGTCGCCTTTGCGGATTGACTCTGCGCGCTACGCGCCGGCCACACTGGCGCCGTCCGTGGTCCAGCTGCCCGACAAGGTGGCAGGCATCCTCTCGATTACGTTCGCGAGCGAGTCGGCGACCGAGACCTTCGATGACGCAATTCCGCATGGCTCTGTCCGCGTTCATCTGACCGGCGATCGACCTCGAGTTGCCGCGCTCGCCGATGCACTGTTGCTGCAGGCCGGAGCAGCATTCGTCGAAGTCGAGCAAAGTGGTCGGTGGTCGAAATTATCTAAGATCCCGATCGAATCGGTGGGCTTCGACGAGAATGAACGGCTGATTCCGAAAGAATCGGTGCCGACCTCGGACGCGTACCAGGTTCTGCTCGAATCGTTCGCCTTCCCTGAGAAGTTCGACTTCATCGACATCGATCTCGGGCGGATGCGTCGCGCTGCGCGTGCGCCGACGGCAAAGCGCCTCACGTTGCACGTCGCGATCCAAAGCGCGCGGCTGCAGGCGGCCACCGCGGCGACCTTGACCGACCTGGACGCGAGTGCATTCCGATTGTTCTGCACGCCCGTCATCAACCTATTTAAGCGCAATGCGACGCCGATCCAGTTGACGGGCGCTGACAATGCGTACCCGGTCGTGCCCGAGCCGCTGGAAACCGGTGCCCCGCTCAACGTGTATTCGATCGACGCCGTCCATCTGGGCGACCGGGCTGAAGCTGAACAGGACAAGGACGCGCCGTCGCCAAGGGATCTCGCGCGCACGACCGTGCTGCCGTACCGAGCCTTCAGTCATGGGCGCCCGGCCGATTCCTCGATCGTATACTGGACCGCGTTTCGCGCCCCCCACTCGGCGGCAGGACCGGCGCGCTCGTCGCTTCTGCTCTCGCTGGTCGGTCTGGACGGCGGTAGTGTCCTGCCGAAGCATCCACAGATCGAGGTCAACGTGACGGCCACCAACGGCGACCAGCCGTCTCGGTTGCCGATCGGCGCGCCGGACAGCGACCTGCTACATGAGGGCGCAGCGCTGACCTGCCCGATCCGGCTGCTCACGCGGCCGACGCTGCCGAGCACCTTGCCGCGCGGGCACGACTCGCTTTGGCGAGTCGTTGCGGGCATGTCCCTGCATCCGTTTGACCTGACGCAAACCGGCCTGAAGGCATTCAAAGACTTTTTGCGGTTGCACGCTCCGCGCGCAAACATCGTCGCGCAACGCAGCATCGATGCGATCATGGGCTTAGATTACGCGCCGGCGATCAGGTGGATGCCGCTCGACAACCAATTTCCGTCGTTCGTGCGGGGAGTTGAAGTCGTGGTATCACTGGACGAAGGCATGTTGCGCGACGTCTCGCTGCACGTATTCGCGAGAACGCTCGACACGCTGTTCGCTCCGTACGCGCCGACGAACAGCTATGTCGAATTAGTCATTCGCTCGTCGCAGACGTCCGGTGAACTGCTGCGATGTCCTGCGCGGCCGGGAACGCGCCCGCTGATCTAGTCAATGCAGGTAGCCGACGAGAATGCCGGCGCCAGCACCCGCTTGCAAGCCAACGGTAGTGCCGCCCATGACGAGAATCGCCGGCGCGTGCGCGATGGCGATCTCGGCGAGCCAGGACATCGCGGGATTCGACAACCCTAGCGCGAGCTGCGCGGAATTGATTCCAAGGATCATGGCCGATCCGGCCTTACCGTATCCGATGCCTACACCGCCGTCGAGATACACCGTGGCACCCTGGAAATCGGACTCGGCAAGTTCAGTGCCCTGAAACGCGGGCGCCATGTAGATAAGCCCCGCGCTGTCGAAGGACTTGGCTGAGCCTGCGCCTCCGACTTCACGCCCGGCGATCTTGGGGATCTTGATCTCCGGCAAGGAAAATCGCGGGAGCTTGATCTTCGGGACACGAAGCCCGAAACCAATGCCGACACCCACGCCTCCATAGTAGAAGTCTGTTTCTTTGCCGGCGGGATCAGCGAGAACGATAGTGCCACCCGAGGCGACGACGAACTCGATGCTGACGCCGCCCGTGGCACCCGTCTTGTAGCTCCAGTTGCTGGGTCTCAGAATTGACACGGCCGATCCTCTCAGTGCTGTTATTTTTTGGGCGGGAGATTCATCAACGCGAAGAGAATGAATCCGACGCCGAATATGGCCGCCATCAGCGTCCAGTTCCACACAGCGCCAAGCTTGTCGATTGTGGCAGTCCGTGCCGGCGCCTCCGGCTGATACAGCACCGTGACCTTGTCGCCGACCTTGGTGCCGTAGATCATTCCGCCCTGCGGATACGATATACGTTCACCAGTTTTCGTCACGAATTCGATCTGAGGGTGGCTTCCGCCGGCATTGAGGCTGACGACCTCACCGGGGACCGCGATCGCCGTCTGCAGGAAACCTCGGGTAGACCATCCGATGATCGCCGCAATAATGAGAAAAGCGACGCCGATCGCTATGCCTGCAGTAGCCTTGAACATGTGCCCTCTCGATCTCTCACATTTCCAGCCCGAATCTCGTCGGCCTGCTTGCGAAGGATTTTAGCGCACTGCCCTCCGTAGAAAGCGCCCTCGCCTCACAGGTTGTCAACGGGAGGCAGAGGCGAGGGCTACCCCTATGGCCTTCGCGGCAGCCCTCTGGGTCACGGGAGGTTCGGTTTTGCCCATCACCAAGCGAGCATAAGCGCTGGGCACTCTCTCAAGACTTGATGGCATCGTAGCAGAGCACTTCGCGCCGTCGACCTCGTTTGACGATTTTTCATCGTCGCCGAACAGGGGCGGTCAGTTGTTTCGAGCGAGCACGCAATCGTCAGGGAAGAGATTGAGGCGGGACCGCAATCGCGAATGCATAAATTTATGTTCGCTGTAGTCGACGAAGCAGCGGGTCCAATCATGTGCGATCACGAATCTGCGGCTATGAGCCAACGCCGTCAAGTTGATGACCTTCATCACGTTCGGCCGTGCAACGTCGATGTCGGACGCACCGAGTAAGGCCAGAGTCGGCGTCAGGGGAATATAGAAATTCGCCGGAGTATCGGGCACCAGAAATTCCCCCGCGTCCGGGCTCGCGCGGCACAAGCGCCACTTCAACGCACCCTGCTCCCTCATGGCCACCATGATCCCATGTTCAATATGAAGCCCAGTGGCCTGACGACTCGGTATCGAATTCTCTTCGTCAATGTAGAGCGTATGCCACGCCTCCAGGCGCTCCTTAAAATCCCGGGTCAGGTCTGGAGTACCGCGGCCGGCATTGAACTTGACTGCAGGTTCCGGACTATCAGCGTACCTTGCTCGCCCTTGCCAGAGTGCGTAGAACCGAGTGATCAGCCGGTGATTCAAACTCAGCCACCGCGTGTCACCCTTTATCAGCCGCTCGGCGAGGGACTGGAAATCACATTCGATGCTTGCACCAAAGCCCCCTTCGGCCCGCTGATCCCACACGTGGTTGGCACAAAAGAGCTTGTTCCCGGCATCGACGTTGTAGATGACCTTCTTTGCAGCGAGACTGAGCGCCGACAAGCCCGTTTTCGGATTGCGGAACCGCTCAATGCTTGCTCGCGGGAAAATGTGCTGGTTTCGCGTCAGCTTGTAAGGGTTACCCTGCTGAACGGGCTCTGGCTTGTGCTTGGTTTGTTCCATGGTTGGTCGACAATCGTGTACGCGGCCAAGTGTGGCGCGTCAGTTTGGCGTGGCGGCAACCTCGCGCGACGTTTCGGTGAGCTCCTTTTCGGCCGGTCGACGACGCCCACTTCAAGGTTCGGGACGGAGAATCAGCATCGGCCTGTGTTCCCGCTCGTCGTGGCTAATCGAAACCCGCTCGAGCGGTTCGGAGATTGCCCAAGCAGGCGCGCCGGCGGCATACACGATTAGACGCACACGATGGGCGTCGCATCCTACTACTCGCCCTTCGCTCTGGTACCGAGCTCCCGGCGCAGGCATTGGACTATGGAAGCGTCGGCCGATCGCTTCAACCGTAAAGGGCTGATCTCTCATTCGCAGAATTGCGCCTGCCTTTTCGTTACGGCTCGCAATAAGCTCGTCGAATTGCTCGGCCGACGCATTGACCGACTCCGAGCCTACTCGCACGTACGCGGGTCCAGTGAAATGGGGACGTTCGTTACTCCCACTGACAACGACAGCCACGACCGTCTTGTCGTCGACCGTGAAGGCGTGGGACTCGTAGCATCGGATCGGTGGAAAGCAGTCCTCCGCTGCTTCGCGCACGCGCTTCTGGAGGCTGTCGGAGTTAGCTACGCCCGTGATCACCCCGTTCTTGTCCGCGACACCGATAAATAGAATCCCGACGTCATTCTGTTGAAGCGTGTTCGCAAAGGCACTCAGCGTCTGCCGCAATTCCGCTGGCCTTACGCCTTCTGATTTGCGCTCGACCTGTTGGTCTTCGTGGTCAACTAGGCGTTGCCGCAGTTCGGCATCGGTCATCATCGATGTTCCCCGTTGTCGCGAGCCAAACGTGCATGATATTTCGCTGCCTCTCGACGCATCCTGGCTTCCTCCGGTGACACATAAATTGACGTCGTACCGAGCGACGCGTGTCCGAGCGTGCGCTGCACGACCTCGAGCGCGACGCCGGCGGCCAGCATCTGGGTGCCGACCGTGTGCCGGAACGCGTGCGGCGACGTGCTCGATAGCTTGCGGCGCTCGGCCTCGCGCAGATCCGGCATAAATTCGAGCAGCTGCCCGATCGCCCATTGCGTGAGCCCGCGCGCACCGCGCACAGAATAGCCGCCACCGGTTGTGACGCCGGCGCTCTCTTCCTCGCAATCGACGGGTTCGCCGAATTTCTTGCGCGCACGCGGCGTCGGCGGGATGACCAGCGGCGCCACCAGGGGCAACCCGGGCGGCTTCGCCGCGGCCGCCGCGTCGAGATCCTGGCCGCGATCACGCCAGTGCGCACGCAGCGCGTCGACGCACTCGTCGCTGATCGGCACGTAGCGTTGCTTGTTGCCCTTCCCGATCACCTCAAGCAACCAGCTGGCCGGCGCGTCGTCATCCGCCGGCATCCAGACGAGTCCCGTACGCGTCGCCGCGGCCGCCTCGGCGACCCGCAGGCCGCCATCCCCCATCAGCAGCAGCAACGCACGCGCGGCGCGCCAGCGCGGCCCGCTCGGACCCTGCAGCTGACTCCGTTCGGCCAGCGTTGCGCGCACTCGCGTCCAGAGGTCGAGCGGTAGCGCCCGCTCCACCTGCAGCTTACGCACGCGCCTGACGACGCTCGGATCGGAGACCGCCGCCCAAGGATTGCCAGCCAAGTATCGCACCGCCACCAGCCAAGTGAATGCCGCGCGGATCGCGCGTACCGCGTAGCGCTGGCTTTCCGGAGACAGGCCGCCGGGCGCGAACGGCCGCCACTGGCGACTCGTGCGCGCGACCGGCGGCCCCGTAAAGCGCTCGCCCGGCGCGGCGAGAAATGCCTTGTACGCTTCGCAATCCTCGACCCGCATTGACGACAGCGCGACGCCGCGTTCCGCCACGCACCACAGCACGAGGCGCTCGAGCTCCTTCCTGTAGACCCGCTGCGTCGCGGCCCGATCGTCGTATCGGTGCAGGTACGCGCGTATCGCATCCAGATCGTGCTCAGCGCCCAAATACGCGAACACGGGTGCCCGGTTGGCACCGTGAGCGCCGGACAGCGCGTCGGGCAGAGCGAGGCGCTCGAGCGGGGCCAGCTGTCCGGCGCTGGCGGTGACGCTTGCCGCAGTCGGCGCGAGCGCGTCGCCGGCGTCGACGTCGACCTCGACGGCCGCGCCGATCGACGACGCGTGACGCCTCAACCAGGCGGCCAGCACGCGGGCACGACCGACGCCGATACGGGGCACCGATCGCCACCACTGGCCGCCGCGGCGGTTCACGAAGGCGACGAGCTCCCCGAGCGTGCGGATCCCCTCGCCTTCCAGGCGCGCGGCGATGAGCGGCCGGAACCAGCGACCGACAGGGTGATCGCCCTGCGGCTGCGCGACCGCCCACTGCCCGGCCACCTGCTCGATCAGCTGCAGCGACACAGGCGTCAGGCGCGGCTCGCCGTATTTCTCGATCGCCGCCTGCAGGTGGGATTTCAATACGGGCGAACCGTCGCGCAGTGCGGCCGCGACCAGGTCGTCGCGCATCGTGCGCAGCAGCTGCGCGACGTCGACCGGCTCATCCGCATCGCGGTCGAAGTACAGCCGCTCGATCGTCTCGATTGGCAGGCCTTTCACGCGCGCGCGCAGCGCCGTGAATTCGGTGCGGCAGTAGCTGCGCAACGGCATCTGGGCCAGCTGCTGGGGGCGGTTCGCCATGGTTCAGCCTGCAGGAATGGGTGATGCGATCGTGTCGGCCGTTGTGACGCGCTGAAGCCGCTCGAACGCGGCGACATAGCGATGCATCGGTACCGCGGCCAGCTGCGCGTCCAGACGCGCGAGCGCATGCTCGACCGCGGCGCGCTCGAGGTCGCTCAGCGCACCCGGACCGCCGCGCTCGGCGCGGTCGATGCAGTTGTGGATTGCCGCCTCGGCGCGCCGACATGGTGCCGGAACCGCCTGATCGAGGAAGTACGCGAGGTAGATCGCATTCAGCAGCGTCGCCAGCTGCGCGACGTCGGCGTGCGCATCGCGCAGCGCCGCGAGCGCCAGGTGGTGCTTCAGCTGGATCCGGCGCAGCTCAGCGGCCGGGATCGGCAGCAGCTGCGCACGGGTCAGCGGCCTGCGAGTACGGGAGGTAGCTTTTCTCATCAGCTTTCATGACTCAGCGAGTCGTCACTCGACCAGCGCGGGTCGAGTGACCCCGAAGGCGTCGGCCCAGCTTTCGTCCGTGACTTTGTCTAGCGTGGCAATCGCCACCGCGCGCGACGCGTCGATGCTCGACGCCTCACTCTTCGGCACGTGCATGCCTGTCAGCACGTCGGAAACCGCATAGCAAAGGACATCATCGTGCCCGACGATCGCATGGACGGCCCATGTCCGTCCGCGGTGCTGGAACGGTATACGGATCACTTCGACATCGCCCGTCCGCATGGCGAGCGAGAACACCACGCCCTGGACATACTGCGGCGCCGGCCTGGCCGGCGGCTTTTTGCTAGTGGTACGAGCCATGACGTCAACTCCAAATCGGAATGGGATGTTCGATCAATTACGCGCGGTGGCTGCTGCTTCGCTTTCGCGCTGCAATATCCTGAGGCGATATCAACCCGTCGTCGGAGAACGCCCAGCCGACAAATCCGACCAGCGATATCGCTTGAAGCGAGAACAATTCGCTACCGTAATCCAATTGCCGCCCGTGCAGCACTTGGTGCCTGCTCAGAAAGCCGGGCCGTGGCTTTGCCATTGGGTGGCTCTCCATCAGCGCCGATAGAAACGTGATCCCGTGATGGCGCTCGGGGTTCTTTTCGATCCAGCCTGCAATTTCTGGGCGGTTTTGATGAACATTGAACAACGACTTACCTGTGTCGTCCCTCCCTATCCCTTCGGCTGTTGCCAGCATGAGCGGAATGCATGCCAGATAGCGGCCTTCTCTGTGGAGTTCGAAAGCCTCGCTGACAATATCGGCACGCGGCGGATAGTCGTGGGCGATCCGGCGTTGGATGTCACCGAGGAGCGCGCGAGTCGATTCGGACATCAATGTGTCCAGCTCGGCAACGTTGGAACCGCAGTTCTCGATTTCCTCGAACAGCCGAGCTTCCGACTCCGGTTGAATGAACCAGTTGTGTACAGACGCGTGTCGGATCGCCCGCTCGTGTGCGCCAAAAAACGAGTTCCACCCCTGGCCACCGGTGAGAATCCATTCGGTTTTCGTCAATATATCGCGCGGATCAATCATGTTGTTTTCCTATGCTCCGAGGCGCGTGCTTCGCGCCGCATTTCGAATTCGCGACGCTGCCCTCTTCGGTGTATCGTTGATGCCCGTCCAATCGTGGTGCCACCAAGCAATCAGCTCGGCCGCGATGCCGATCGTACGTGCTGCTACGACGTCGCGAATTTCGTCCGCAACCTCTTCCCACCATGCTGAACCTTCAGCGTCGCTGGCACTGGGATCTATTGCCTGTCGATAGATCTCCTTAGCCATATCGAGCGTGATTTGCATCGCGTTATCCTTTTCCGTTTGCCGTCGAGCTACATGGGAACATACAAGGCGTCGTAGCAGATTTTCAAACCGCGTCACTGGAGGGCTCGAGCCGCAGCATGACGCTTGCACTTTCAATTCAAATGTTGCCCTCTGCTTCGTCGAGCAGTTTGATTGGGCCTGCATTCCACGCCCGCCACACATTGCCGTAGACGACGTCAACCAGTCGGTCAAAGGTGTCTCCAAATTGGCCTCGCATGACCTGGATTGCGCGGCACGCCGCGATCATCTGGATGTGCCATACGAATCGCGACGTGTCGTTGTCGTACTCGGCCCATTTCGCGCGGTCGCTCAAGTCATCGAGAATCCCCTGCACCTCCCTCTCCAGTGCATCGAGTCCTGGACCACGTGGGTTCGGCTCAAGCTTCCGGGCGACCCGAATCTCGGCGAGGGCACTCCATAGCCAAACTTGGGCGTCGGTCCGATCCTGTTCGATATTCCACGGGTCACGGGTCATCGCGAGTGTCCTCCCTGGCCGATCGCTTGTCGCAGGCGCGCAGTCCACTTCCGCCGCGCGGCATGAAAGCAAATCCGCATCGGCACCTGGGCGCACCGTTGCTTGGCCAGTAGGTAGCGCGCAAACGCCCCTACCCGCCAAATCGGTGGCCGCTTCCTACCCGCGATCGCCTGTTCGTGAATGTTTCGCTCAATATCGCGCTCGTACTGACTGAGTTGTCGACGCGGAAGACCGAACTGTCGCCGGAGTACGTTGGCGAGTGCGAGCGCACGATCCGCGACGTCATATGCGCGGCGCTCAATGAGCTCGATCGCGTAGCTGGGACCATAGAACTCCGAGTCGTACCACTCGCCAACCTGCCGGTTCACTGCCGCGATCTCGCGCTGCAGGTCGCGGTAGCTCGCTTCTTGCGACAAGTGCCGCGCCCCCTGGCCGGTCGTCGCCATTTCGACCAGTTCGGGCAGAGCAAACTCAAAGTGTTCGGGCTGGCTCTCTGGTGAGATCTGTGCGATCGCAAAGGCATTCTCGTTGATCAGTTGTCGACAGCGATAGGCGTACGCTTCGAGCTGCTCGGCATTGTCGAGTGCCCGGCGGCCACTGTCCGTCAGGGCGATCACGCGCGCCCGATAGACGTCGAGCCCCCACTTCCCGACCGCGCCGACGATGCCGAGCACCCCCAGCAACGTCGCGCCGGTGAACAGGCCGTTGTGATCCGACTTTTCGGGTTCGCTGGCCATCGCAGAGATCTCCGTCAAAACCCGTATTGATCGTCGCCCCAGCGCCGCAGCACCCGGTAGTCGTGCTCGGGCAGCACGATCAGGCCCGCCTCGGCCGCCTCCAGCACGCGCTCCATCTGCCCGCTCAGGATCAGGTTCCCGTGCAGACCGTAGAAGTACCAGGAGAAGCGATGGCCGATGCGCTCGTCGAACTGCGTCAGCTTCCCGTACAGGCTGTACACGTCCAGCTTCGCGGTGTTCTTCAGCGCCGCGGTCTTGCGCGTGTGGGTCCAGCGCGGTATGAAATCCATCGCGCGGCCGGTACGCGGATCGGTGTAGTCCTCGGTGCTGAAAACCCAGCGCTGACAGACGCGCTCGCCCGCCTGGCCGGCGCTTGACGCAGCCCAGTCGTCGAAGAAGCGGCGGCCGCGCCATTGTTGGTTGTCGTAGCCCGGCGTGAGCTCGCGCACACTGACCACCCGCGATTCGCCCGTGTCGAGGTTCCGCTCGACCAACTCCTGATCGCCGTCGCGCTGCCGGCGCTCGTTATGAGTCGTCTCGGCAAGCGCCGCAAAGTGCTTCATGTCGATCACCGCCTCGAGCCGATAGCGCGGCGATCCGAGCGTGCGTCGCTCGAAGCGAGCGACCGGCATGTCGTGCCAGCCGGACTGCAATTCATGCACATCCGGCACGCGCCACGGCGTGCTGCGCGGAAACACCTCGCGCTCGACGAATTCCTGTTCTTCCCAGATCTCGAGCTGCACGAAATTGTCCTGGTCACCGCCACGGTCAAACACGAAGCAGTGCAACAGCGGCTGGACCTCGACCAATTGGTAGCCGGAATCCCGGTGCGCGAGCAACACGTCCTCCACCGAGCCGCCGTGCGCGTCGAGCTGGGCGTCGATCCACGCGTGATAGTCGGCTGCGATCTCGCGGCCGTCTGCATCGATCACGCGGGCCGGCCGTTCAGAGAACTCGTCGCGTGTGACCGCGTAGCGCGCGCCGCGATAGTCGGTGCGGGTCGCAAACGTGGTCAGCAGCGCGGCGTGCTTCGACGTGACCGGGGTTGCCGCGACGACCGTCGCGAGCACGTCGGTGTGCAGTTCGTATTCTTTGCGCATTGCGCGCTCCTGTCAGAGTGAGTCGGGTTACCAGCCAATCTGCCGGGCCAGGTAGTCGGGATCGACGGCGAGCCAGAGCGTATGGGGCTCGCGTTCGGCGCCGGCACGCAACAGAACCTCGACGCCCTTTTTCCCCCACTTCGTGCGGGGCGTGATGCCGACAACTTGATCGGTGCGCAAGAAGTGCGGCCCGCTGTCGTCGACGATCCGAACGGCGATCGGCTTGGTCGCGCCGATCCGGTGATGGACCTTGCCGGCCACGATCACGTAGCGAAACGGGTCATCGCTGCTCGTGCCGGGGAACAACCGCTGCGCGTCGGCCAGCTGCGAATCGGACAACTCGTCGTAGGTCGTGATGATCTCGGTCATGGTCTCGCTCTCTCGATCCTTGTCGGCGGGCAGGTGCTCGCGGGAGCAGTCGCGCGCGGTAAGTCTGCCGAATGCCCGCCCCTCTCGGGGCGGGCGGGGTTGTCAGTGGAGCATCGGTCCGAACAGCAGGCCCAGCTTGACGCTCCAGTACAGCAGTTGGACGCCGGCGGCTGCGCAGTTCAGCCAGAGAGTCACCGTTTCGCGTTTCATCGGGGCACACCCTTTTCCAGTTAATGTGCCCCGTATAGGTGTTCAAACTGATGATTACCGCGACGCAGACGCATTATTTCGCGGAAACCGAGTCACCCCTCTAATTGTGCGATTTCCCGTCACCGTGTCGCCGTGTTCTCGCCCATCGCTGCCGCGTCGAACGCGGCTTGGTATCTGGGCGCCAGCACATCCCAGCTGTCCGGATAGTCGGCAGGAAGCGCCGACCGCAATCGGGTATAGAGCGCCTCGCCCGAAGTGGCCGCCGATACGTCGTGTGCGCCACGCGGGAGGACCGCGCCAACATCTCGGTTCACCCGATGCGTGCTCGGTCCCATCGATTTCGCGCAGCAATGCACGGGCGGCCGCCAGCTCGCCGTAGACATGTTCCATCGCAGCGGACCAACCATGTGCGAAGGCCGGCTTCCCGATCTCGCCGTAGCCCACGGTTTCCGGCACCCCTGCCTTCACGGCCTCGAGCACGCAGCGCAGCTCGTTGAGCACGCCGCTATGGGTGTAGAGGCCCGCGCGGCTCAGCTGAGCATCTGCGTTGGCGATCGCTTCGGTTTTGGCGTTCATTGTGATCTCCGGTATCGGGGCGTTCAGGCGGCAGCGACCTTCGCGGCGCACGCTTCGGCCAGCGCGCGAGCATCGGTCGCCCACGGGGTCGCGCCGGCCTCCTCGGCCGCGTTGCGCAGGAAGTGCGCGGCGTCCTGCCAGTCGCCGGCGGACACGGCTTTCCACGCCAAGCGGCAGCGCGTCACCTGGTCGTCGGGTGCGTCCAGCAGCAGGTCGTAGGCAGTTTTCATCGTCGCTCCTGGTGCAGGCGTTTCGGTCAGCGGCGCGGCGCGCGCTGCTCGAGGTGGATCACGTTCGACCGCGCAAACGTCACGCGCTCCGGAATGAAGAAGCCGCGGTATTCGTCGCCGGCGTCGGCCGCGCCGACAAATTCCGTCACATACGCACCGTAGCTCGCTTCGTCGGCGAGGCCATCGTGCACGCGATCCAGGCACACGGTCGCGCGCAGGCGCGGGCCGTCGACCGGCTGCAGCTCGACCACGTCGCCTCGCTCGATCGTGTCGCGCGGGCGATCGCGCAGCGCGTCGCAACCGCGCGTCATCGGGTCCGGCGCCGGCGCGAAGTCGCTCGGATAGCGATAGCCCCAGGCGCGGCGCAGCAGCGGCCAGGCGTTGGTCGGTATCGGCGCTTCGCCCGCCTCCCAGCGCTGCACCTGACGCGGCAGCACGCCCAACAGCGCGGCGGCCTGCGCCTGGGTGCGCCGGCCACGCAAGCGCAGGGCCTTGAAGGCAGCTGCGGTCGGCGCCGGTGCCGCGTCGGCCGGATGCGTCGCGCCGGGGCCGGGTGGGTCGCCGGCGAACCCGGGCGGCAGGCCGTCGAGCGTCACGCCCCCGTCCCACTCGAGCGCGACGATCGCACCGCACTGGGGGCACGCCATGCCCTCGCCTTCGCGTGAGTCATCGGGTCGGCGCGTCTCGCCACGGTGGCCGCAGGCCGGGCATCGGTACACGTACAACACCGACATGAAGCCTCCTGAACAGAACCCGTCTTAAAGACGTATGAACCAGCATAGCACGTCTTAAAGACGTGTCAAGGACCCGTTGTAAAGCGCCCTCCGGGGTTTTCGAGAATTAAACGCAATGCCGATAAGCAGAGTTATCGGCATTGACGGTGCGCTTCAAAAACCCGGCCGCAACCGGGTTAACATCGACGCATAATGCGGCGACCACGCCTACTTTATCGTCGCCAACGGCAAAAACAACGCCAACGGATCGTGCGTGAGGGACTGGAAGCCAAAGTGTCCATAGAACGCCGCAGCGCCCTCGTCCTTCGCGTCGACGGTCAAAGCGACGGCCGGGATCTCCGAGCTGGCGGCCCGTCGCAGGGCATTGACCAGCAATGCCGCACCCAGTCCCCTCCCGCGATACCGGCGATCGACGGCCAGCCGGCCCATGCGCACCGCCGGGATTGCGGGATAGCGCGGCAGCTTGCGCGCCACCTCCCGGGGCAAATCGGCCAACGCGATGCTAGCGGCCGACAGCGTGTAGTAGCCCACGACGACATTGCTATCGAGCATCACAAAGCACGCGGCCACTCGACGCCGAACGTCCTGCGTCACCGTTTCGCGCAAGTAGCGGTCGAGCGCCGCCGTGCCACATTCAAAATCGGTGCGATTATGGGCCGCGCCGAGCACGGCCACCGTCAGCTGCGGACCGGTCATTCGTTACGCAGCAGTTGGTCGTGACGATCGAGTGCACGCTGCAATGCGTCCGTGGGCTTGGCGGGCGACAGAATCGCCGCGACGAAGCGCTCCGAATCCGCCACCGACAGACGAATCACTTCCGCATCGGAAATGGCACGTTGCGCGGCTTCGCGCGCGGCGGAGACGACGAAGTCCGACATCGTGCGGCCCTGGATTTCGGCGGCCCGACGGATCACCGACAGCACGTCGGTCTCGACGCGCGCTTCAAAGCGGGTAGTAGCCATAGGGTGTTACCTCCTCGCGTCACTGTACGGAAAATTGCCGGGCACGTCAAGATGTACGGAAAATTGCCGGGTTGATTCAGGGTGACGGAATGGAACCGGCATTCGCCAATGCGTTCATCCCGTGAAGCGGCTGCCGGATGCAGCCTCACGGACAGTTGGGTGAGCCGTCGCCGCGGAGTGAGGCACGCAGCCCGGGGCCACTATGCGATGGGCATGCCACCATCAAACGCCCATCTGATAAGCAGAGTTATCAGATGTGCCATTTCTTGGCCCGGCTCGACGGCCGAAACTCCGTGTTGTATAAAGATATATCTTCATACAGCACGGTTGGACCATGACGTTCTTCACGCCGGCCGATCACGACGACGCCGTGCAGGCCATGCTCGACCACCCCGACGTCGGCAGCCGCCACCTGCGCGGCCTGATGAGCGGCATCAAGCGTCGCGCGCGGGCGCGCACGGTGATCGCGTTCGTGCAGGCGATCGCCCCACCCCCGCCGGACGTGACCATCACCACCACGCGGCAGCTGATGCGCGTGCTGTTCGGCCACGCGGTGTCGGTCAACGACCTGCACCGCCACTTCGCCACGCCCGGCCGCCGCGCGAACGACCGGGCCGACCCCGAGGCGCTCTCCGCCTGGCTGACGGATCACCGGGAGCGGCTGGCGGCCGACGCCGAGGAGCAGATGGCCGCGCTCGAGCTCGCCTGGCAGCGGTTCAGGGCCGCGGCGGCAGATGCGGCCGGCGAGATCCGCACCGTCAGCCGGCGCGAATGGCGCGGCGTCAGGTAGCGGGTTACCGCCTATGCTGTATCGCGATATATCTCTCTACAGCACTGAATGGTTGATGAAAAAGGCGGCCGGGGTCGGGTTCTGGTACGGTGGCCGACCAATGACGACCTCAACCAGGTCGCATGCATATGTGAACTGTTCTCGGCCTCGGCGGTGCAACCCGAAGCGTTCTACGAGCCTGTGACCGTGATGCTCGGGTTCGAATGGGTGCTGCGGTCAAGCTACCGATTCGAGCGCCCGCAAATCTTGACAGCGCTCACGGCGCTGCTTGAAACGCGGGAACTGAGCTTTGAGGAGAAAGGCGCGCTCGAACGTGCACTGCACCTGTATCGCGAACACGGCGGAGATTTCGCTGACTGCCTGCACTTCGGTCAGGCCGGCGCCGCGAGCCGGGTGCCGTTGCTTACGTTCGACCAGCGGGCGACACGCTGCCCCGGCGCCCAAAACCTCGATCCGCGGCTCAAGTAGCTACACAATGTCCCGGCGGAGAGGTGCTGTGGGTCAACTATGGCTGAGCTGGATTGTCACCACCGCGTCAAGAATGTTGACGTTCTCCAAGCCCTCGCAGCCCCCTCGCCATGAACGCCGAAGCAGCCCCAACCGAGACCCTCCATCTTCTAGATTGCAATGTCGTCTCGCTTATCAAAAAAGCGAACAGCGGCGAAGAGCACTTTGACAAGAGGAGCTTGGCTGCGCTCGAGAACCTTCGCGCGATCGACTTACCGCAACATGCTTTCGTGCCCGCTACTTTCCATCATGGAAGGAGAGGGCCGACGGGATGGCGAAGACCGACGGTTAGGCTTTGTCGACGAACAGGAGGCGCTAGCGAAGGAAACTTTCGCGGTCGCCTGGTTCTCCAAGGATGCACCAGTCGACTCGGAATACCTTCGCCGGTTTCGCGCGAGCTTCGTCTTTCGCACATGCGTGAAAGGAAGCCATTGGGATGAAAGGGTTGCTTTCTACAGTGAAGCCATTTCGCTTGTTGAGGATAGGGTCGCCAAAACCAGATGTAGAGCGATCGACCAAGGTTCAATTCCGCACGCTAGATGAAGGTCTTGAGGAAGTACTTGGGTGCATGAAGTTCGCCGACTGTCGGATTGCTCTGACTGGTCAACTGCGTATGAAGATTCGCTATCTGCCAGGATTGTTCCTGAGCTTGCCGTGTCTGATGTCGTAGCTATGTTGGCGCGCCTGACGGGTGAGGCCGGCATTCTCGGGCTCACCTGCGCGCGAACGAGAGAAGCAGGCAGCCATAGCCAAGCCATGGAGGTTGAGGTCCGATCGCGTGTCCCTATTAGGGACACGCGCTATCTCGCAGTTTCGTTACATCTATCCAAGCACCCTCGGCCCGTGAGTGTCCCTAATAGAGACACCGCATTAAGGTTTCCCTTCGCGACAGCGATGCTTACGACTGTCGCCTGTCCGTGTCCCTAGTAGGGACACGAAAAAAGCCCGCGCACGGCGGGCTTGATGTGCTATCAGGAACGAATCACTCGTTCGGCGCGAACAGTTGCGCGATCAGGGCCCGGATTTGCTCTTCTTTCTCCGCAGTGAGCATCCCCGCTTTAATCTTGACCGTGAATCCGCCCGCGTCCTTGGTAATCGAACCCGCCTGGTTTTTTCCAGCAAAAATCTTTTCGATATTTCGATCGCTCATGGCCCCGGCCTTGCCGTCGCTCTCGATCGCGTGCTTGATCGTCTTCGCAAGCTTGGTTTGATCGAGGTCGCCGGCAACTACCTGCGACCACAACTCTTGGGTAATTTCGAATGCCCGGCCTTCGCGGTTGCGCAGCACGGAAACGACTTGCTCCGCCGCATTGGCGCCGAGCAGTCGCGGTTGGATATCCAAGTCCTTGACGACGAATCCGGGCAAATCAGCGAAGGCCAAATAGCGGTAGAGCTCCGATCGCGAGATGCCGAGTGCCTCAGCCATGCGCTTGCGGTTCGGAAACTCTTTCTCCGTTTCGCGGATCGAGCGGGAAACCTCGTAGTCCGTAAGGCCGTCGCGCACCACGTTCTCGACCAAGGCCAGCATCGCCATGTCTTCGTCGGAGAGGTCGACAATCACAACTTTGATCGTGTCCTTCCCGATCATCTTGTGCGCACGCCAGCGACGCTCGCCGGCGACAATCTGGTAGCCGGATGCCGCTCGACGTACAACGATCGGCTGGATTAGCCCAGCTTCTCGAATCGATTCTGCGAGTTCAGTTAGTTTCGCTTCGTTGAATACGCGTCGCGGTTGCCACGGGTTCGGAACAATTTCCGCGATCGGCAACTCAGACGAACCGCTGCCTTTCTCGAGCTCCAGTACGCGCTTCTGCACGGTAGCGAGAGCAGCGGCCATACCCGGTGCCGTGCGCGGTGACGCCGGCTTATCCGGTTGCTGCTCGAGCGGGATGTCTTTCGCGGGGCGTAGGTCCGCGGTCTTGCTCATCATGCGTTCACGCAAGCTGCTCATGCTTCAGCCCTCCATTGCGTCACGTATTGGTCGTCGATCCACTTGCAGTAATCCATCAATGGTTGCTTCACTCGTGCCAAGGTTTTCGTAACGCCGTCAGAGCGCGACAAATCAAAGACTGTCGAGAACGCGAGTGCACCATTGCTCATCACGGAACTCGCTGGAATTTCCGTCGTTGCGAGCCAATCGCCGTACGCGCGCTGTGCCCATGACCGAACTACCGGCGCCGATGACGTGGTGCCGTAATCGACTTTCGAAAGCAGCACCGAGATGAAATCGTAGGTCTTGTCGACCTCGTGCTCGACGAAACCGGCCGCAACCTCGGAGAACAGCGACCAGAAGGATACGGACGAAATGAAGTCAAGGCTCTCAGGAACCAGCGGCATCACCATCGCGTCCGCTGCCATCAGGCCGTTGAGTGTCATGTACGACAGCGACGGCGCGGTGTCGAGGATGATGTAGTCGTAATGCGCGCGCAGCGGTTCAATCCCCCGACGCAACACCGACCAAAATTCGTATTCGGGATTTTCCTTCTGCGCCGTCGGCAAATGGAACTCGGCGTCATGCAGATAGTTGTGGGACGGGATCACGTCGAGGCCGTCCCAATACGTGGTCTGGACCTTCGCGCCCAAGCCGCCTTCGATCGCCGGATCGTAAATGAACGGGAGCACCGTGTCCTCCCATGTCACGTCCTTCTCGGCATAGAGGCCACAGAGCTCCGATAAGGACGCTTGCGGATCCAGATCGATAACCAGGACGCGTCGGCCACGCAGGCTCAAGCCTTGCGCGATGCACATCGTGGTTGTCGTCTTACACGACCCCCCTTTGAAGTTGGCCGTGATCAACACGCGGCCGCGGTGGTGGCCTTGGCCAGTAACGAGCGCCGTCTGGTGGACGTTCGATACCTGCTGCACCCAGGTGCGCGCCTCCGCAAGCGTGAAAATTCGAGACCGCCCCGTGCCGTGGGCTTCACCCGGCGGCAAACTGCCGCCTTCCTTTGTTGCTAGGTAATTAATCTTCTGACGATCGATGCCGCACATGTCGGTCAATTCACCGATTGTGAAGACCGGCGCAGTCTTACGCGGTCGCGGGGCTAAGATTTGATCGCGAAGCTCGTCGGTCATGACGGACAGTCGCTTGGCGAACTCCCCGAGTTGGGAGAGTTTCACGTGCCGCTCGACGGCCGGCAACTCGCTCATTTTCATTGGACGGTTCCTCTTAAATTCGACGGTGAGGTGATTTTTCCACGCTTGCCGTACATTTATACGGTTTTAATTATTCCAGCGACGAACCGTAGAATACCCGCCTCATCCCGGAATAGCTACTTCAATCGTGTGAGGATCCGCATTTCGACGTTTACGTACCACATATACAGGTGGATCAAGGCTCTAGCACGGGCGGGCATGTACATCACGCCAACGATCCTCATTAAAGGTGAGGTGAAATGTGTTCAGATTCAGGACTCAACCGCTCAGCGAGCCGCCGATTCTTCACAAATTGCCTCACCTTGCTCAACCCTGAAGCGAGAATGGCGAGGCGCCTTCAGGCAACTCCCACATTTCACCTCACCATGGAAGGAGTGTGATAAAGGGCTAGAAGCCTAAGGTCCCGGGCCAACAGCAGTACTCCATTAAATACGGAACTCCTCCTGGGCAAAGCGCGTTGAGTATTCGCGACGAGGCTTTCTTACAAACGTGGGTGGTTCGTTTTTTAAAAGATAAACCCACAAACCACAAACAGGCCGAGCACAGTCTTTTAAAATCATGCGCTTACGGAAGAAAGGTGAGGGATTTTGTGTCGAAGGCGCTGTGGATTGAGCGGCAAGGTGAGCGATTGTCCCCGGAGAGGTGAGGAAAAATGGCATCGAAGGTGAGGTCTTTTGGCTGAGAGGTGAAGTGAATGGGCCGAAAGGTGAGGTGATCTGTGTGCATCACAGGCGGAAGGTGAGGTGGGTTGTGTTGACAGTTCACCTTGAGGTCGGTACCTTACGGATCGATATGACAAATCCATAACGGGAGCGGAGGTCGCATGGCGGAAACAGGGCAAATGGCAACGTCCCGTCAGCTAGCGCTGGCCCTGTTCGATGACGCGCAGGCTGAAGGTCTGGCCGTAGAGAACGCCCGCTCCGACATCGGTTTTTCGCGTAACAACGTCCTCATCCGAATCGTTGACTTAGGTGTGGCCGCGCGACGCCTGATCGATGCAGCCTACTTCATTGTCGCCTACGACGATCGACCGCGTGACCTCTACGACGTTGAGCTGGACTACTTCAAGTGGCTCATGCGTTACTCGAGCCGGAACAACACGCACCTGGAGCAGGTGATCACCGAAGCGCAAAAGGCACTGATTCAGGCGACCGCCGCCGTCGGGGAAGACGGTGAACGTCCCTTTGGGTCTACACAGTTGATTGGCCGCATCTCTTACCAGGGGGGACGTTTCCAGTTCCGCGTGCCGCCCGATCTGATCGGAATCATCCGAGGGCCGGGCAAGTCCCATTGGCTGAGCTTGCGCATCACGTCGTTGTTCACGCTCTCGTACGCGCGCGTGATGTACGACAACCTCCTGCCGATCGCTGACGATGGGATTACCGACTGGATCCCGCTCGACGAGTTGCGGGGATGGCAGGGTGAGATGGGCGCCAACGCTCAAGTGTTCAAGTATTTCAAGCGCGACTGGCTTGAACCAGCCGTGCAGCAGATCAACGAGGTCTCTGACCTTGCGATTACGTACGAGACACGCACCGTGCAGGGCTCGCGCAAGATTGGTAGTCTGCGGTTCCGAATCACCCGTAAGGATCTGGCTGAACGCGTGCTGCACACGCACGAGCATGCCCAGGCGATCTACCAAACCCTGAAGCAGGAGTTTGGTCTTTCCACCGCGCAGTTCAACCAGATCGCTGGCGACCGCGACACCTACACTGATGAACGCTTGGAACAGGCGATCGACCGCACTCGGTTCAGTCTGAAGATCGGGAAGGTAACGAAGAGCCCGGCCGGATTTTTCATGAAGGCGCTCAAAGAAGGGTGGGTCGTCTCCGATGCTGAGCGAGAGATGGTGCAAGTTCAGCAGACCCTCGTGCTACGCGAGAAGCAAGACGCCGAGGCCAAGGTACAGGTCCAAACGCGCATGGCGTTGCAGACCGCTGCTCAGGAAGTCAATGCCAAGGAACGGATGGGAGACGAGGTGCGCCAAGGGTGGGAGGCGTACGAAGCCGCATCGCCCGAGCAGCGCGACGATTGGCGTCGTCAATATAGGCGAACGCCTGCTGCGAAGCTGACGATGCGTCGGTTGAGTATTGACCCAATGGCAGATCTGACTGCCGTGATTTTCGAGATGCATCCGGCGCTGAAGGACGCCTTTGCTGGCTACGTGTTCACGCAAACGAAGTCCTTTAGAGCCAAGGCCCTTTAAGGATTGGAGCTGAGTTCTCCCTATGGGGACGCCCTTCATTTGTAGACATAGGGCGGTTCGGGTGCGAAGGTGTTTGTAAGAGGGGCTTACGAAGCCGACCGTTAGTTGCGTATTGCCCGATCTGAGTCAACAAAACTCCCGCGTTGTCGTCGCCAGAGATCCGAGCTGCTCGTTCAGGTCGGCGGTTTTGCTCACGATTAGATGGCCTATCTTTCGGGGTTCTCTCTTTTCGTGCTTCACCACTGACCTCAAGCACTGGCACGTCGCAGGAACGACTCCGCCTCCCGGTACTGCCGACCGAGTTCGGCAGTCGCGTAGATCGACGTGGTATCGAGGGAGTCGTGGCCGGCAAAATTTCGCGCACTCTCGAGGCTCATGCCATTGGCCAGTGCATGCGATACGAACGTGTGACGCAGCCAGTGCGGGCTGGCCGCGCTGAAGGCCCGCGCATGGGGCGAGTCCTCGCGCAGGGCCGCGGTAGTCGCCATCGCGAAAAACTGCCTAACCGTCTTATAAAGTTGAATCGGATGAATCGGCCCGGCTTGCCGCGCGCGCGCGGCAAGCTCAGGCGCCGGATCGGTTTTACTCGCCTTCGCTGCGCGCCGGATCCGGCCGATCTCGGCATTCGACAGCAGCGCCGGGATCAACGGCGTGGCGGCCGGGCAGGCGAGGGGATCGCGCGGCAGGCCACGCGATTCCAGATAATCACCCATCAAGTCCAGCACCGCCGGCACCAACGGCACGAAGCGTTCCTTCGCGCGCTTGCCGACCACGCGCAGCAACCGGATCGTCCCCAATTCCGGTCCGGCGTAGCGCTCCTGCACGTCGTCCGTGAAGGCGCCACATAACTCGGCGCGCCGTAGCCCGGTGCTGTACGCAAAGCTCAGCACGAAGCGCATGCGTGTCGCGGCGGCCGTGTCCGGCATCGCGTCGAGCACGCGCATCGCGAAGCGCCAGGCGTCGGCGGTCAAGCCGCGCTCGATCTGCAGGCGCGATTTCGCGGCCACGCGCCGCTCGTTGCCGGCGGCGTCGTGCGTCGACCCGGTGAACACGCGAACCTTCGCGAAGGCGTTGTGATCCAGGTACTGCGCGTCGACCAGCTCACCAAAGAATTTCTTCAGCGCGGACAGCGCGTCCTGGCGGCTCTTGAGCGATAGCGGCCCGCGGAACGGACGCCATTCAAGCGCATCGCGTGGTGCCGTGCCCTCCATCACCCACTGGGCGGCCGGCTGTGGATCGACCAGGAAGCCGTTGATGTAGTCGCGCACATCATCGGTGTCGAGGCTCGACAGGGCCTTGCGCTTCACGAAGATCGCCCAAAGCAGCAGGCGCTCCGCTTCGGTGCGATAGCGCTGACGTGTATGCGGGTTCTCGTAGTCGGCGAGCCAGAAATCGATCGCCTCGCGGTCGTTGTTGGCGCGGCTGTTGTTCTTGACCAGATTGCGGTGGGTGCCGTGCGAGCCGTCCAGTTCGGGCGGCAGCAAGAAGCGCTCGAGCGGCACGATCGCGGTGACGGGGCCGGCGACGGCGAGCCGGGGCGCAGGCAGGGTGCACTCGGACGGGTGGGTTTGCGCGCCGGCGGCCAGCTGCAGGCCGGCGACGTCGCCGTAGTGGGCGAGCCACGCGGTGATGCGGCGCGCGCCGACTTCGCCCAGGCGCGGCACACGCCGGTACCAGCGGTAGCCGAGCGCGTTAATCGTCTCGACCAGCTTGCCGATCGTGGTGAGGCCGACGTCGGCCAGACGGAGCGCGACGACGGTGTCGAACCAGCCGAGCACGTGGTGCTCGGGGCGCGGATCCTCGACCACCAGCCGCGCGAGCGCCTCGAGCGCCGCCATCTGGCGCGCGCGCAGGCGGGCGTTGCGCTGCTGCCGACGCAGGGTTGCGCCGGCGTCGGCAGCAGCGCCGGCATGCCGGGCGGCGAACAGGTCGAGCAGCTCTTTCTCGGTATAGAAACCGTCCGGATCGTGCTCGGCGGCGAAGTCCTCCAGCGACGGCGCTGCCTGCGCCGGGGCGTCGGCCGCCGGCGTCGCGGCGAGGGCGGCCGGCCGGATCGCGAGGAGGCGCGCGGTCGCAAAATCCTGCCGCTTGCGTGCGGCGGCGACGAAGGCCGTCACGAGCCAGGTTCGCGTGGCGGTGGCCTTGCGCGCGTCGCGGCCGAATTCGAGGTACTGGTCGGCCAGCTCGGCCAGATCCAGTCCTTCCAGATAGCCGCGGAAGAACGCGAGGTGCTGCAGGCCGATGCGGCGCTGGGCGGCGGCCTCGCGGCGGGCTGCGCGCGAGCGCGACTCGCGGCGCGCGGCCGGCGTGGTCGCGCGCCGCGGCGTGGCCGGCAGCTCGCGGAACTCGACATCGAGCACGTCTGGATCGTCGGCGGTCGTCATGGGTGGCTTCGAGGGAATACGGAAAGCGTGTTGTTTGATACGTGTCCTGCGACGCGGCCGCGTCAGCTCGGCGTCGGCTTCTGCCGGGCCTGCCGGGCAGCGAGCCGTGCCGATGGCCGGCGGCCGGCCGGCGAGCCTTGCCGGACAAGCGTGAGCGCCAGGTGCGCTCAGAAAAGGGGCGAATCGGCCAATAAAGTGAAGGGTAACATAGTAAGGGCTATGTTACCCTTTATTTCGGGACCCCTGCATTCATGTCGCTGAATCCATCGCTCACACAACTGAAGTTGAGTCTAGGCCCGGCTGCCGGTGGCGGGCAGACGGGAGGCAGGAGACGCGGCACGAACCGATGCCGTGGTCCGCGCAGGTCGGCCGGGCAGATTCGGCTGGAGAAACAGTCAGGTTGTGTGACACCGGAAGCCGGACCATGTAGTCTGCGCGAGTGATGACACCCGCACCGGCCCGCTAGTTGTGTGAGCGCTGGCCGGGCGAAAAACGTTCGCGATTGCTCTTGGCGAGCGTGGCTGCGACAGGTGTAAGCCGGAGTTTATTGGTGGGCTGCCCGCCGCAGGCAGTGGTGGGGACGGATGCCAGTGAGTTGGAGGGTATTGCTGCACTGATCGCCAGCGATTTGCGTGTGTGCAGCGGGATGAGGTAGGGTGCAGCTTTGACTTTGTTGCCGAGGCTGTTCATGAACAAGCAGGAACTCATTGACGCGGTCGCAGCGGGCGCGGGCGTCAGCAAAACCGACGCGAGCAAAACCGTCCAGGCGGTCCTGGACGCGATCACGGACGTGGTGAGTCGCGGCGAATCGGTACAGCTGATCGGTTTCGGCGCGTTTTCGCAGGGGCAGCGAGCCGCCCGCACGGGACGTAATCCGACGACGGGCGCGGAGATTGCCATCCCGGCCGCGAATACTGTGAAGTTCACCGCTGGCAAGGCGTTCAAGGACGTGGTGAACGCACTGTGACGCAGCGTGATGTCGGGCAGGCCGCTTATGCGGGACTACACCGTGAAATTGCCGATATAGTCGCGTCGGCGCGCGAAGCGACGGCTCGCACGGTGAACGCCCTGATGACGGCGACATATTGGGAGATCGGGCGACGAATCGTTGAGTTCGAGCAGGGCGGGGAGGAACGGGCCGCTTATGGCGAGGCGGTGATCCGCCGTTTGGGCGCCGATCTGTCAGAGCGATTCGGTCGCGGCTTCGGATGGCGCAATCTCGCACAGATGCGCGCCTTTTACTTGACGTGGCCTGCGGATCGGATTGTGCAGACACTGTCTGCACAATCCACGCCCGCCCGGATTGTCCCGACAGCGTCTGCAAAATCAACCAAGGCGGCGGTGAAGGCGCCGCCGGGCGTGGCGTTTGAGCTAAATTCTATCGCTCAGGCTTTTCCGTTGCCCTGGTCCGCCTACGTTCGCCTCCTCGCGGTGAAAACGCAAGCTGCTCGCGACTTTTACGAGGCTGAAGCGTTGCGTGAGGGCTGGTCTGTGCGACAGCTTGACCGTCAGATCAGCAGTCAGCTCTATGAGCGGCTGGTGCTGTCACGCAACAAGGCGTCCTTGCTCGGAAAGGTGGCTGTAGCGCAACCCGGCGATCTTCTATCGCCTGAGGAAGCGATCCGCGATCCGTTCGTCCTCGAATTTCTTGACATGAAGGACGAATATTCGGAGTCGGATCTCGAAGCGGCCTTGATCCAGCACTTGGCGGATTTCCTCCTCGAGCTCGGCGATGACTTTGCGTTCATAGGTCGGCAACGGCGTCTACGGATCGATGACACCTGGTTTCGAGTCGATCTCGTGTTTTTTCACCGGCGCTTGCGATGCCTGCTCATTATCGATTTGAAGGTCGGGCGCTTCAGCTATGCGGACGCGGGGCAGATGCATCTCTACCTCAACTACGCGCGTGAACATTGGATGAAGCCCGGCGAAAACCCCCCGGTTGGCTTGATTCTGTGTGCTGAAAAAGGCGCGGCCGAGGCGCATTATGCACTCGACAACTTACCGAACAAGATACTCGCAGCGGAGTATCAGACGGTCCTCCCGGATGAGGCCACATTCGCGCGAGAATTGGAACGTACCAGGATCGAACTAGAGCGCCGGGGCCGCAAGGCGTGACTTCCCGTCCGAGGTTCCGAAGTGCTTAAACACGCGCGGATCGGCGAATACGATGAAGCGGTCGCCCGATAAAATTTGATGTTGCTGGCACGGCAATCAAGCTATGCGAAAACACTCTACCGTGCGCCGACGGCCACTGACGAAGGCGCAACTACTACCTCTTCCGGTTGACCAAGTCCGTCGTCTTTCTCTCAAGCACCACCTCGCACTTGCGCTGCTTTGCGGCGGCAGTGGTGATATCGAGTCGATCGCCACGCTGTCCAATATACTCGCGCTCGCGCTCTATTTGCGTTCCGACGGCGAAGCGGAACTGTATCGCTCCGCGGATTTCGCACTCAACCAATGCATTGCGCGGGCAGAGCGGGGTGGCAAGTGGACTTTTACAGACGCGGAACGGACTGCACTCGAAGCGTTGCTTCGTGTTCATGATAAGCAACTTGCTGCGGTGCCGGTCCATCGCTATCTTGAAGCACTGGAGCAGGTGCAGCATGTTGGCACGCCTTCCTTTAACTTGCCGATCGAATCGGACTGATGCTGAACGTTTTCTGCCTGTCGTGGCGAATACGCCGGCGGTTGATATGCACGGGTAAATCTGTGAGTTGGCGCAGCCAATGCGTGATCCGTGTGTGGACCTCGTAGTCGACAGTTTCTACGTAGAAACTCTAGCAAGTGAGTCAGGGCGTGTGTAGTTGTGTCGTCAAAGGGCACCGCGATACTCTTTGTCTAAGTGGTTCTATTCCGTGGCGGGATCTAGTGGAATAAAAGGGCATTAGGATGACGGTACCCTGACCCACGAACAAAGGACTCACCGATGAGCACCTCATCCAGTCTCGATCCGAATCTCCGCGATGCCCAATGTGTCGGGGAAGCGACTGACCTCGTGAGCTTTCTACAACACGTCGACAAGTGGCTTGCCAGCGTCGACGTGATCAGCCTCGATTTCCCACTGTTTCGCGGCCAGGAGGTGGAGTCGTGGCGGCTTGTGCCCGCAATTGGACGCGCACCATACCAACTGCGGTTGCGGCCCAACACCGAGCAACGCATGCTCGACGAGTTCAAGCAGCGTGCCCTGCCTCACGTCGAATCGACCGTGGACTTGACGAACGCCGACTGGCTTGCGATCGCGCAACACCACGCGATGCCCACCCGCTTGCTGGATTGGTCGGGGAGTGCGTTGTCGGCCCTCTGGTTCGCAGTAAAAAAACCGGCCGTCGAGCAACCGTGCGAGTACCGTTCGTGTGAAAGCGAGGAGGGCCGTGGCGTGTGGCCGGGCGCCGTGTGGATGTTGCCCGTCGTGCACGACGACCTGATCTCGCCCGAGGAGAGCAAAGATCCGCTCCGACTCGGCCGAACGCGGTTGCTGAAGCCGCGCCATGTCTCTCGCCGTATCGCTGCCCAGGACGGCTGGTTCACGGTGCATCGCGGGAAGCAAAGTGGCCTCGACACGAGATACTTCGCGCTCGACACCAACCCCGGGTTTCGTGACCGACTGCGATACATCCGCATTCCAGGCGAGGCATTTGGCACTATCCGCGGGCAGCTTCAGCGGGCCGGCATCAATCGCGGCGTGTTGTTCCCGGACCTCGACGGGGTCGCCGGCCGCATCACGGATGACATCCTGTATCCCGCCGATCAACCATCGCCCGGCGCTAGCAATTTCTGAGGAGTCACGATCCCGTGGCCAATCGCCCCCAGCAGCTCGACCTACCAGTGCCGCGCACCTACACGCGTACCGAGTTCACCGTGCTGCGCGCGCGTGAAAAGTCTGCCGATCGCCGCGATCGCGCGGCTCTACTTCGACCTGGACGAGCACGAACCGCTCGAGGTCGAGCGCCTGTTGCGCACCATGCGTGACGACCTGGTGTCGATCGCGCTGCGCGAGGGCTCGCCGGTGCTCGTCGAACAGCAACGGATGTGCCAGGAGGCGGCGAAGTATCACGCGTGACTGGCAGCGCGACGCGGCGAGTAGCGGCAAAGCAATGCGGGCAGAGATCAAAACATGAAAACGAATACGAATACGAAAAAACAGACACGTCGACCGGGAAAGTCTTCACAACGCAAGTCCTCTACCGAAGGAATGGCCAAATCGGCCGCGAGTTCAGCGTCGACTGGAGGGCAGGGAGTCACATTCGAAAATCGTGCCCAGGCTGTCAAGCTGATCCACATGTGTTTAGGTGCGCCTTCCCCGGGAATTGCTGAAGGGTGGGTCATCGCAGAACTGCGCTTCCAGGCACGCGCGCATGGACCGCAAACGGACGATCTGGTTTGCACAGTCGAGAACTCGGCGGGTCACCGGCATCGCGTGTTCTTCCAAATGAAATCAGGACTGACCGCAAGACGGTCGACCAAAGCTTTCCAAGATGCAGTCGGGGGGGCTTGGCTTGACTATCAGCAACCGGAGCTGTTCTCAAGAGGCAAGGATCGCATCGTTATCGTTCATGATGCCGACGGGCGTCATCACATGAGCGGTGCGACCGCAGTTGCGAAGGCGGCAAGCCTGTCGCTGTCGAGTCGAGAGTGGCTCGAAAAAATCGATGCGGTCGGGGTTAGCAATGCACTGAAGCGAAACGCCGTCTCTGCATTCAAAACCGTTGTCGCGAGTTTTGCGCGAAGACCGATTGACGACGAGGAACTCTACACGTTCCTTCAACATGTGAGCTTCCTCGCGCATGACTTAAAGGAAGACGGCACTCCCGAGCACGTGCAACTCGTCAACCTGATTCGCTCGAGTTTGCTGTCCAGTGGCTACACTGCCGATCCCAATCACGTCTGGTCGAAGTTTGTGACATCGTGTATGTCACTCAATGCGAGCGCAGGCGGGATAGCGCTCGATTCCTTGGCCGAGGTGATTGGCGATGACCTCGCTCGCGCGTTCAAGATCATCCGCGACGCAAGCGCTCAACAATACACTCTCGGCGCGCATGCTGGTGCGTGGAATCACGGCACTTCTCCCGTTGGCGTGGCAGTCGGTATCTCAACGGCGACGCTACCGACGGGCAATACGGGAGGTCAAAGTGCGATTCCTGCCTCGCGCGAATCATCCGAAAACAAGCTCATCTCCCGACAGCTCGATCAACTCAATACTCGAATTCGGGAAGGCCGGTACCGAGATGCGCTGAATGACCTCGGAAAGCTCGGCGAGGATCTGGAACCGTTCGATGCGCATCAGCGCGCGCGTTGGTACCTCATGCGCGGGACATGCCGCTTCAATCTCGACCGTGACCAGGACGCCGCGGCTGATTTTCTAAAGGCAGCTGCCTTGTGCGATGACGACGACAAGCTCGCCGCTGCACGGGTGCGCGGTTTGTTGCTAGCGAACGATTTCGCGGCGGCGGAAAAGGCTGGCCACGAGGCGCTCGAGCGATTCCCGCAGTCGCTTTCGGTCTGGTTAATCGCCAAAAACGCGGAATTGGTGCGAGGCGGGTCGCTAGCGGAGGACGCGATTCCTTGTGAGTACCGCCAAGAGGCCGACGCGTTTCAACTGGTTGCCTTTAGCCGCTACCGAGCCGGAGATATCAATGGAGCAGCCGCGGCAGCTCGAAAGGCGTTGGACCTTCAAGACGTAAGCTTCTTCAACAGGGATAGGGCGCTGGGATATACGCTTGAGTGGGTGGCGGCTAGTCCGCTCAACATCGCCTTTCGCATGCTTGACACGGCGGAGTTGAATGCGCTGGGCGACGTAGCAGCGGCGTTCGAGCCGCGGCACGAAAAGCTGTGGACGGTCCAGTCAACAGCGACACTGAAAGCGACGGTGGTCAACCTTGGCTACGTCTATGTCCTTTTGAAGCGGACCAACGACGCCTTAGATCTGCTGCGTGAGGCGCGCGCGAGATCGATAGACGGGTCGGAATTTATCCGTTTGGAGATCGAGGCCCATCGCGGCGGTGGTGATATCGACCGCGCTTTGGAGGTTGGGCTGTCCTCACTCCACGCGATGCCCGCCGATGCCCTGGTCACATTCGCTCAGACATGTGCAAATGTAGGAAAACTCGAACCGATTGAGCGAGCAATCGAGGCTGCGGCTAACTTGCCGACCGATTGCGAACGCGCGGTCGAATCGATCAGAGTATTGCTGTGGCAAGCGCTTGCGAAGGACGGACGTCACGATGAGGTTATGAAACAGCTAGAAGCCCAGGACCTATCGACATCGACGTCTATTGCTGCGATTGCGGTCGGATCGGACATGCTTCGTCGCGCCGGCCGCTTGGAGCGGGCAGATAGTCTGCTCGCCCGCGCGGCCACACTCGTGAACCAAACGGGCGTAGAGCAGGAGCGCTATATGTTAGCGATGGCCTATTTCCAAGCTGGACGATTTGAGGAATGTGCCGAGATATACGCTGCGATGCTAAGGTCCGGGGTGCACAGTGAGCTTCATAGCGATCTGCTATTTTGCTACATGCGCCTCGGTGCGTATGCGAAGGCCCGGCAACTTCTCGACTCCCTTCACGAGAGCTGGATCGAAAACGACGGTGCGCGGCACTTGGCCATGGAACTCGGTCAGGAAGTCGGCGATTGGGCGTTGCTCAAGCAGCTCTCATTGGTTCAACTGAGGCACTACCCCGGCCAAGCGATGAGTTGGTTGTTTCGGCTGACCACGGCCGCTCGGGACTCGGATGGGGAGCTTTTGTCCGTGCTGGATCAAATTCCCGAGTTGCTCGAAGGCACCTCTCGAGAGTTGACACAAATTGCCACATGTGAAATGAGTCATGGATTCGAGGAACGCGGCCTCCGACGTCTCTATCGCATGCGCCGGTTGAATATGGCGGACGTCGATGTGGCGGCAGCGCACTTGGCCGGCCATCTCGCCGTACACAAAGCGCTGCCGCACCTCGAAGTTAGTCGACCCGTGATCGAGGAGGGGACTTACTTTACGGTGGTCGACAATGCGGGGCGACCCTTTACCCGAGCTGTCGATCCTATCGGGTTCGACGGACTTCCAGATGCCGACGAATTCCGTTCCGCGTCATCAACGGACGTTGCCCCTTTTATTGGCGCAATTGTTGGAAGCGAGGTCGCCGTTGCTCAAACATTCGATGAGCCGAAGGTGTTCAAGGTAGTGACGATCGGATCGGCGTATCGTCGCCTGCTCGACACCACCCATGAAATGCTGAAGGGCTCAATTACCCAGTCATCCTACGTTTCGGTAATCAACCTGCCCGAAGACGAACACGGGGCTCTGGATTTTTCCCAGTTGAAGGCGCAGCTCCACCGAAGCTCGGAAGTCGGTCGACAAATCATGGAGGGGTATCGAAAGGCTCCTTTTACTATCGGAGGGGTGTGCCGAATGATGGGGCGCGGCGTTGTCGACGCAGTCTGTGGATGGCCCAACCAAGAAGCAAAGTTGGATGTCGGCGGTGGCTCGGAGGCACATCGTGCCGAAGCGGAAAGTTTGTTGTCTCGGAGCGATGCGGGTTATGTCATTGATGCCGCGACTTTGATCGAACTGGGGCGGCTCGACTGCCTACACGCATTGTCGAGCCTCCCGAAGCTATATTGTTCGACGAAGACCTATGGGCTTCTACGTGATGAGCTTGAGGAGTCACAGCGCGTGCGCGCCTCAGGTACCGCGATCGAACACAATGGCGAACTGGCGATCGTCGAAGTGACTGAGCAAGACTGGGGTCGACGCACCGCAATGTTGCAGGACGTGGTTGACGCGATCGATACGTACTGTGAAGTTCGACCGTCATACGGCCCGGCAGATTGGCACCGAGCCCCACAGGGGTTTCGCGACGTCATTTCGACCGAGGAGGCGGCAACTGTAGGCGTTCATTATTAGCGCTAGCCGTGTTCAGAAACGTTGCTAGCGGAAATTCTCAAAGAAGCCTCGGCGAACAGGGACTTTTTGAAGCTTTCTGGCGGCTGCTTGGCCGTTGCGTTTCTGCAACAGAAACTTGGCCAATGTTCACTAACGTTGCTAGCACGTTGCACGTGTCGCGTGGATTGATAGGGATCCATATGGCTTCGATCGAAGAGCGGGCCGCTCGAGCAGCGAAGATTGCGTCCGTGCTTCGACTGCTTGGCAACGGCGTGCTTTCCCGGCAGCAGGCTGAACGAGCAGCACAGCTATTAGGCGTTCACTGCACCACCGTATATCGCCTGCGTCGACGTTTCCTCGCAGATCCGGTCGCCAGCACATTAGAGCCAAGGCAGCCGGGTAGGGCGACCGGGGGCAGACTGCATCACGGTGGAAGAGGGAGTGGCTCGATCCGTCAGCCGACTACTGTCGGGTGCACCACAGCCTGCTCGAGACTGTTCCGCAATCGATTTTCGCCAGAGCTCCGAATTTCGACGCCGCGCTGCGGGCGATATCACGTTATCGATGCCCACCGCTTAGGTTGAGCAAAACACTACGCTAGCAGTATTAGTGAACATTGCTAGCGCTCTGTTGAGCACGGCTAGCATTGATTGTGAACTCCTACAGCAACCTCCGGAGCCGTTGAATTACAAAGGTTGCCTTCGAGTCCAATAATTACAAATAACCTTCTATTCCGATGTATCTCGAAAATCACGAATTCTTAAACATAGAAAACTACCAGGAATTAATCGGTTTAAACGTCGTGACCATGTCTTTCAAATACCACCTATTTTTCTAACGAAAGGCAAAATGAAATATTATGTAACGTAAACGTTACGGGATGTTTCGTATGAGGCGTTGCTGCTGGCGGCGCCTGCTGATAAATTGATCGGATCAATCAGTAGAAAATTCGGCGTTCCGCTCACTTTCGATTAATGGATGGTGTAGCGCTTGAGGATATTTGGTGTCGTTGATAATGCTTCGATTGGCAATAATGTAGTAGTGATTGTTTCTGGTGTGGTGTTGAAAATTGATCTGCGGGACGAATCCTGCGGAAGTTGAGAATGAATTCACGGGCTCCGAGCTCAGTGCGGAGCTGATGAGGAAATTTTTAGGCTCATTTTGCAATTGAAACTGATTGCGCTCCCGTGAATCAATGTCGCTAAATTCTTGGTTGGTGTAGATGCTTGCTTAAAAGCGTTAATTTCCGAAAATTTATATAAGATCATCAGAAATTATTGAATAATATGAAATACAGCCAAATAAAAATTTCCCTTTCAATCTTCGGGGTGATGCTTGTGATATTCGGGTTTCAACAAGATGCTCGAAGTCAAAATTTAGCCGACGAAAGATCGCCCCTGTCTCGAATCCATGAGGTGGCTGATCAAGCAGATCTTTCCAATCAATCTCTCTTTTCTCGAATTATCGGCATGAAGATGGAAAGTGGGCAAGTGATCATTGCTCCATTTTCTTTCGAACGATGTGGAGTGGCATCGCCTCCAGAGCGACCGGTGACTATTCGGCAATTTATTTACCATGATGTGCCATGGTTTTTGGATTCGAGTAAAAATGGGAGACTGCCTTGTTCTGCAAACTATGTTGAGAAACTGGGCAATGACAATCGGATTGAAGCGGTTTCCGCAAAAATTTCCATTGATACGACGAAGATTTGCATTACACAGTCAGACATTGTGCAAAACTTCCAATCGTCGAGCAAGAGCTCAGAATATGTGCCATCGGGATTTGCATATCGCTATCTCGGAAAGGGTGGAGTAAATGTCTGGTTCCTGTCCTCCCTGAATAACATGGCATCAAAGTGCACTGAAACGATACTTTTTCAGCAAAATTTTTAAGGGGTTTGCAAATGAGTCAAATCAATGGAACTGAGGCGATTTGGGGTGGAAATCCTCCCTCTCAGGCCGTTTTGAACATGATAAATAGTAGTTCGATACTGGTGGGATCGATTAATAAATATGATTCGGACATTGCGGCAGGAACCGTTGCGCCGATCGGAGCATATTTGCCGGCGAATTATTTGAATAATCCATTTTCCAATGGAAAGGAAACGATTGTTAATCCTAACAATCAGGTGCAAATTCTTCTTGGATTGAAGATTTCTAATCCGCAAGATACCAGCCCGGCCGACTACGTCTCCGCTCTTACCTGGGAAATGGGGAAGTATGCAAATTTCACTACTGGTCAAAGCTTATATAATTCTATTGCGAACTTAAATCCAGGTGATCAAAATTATGGAAATGCAGCCGCAGTTGTAGGTATGGCAACTGAAAATATGTCGGCTGCTTATAGTTATCAAGTCCAGCAACAAATCAAGGCGGCGACCGGAAGTGCTTTTACTATTGATGGCGATGGGTCTGGATACGCAAACGGTCGAATTCAGCAAGCACTTGATAGTGCTTGGAGTAGTCAAAACTTACAAAATGCTTCCTCGGCAGACGCTTTTTCTGCGCTGACTCAGGCGGCTTCCAGTGTGATGGGGACTTTCCCGGCCGTCAGTGGACAGAGTTATCCTGAGTTTTACCAAGCAAGTCCTGGTGCCCTCCAGGATGAATACGGCCGCGCCAGTCTTGATGGAATCAAAACCAATCCCCCCGATCCAGACAATGGATTGGTGGTTAATTATTCGAATGGAAATTTGTCTTCGGCCACAATTTCATTTGCTTCGGGCAATTCTGAAATAATGACTTTCGCTGGGAGTCAAGTTAGTTCGGCACTATACAAGGACGAGAACGGGAATGTCATATCGAACATTTCTTACGTACATAATTCGGATGGCAGCTATTCGGCAACGATGACGGATGGCACCGGCGCTGTAGTATCAACGCAGCAGTTCTCAAGTAACGGCTCAGAGGTCGAAACTGTTACGAACGTCAGCACTCCAGTTGATGTGAGCGCATCTGGTGTCACTTTAACCACCAACGCCAATACGATCGACGTGAACGGAGCAGACTACGACACGACGATCCTCAATGGCGGCCACGTAATCAACGCCCAAGCTGGCGATACTTTCCAGCTTACCGGCGTCGGTTACAGCGTGAACTTGTCGGCAACCGGCGCTGCATCGACAGTGACGTTCGAGGCAAATTCAGGGGGCACAGTCAACGGCTCGAACGCTGCGATTAACGGTCAGGGCAACGATACGTTCACGGTGAACGGATCGAATGATTTTATTGCGAATGGAACGAACAGCTCGACGGTTATTAACGGCAGCAACGATACGTTGGCCTCTCTGGGAAGTGGTAGTGCAGTCAGTGTTCAAGGACAAGGCGATGCTATCGACGGATCAGGTAGCACGATTTACGGCAAAGACAGCGACTCCATTACCGTGAACGGTTCAGGTGACACGGTCACGGACGGAGCGAACAGCTCGACGGT
>NZ_JBEPLH010000034.1:0-74721 GCF_040545135.1 Burkholderia sp. 572 | reverse complement strand
ACTTCTTCTGCGGCTGGCCCTGCACGCGCCAGTACTGGTGCACGAGGCGCAGCACGGTGTCGTTGCCTTCCGAGCCGCTGTTGCAATAGAAGAAGTGGTTGAAGCCCTTCGGCGTGACTTCCGCGAGCATCGCGGAGAGTTCGATCACCGGCGGGTGCGTGGTCTTGAAGAAGGTGTTGTAGAACGGCAGTTCCTGGATCTGGCGATACGCGGCGTCGGCGAGTTCCTTGCGGCCGTAGCCGACGTTCACGCACCAGAGGCCGGCCATCCCGTCGATGACCTTGTTGCCGTCCGAGTCCCACAGGTAGACGCCGTCGGCCTTCACGATCACGCGGCTGCCCGCGCGGTTCAGCGCGCCCATGTCCGAGAACGGGTGGATGTGGTGCGCGGCGTCGAGCGCGCGGTATTCGGCGGTCGAGCGCGCCTGCGTCGTGCGCGGTGCGGCGGCCGGCGCGGCGGGCTGGATCCAGGCAGATTCGTTGCGGTACGTCATGTTTCCTCCGTGTTTCCGTATTCGGTTGTGTGCACGCTCAGACGTGCAGCAGCAGATGGCGGCGTTCCCACGAGCTGATCACGCGGAAGAACGCTTCGTATTCGGTTTCCTTCAGCGCGAAATACGCCTTCAGGAACTTGTGGCCGAGGATCTCGCCGAGCGGCTCGCACGCGGCCATCAGCGTCAGCCCTTCCTCGAGGTTGCGCGGCAGCTGGTACGGCAGGTCGTAGCCGTCGCTGACGAGCGGCTCGGTCGGTTCCAGGCGCTGCGTCATGCCGAGGTAGCCGGCCGCGAGCGTCGCGGCGAGCGCGAGGTACGGGTTGCAGTCGACGCCCGGGATCCGGTTCTCGATGCGGCGCGCCGACGGGCCCGAGTGCGGGATGCGGAAGCCGACCGTGCGGTTGTCGTAGCCCCATTGCACGTTGATCGGCGCGGCCATGAAGCGCGACAGGCGGCGATACGAGTTGATGTACGGCGCGAAGATCGGCATCAGCGCCGGCGTGTACTTCTGCAGCCCCGCGAGGTAGTTGTAGAACATCGACGTCGCGCCGCCGGTTTCGGGCGACGTGAACAGGTTCTGGCCCGTTTCCTCGTCGACGATGCTCTGGTGCACGTGCATCGCCGAACCCGGTTCGTCTTCCATCGGCTTGGCCATGAACGTCGCGTACATGTTGTGACGCAGCGCGGCCTCGCGCACCGTGCGCTTGAACAGGAACACCTGGTCGGCCAGCGACAGCGCGTCGCCGTGCATGAAGTTGATCTCCATCTGCGCGGCGCCGACTTCGTGGATCAGCGTGTCGATGTCGAGGTTCTGCGATTCGCAGTACTCGTAGATGTCCTCGAACAGCGGGTCGAACTCGTTGACGGCCTCGATCGAATACGACTGGCGGCCCGTTTCCGGGCGGCCCGTGCGGCCGACCGGCGGACGCAGCGGCAGGTCGGGATCCTTGTTCATGTCGACCAGGTAGAACTCGAGCTCGGGCGCGACGACGGGCTTCCAGCCCTTCGCCTTGTACAGGTCGAGCACGCGGCGCAGCACGTAGCGCGGCGAGATCTCGACCGGCGAGCCGTCGAAGTGCACGCAGTCGTGGATCACCTGCGCGGTCGGGTCGACGGCCCACGGAATCAGGCGGATCGTCGACGTGTCGGGCACGCACACCATGTCGGGGTCGGTCACGCCGGTCAGCGAACCGTCTTCCGGATATTCGCCGGTGACGGTCTGCACCATCACGGCTTGCGGCAGGCGCATCGATTCGCCGGACGTGAACTTGTTGCGGGGCGTGATCTTGCCGCGCGCGATGCCGGCCATGTCGGGAATGATCGCTTCGATCTCGGTGATCCGGTACTGCTTCAGGAAATCTTCGATGTCTTGCATGTCTGTTCTCGTTGGTTGGGTCGGCGCGCTCAGGCGAGCGCGGCGGCGGCCGTGGCGCGCGTGCGGGCGGCACGGCGCGCGCGGCAGGCATCGCCGAAGGCGCGGAAGATCGCGCTCGACAGCGGGTCCTGCGCATGCCGCCATTCCGGGTGCCACTGCACGGCGAGGGCGAAAGCCGGTGCATCGACGACGCTCACGGCTTCGATCAGGCCGTCCGGCGCGACGGCTTCGACGGCGAGGCCGGAGCCGAGCTGCGCGATGCCCTGCTTGTGCAGCGAGTTCACGTGCACTTCGTCGCGGCCGCCGGCGAGCGCGTGCAGCTTGCCGCCGGGCGTCAGTCGCACGACGTGCGCGGGGCCGTATTGCGTGTCCATCGGCGCGTCGTCGTCCTCGCGGTGATCGGCGAAGCCCGGCACTTCATGCACGCGCTGGTGCAGCGTGCCGCCGCAGACGACGTTCAGCTCCTGGAAGCCGCGGCAGACTGCGAGCACCGGCACGCCCGCGGCGATCGCCGCGCGCAGCAGCGGCAGCGTCGTCGCATCGCGGGCCGGGTCGTGCTTCGTGCCGGGTGCGCTCGGTTCGCCGCCGTACAGGTGCGGCTCGACGTTCGAGTAGCTGCCGGTGAACAGCAGGCCGTCGACCGTGTCGAGGATGTCGTCGGTCGACTGGCGCTCGCCGAGCGCGGGCAGCACCATCGCGAGCGCCTGCGCGCCGTCGACGATCGCGGCGACGTATTTGTCGCCGACCGTATGCGACGCGTGTGCGCCGATCTGCGTGAGGTCGGCGGTGATGCCGACGAGTGGTTTCCTTCTTTCCATGACGTCAATCAGTTATCCGGAGGGTTGTCGCGTATGTCTTGCCGGATGTGGCGAAACGCCGGCGTGCAACAGCCCCGCAGCCTGGCGCAAAGCGCAAGGCCGCTGGTGAATGGGCGCAACGGGATGGCGTGGCGATCCGCGCTGCGCGCGACGATCAGGCCGTCGTTCGTTTCATTGCGATACGCGACGCGGCAACGAATGCGCGAACGCGTTCCGTCACCGCATGGACCATGCGGTTGGCGAATCAGCAGACGAAACGAACGACGTAAAGAAAGGAGAGGCGCTACGGCAGCAGCGACGCCACTTCGTCGGTATCGACGGCGACGAATGCGCGTGCGGAAACGGCGTTGTGGCGCCGAACGGAACGACGGGAAAGGATGGTGTAGATCGACAGATGCTGCAGGCGAGGACTATGCCAGCCGCAACTGCCATCGGAAGGGGATGCCGCGCTGCGCGAACTTCGCGCCACGCTTCGATCCCACCTCACCAGAGGGCCACGGACTCTCACGATTACACTCGACTGGGTTGTTGAAAGTATTGAACACCCGACCGTTTCGACGCACTGGGCGTTTAAAATAATCAAGGCGCCGGTTACGCGTCATTTACATCGAAGGGCATCAATTTTTGCGTTGCAATAACGCTTTTTGCTGCCGATGAACGCTTGATGACGCGAACCTGAGAGCCAGCATATACGAGCCAAAAACGGCGTCAAATGTTTTTTAACGGTGTTGCATCAGGGCTTTCCCGAGCAGTGCAAACAAAAGATTCGCAAACGGAATAATCGACGGGGTGTTCATTATTTCGAACGCCTTTCAGGGTTTTCCCCGCTGATGTGCGGCATAAAGTGATTAGAATATTCAACGGCTGTCCACTGCGTCGTTTCACTTTGTCATCGCACCTATCGTGTCCGAAACCGAATCGATGTCCACCGAAGTCGCCGAGCGCCTGCGTTTCGTGCGCAACAAGCATGGCCTGTCGCAGCGCGAACTCGCGAAGCGGGCCGGCGTGACCAACGGCACGATCTCGCTGATCGAACAGGGCCGCGTGAGCCCGTCGGTCGGCTCGCTGAAGAAGCTGCTGGAATGTATCCCGATGAGTCTCGCGGAGTTCTTCACGTTCGAGCTCGTCGAATCGCGTTCGGTCGTGTCGCGCCGCGACGAGATGCCGAACCTCGGCAACGACACGCTCGCGTTTCATCTGGTCGGCGCGAGCGTGAAGGACCGCAACATGTGCATCCTGCGCGAGGTCTACCAGCCGCACGCCGATACGGGGCCCGAGATGCTCGTGCACGCAGGGCACGAGGGCGGCGTGGTCGTGTCGGGCCGGCTCGAGCTGACCGTCGACGGCGCGACGTGGCTGCTCGACCCCGGAGACGGCTATTACTTCGAAAGCCGTTTGCCGCACCGTTTTCGCAATCCCAGCGCGGACCTGATCTGCGAGGTCGTCTCGGCCAATTCGCCGGCGACCTTCTGACCTCCCGACCGCGCATCACCGCATTCGCTGCCGGCCGGCTGCGCGTCACGCGCAGCGGCGCGTCGCATCGCGAATGCCAAAAAACTGAGGCATCCTGATGAACAAGTTGACTTTAGCTGACTGGCAGGACAAGGCGGCGTCGCTCGAGATCGAAGGGCGCGCATTCATCGACGGCGCGTCGCGCGACGCGCACGGCGGCAAGACGTTCGACTGCGTGAGCCCGATCGACGGCCGCGTGCTCGCGAAGGTCGCCGATTGCGGCGAAGCCGACGTGAACGCGGCCGTCGCGGCGGCGCGTCGCGCGTTCGACGCGGGCGTGTGGGCCGGGCTGAACCCGCGTGCGCGCAAGGCCGTGCTGCTGCGCTGGGCCGGGCTGATGCGCGAGCACCTCGACGAGCTGTCGCTGCTCGAAACGCTCGACGCGGGCAAGCCGATCGGCGACACGACGACGGTCGACGTGCCGGGCGCCGCGTATTGCGTCGAATGGTTCGCGGAAGCGATCGACAAGGTGGGCGGCGAGGTCGCGCCGGCCGATCATCATCTCGTCGGTCTCGTCACGCGCGAGCCGGTCGGCGTGGTGGCCGCCGTCGTGCCGTGGAACTTCCCGATCCTGATGGCCGCATGGAAATTCGGCCCCGCGCTCGCGGCCGGCAACAGCGTCGTGCTGAAGCCGTCGGAGAAATCGCCGCTGACCGCGATCCGCGTCGCACAGCTCGCGTACGAAGCCGGCATTCCGGCGGGCGTGTTCAACGTCGTACCGGGGGCCGGCGAGCCCGGCAAGCTGCTCGCGCTGCATCGCGACGTCGACTGCATCGCATTCACCGGCTCGACGGCAGTGGGCAAGCTGATCATGCAGTACGCCGCGCAGTCGAACCTGAAGCGCGCGTGGCTCGAGCTCGGCGGCAAGTCGCCGAACATCGTGCTGCCCGATTGTCCCGATCTCGACCGCGCGGCGCAGGCGGCCGCCGGCGCGATCTTCTACAACATGGGCGAGATGTGCACGGCCGGCTCGCGGCTGCTCGTGCATCGCGACATCAAGGATGCGTTCATCGAGAAGCTCGTCGCGGCCGCGCGTGCGTACGTGCCCGGCAATCCGCTCGATCCGTCGGTGTCGATGGGCGCGATCGTCGACGGCATCCAGCTCGAGCGTGTGCTCGGCTATATCGAGGCCGGGCGCAGCGAGGGCCGGCTCGTCACCGGCGGTGCGCGCGTGAAGGCGGAAACGGGCGGCTTCTACGTGGAGCCGACGGTGTTCGAGGTGAAGCCGGATGCGAGGATCGCACGCGAGGAAATCTTCGGGCCCGTGCTGTCGGTGATCGTGTTCGACGACGTCGACGAGGCCGTGCGGATCGCGAACGATACCGAGTACGGGCTGGCCGCGGCCGTGTGGACGTCGAACCTGACGACCGCGCACGACGTGTCGCGCCGGCTGCGGGCGGGCACCGTCTGGGTGAACTGCTACGACGAAGGCGGCGACATGAACTTCCCGTTCGGCGGCTACAAGCAGTCGGGCAACGGCCGCGACAAGTCGCTGCACGCGCTCGAGAAGTACACCGAACTGAAGTCGACGCTGATCCGGCTGCGCTGATGCACTGCGGGGCGCGGGCGCAGCGCCGTACGGCGTGTGCCCGCGCTCGCGTTGTGCGTAAGTTATGCGCTGCGCAGCGCGGGGTGGAAGCCGGCGGCTTCGATGATCGACTGCACGCGCTCGGCGCCTTGCGCCGACTCGACCTTGACGATCTTCGCCGCGACGTCGATGTCGAGCTTCGCGGCGGGATCGGCGGCCGTCACCGCGCGCGTGATTGCATTGGCACAGCCGCCGCAGGTCATGTCCTGGACTTCGAATTCCATCGTGTTCTCCTGAGTTGACGATTGACAAGCATCGACAGCATGAAGCTTGCCACGGTGGGAAGGTCAAGCGTACGCGTGTCGATGAAGATCCGTGTCGCGGCTCCTGTGTGACGACGGTAGTGCGGTGACAGTATGTTGTAAAGGTGACGTCTGATGAATGGCGGGCGGGCTTTTGACGTCATTCGGCACTTGTCCCGATTGACGGCGAAGCGTTCCGGGCGAAGCGGGGCGGATGCCTTGCCGGGCAAGGCATGGCGGCACGCCATGAAGCACGATCACCATGTCGCCAGTAAGGGTACGCGAGTTGGAAATGCGAATCGATCTTAGTATCAGCTCCCTTCGATATTTCAATTCGTTACCCCCATGAACCGTTTTGCTTTCGGCTTTTCGCTGGCGCTGCTGGGCGCATCGGCAACGTCCGCATTCGCGGCCGACGATGTCGTCAACCTGACCCTGAAGGATCACAAGTTTTCGCCGGACGGCGTGACGATCCCGGCCGGCAAGAAGGTGAAGTTCGTCGTGAAGAACCTCGACGCGACGCCCGCCGAATTCGAGAGCGACGATTTCAAGGCGGAGAAGGTCGTGCCTGCCGGCAAGTCGGTGGAGATCCTGGTCGGGCCGCTGAAGGCCGGAACCTACGAGTTCCACGACGAGTATCACGAAGCGCAGTCGAAGACGCAGCTGACCGTCAAGTAAGCGGATACGGACATGCTGTCGACTGCCCTGATCGTCTTTCGTGAAGTGCTCGAGGCCGCGCTGGTGGTGTCGATCGTGATGGCCGCGACGAAAGGCGTGCCGCGGCGCGGCTGGTGGGTCGGCGGCGGGCTGGCGGGCGGCGTGATCGGCGCCGGCCTGATCGCGGCGTTCGCCGACGTGATCTCGCAATGGGCGTCCGGCATGGGGCAGGAGGTCTTCAACGCGGGCGTGATGTTCGTCGCGACGCTGATGCTCGCATGGCACAGCATCTGGATGAGCCGGCACGGTCGCGAGATGGCGATGCAGATGACCGCGGTCGGGCGTGCCGTCGCGGCCGGTAGCAAGCCGCTGACGGGGCTCGCGATCGTGGTCGGCGTCGCGGTGCTGCGCGAAGGCTCCGAGGCCGTGCTGTTCCTGTACGGCATCGCGGCGGGCGATCCGGGACAGACACCGCAGATGATCGTCGGCGGGCTGCTCGGCGTGCTCGGCGGCGCCGGGCTCGGCTACGGGATGTATGCGGGCCTGCTGCAGATTCCGCTGAAGCGCCTGTTCTCCGTCACCAACTGGCTGATCGTGCTGCTCGCGGCGGGGATGGCCAGCCAGTGCGTCGGCTTCCTGCTCGCGGCAGGCCTCGTGCCGTCGTGGGGCGATGCGGTCTGGGATACGTCGTGGCTGCTCAAGGAATCGAGCATCGTCGGCAAGGCGCTGCATACGCTGATCGGCTATACCGCGCGTCCGGCGGGCATCCAGATCGTCGCGTATCTCGCGACGCTGGCCGCGATTGTCGGGCTGGCACGGTTCGTCGGCCGGCCGCAGGCGGCGGTGCGGCCGCCACGGGCCGCAGCTTGAGTTGTCCTGGTTCGAATGACAAAGGGGCGTCGATGACGCCCCTTTTTTCATTACCGGCTCGCGGCCGACTCGTGTCCGGCGTCGATCACGGCGCGCAGGTTGCGCACGCTCAGCGGTGGCTGTCGATCCAGGCGCGGGCCCATTCGAGCCCCGCTTCGCGCGCGTCGTCCTCGGTGTCGAACACGCCGAGCACGCCGGACGCCTCCACCAGCTTGTTGTTCTGCGTGATCGTGCCGCTCGCCGCGAAGCGCTCGGGCTGCAGGATCTCGTCCTGCTGCAGGATCGCGTGGCCCCAGATCTGGTAGCCGTGGTAGGTTTGCGCTTCCATTATCGAGTCACCTCCGCGGAGCGGTTGTGCGTGCCGACGCGCAGCACGTTGCCGTCCGGTGTGTATTGCCGCGGGATGTCGGAGTAATTCAGTGCGTGCTGCGCATCGGGCGCAGCCGGCTGCATGACCGTCAGGCGTCCCGGTGCGGGCTGCGCGACGGGGCGCGGAGCGGCCGGCGTTTCGGCCGCGGTGGCGGGCGGACGATGCGAGCCGGCTTTCACCGCCTGCGCGACACGGCGTTTGTGCGGTTTCACCGTGGCTTTCGGCGTGGCATTCGCGTGCTTCTCCACGCTCTTGCCGGCGCGAGCATCGGCGCCGGTATGCGCGGCCGGCGTGCGGGCGGCCGGCTGCCGCGCCTCGGGCGGGTTCCAGACTTCGACGTAGTGCTCGGCGGCCCAGCCCGTCGACGCGAACGTCAGCGCCAGCAATCCGCATCCAAAGAGTCTTACTACCATTGTGTCTCCGTCATATTCGTTGCGGGGCGCGTCGCGGTATCCGGTGCGGGGGCGGCCGTGCAGGGGGATTCGGGGGGCCGGTTCAGGAGAACACCTCGAGCCCATGTTTCTCGACGATCTGGAGCATCCGTGCGGCGATGCCGCTCGGCCGCTTGTCGCCCTGTTCCCATTGGCGGATCGTCGACGTCGTCGTGTTCAGGTAGAGCGCGAACACGCTCTGGCTGACATTGACGGATTTGCGGATGCGGGCGATGGCTTCCGGATCGAACCGCGGGGCGGCTTCGATGCAGAGATCGTCGTATTCGCGCATCGTCTTCTTGTCGATCAACGCGGCACGATAGAGGCCCGACGCGGCGCTGTGGGTCGCCGCCGTTGCGTCGCTCTTGAATCGACTCCTGGCCATTGCAAATCTCCACCCGCTCTTTCAGTGTGACCAGCGTCGCGATATCGGCGCCGGCGCGGCGCCCGACATTCGCGGCGAGCTTTCTGAAGGCACGCCGTTCGCGTTCGTCGATGTCGTCCCGGTCGGGCTTGGCGAACAGGAATACGAAAACCCGCGCCTGCCCGACCTTGCTCGGCACGATCCCGCGCTGCCGATTACCGGCACGTCGGGCCGATCAGGTCAGCACAGGATTATATGCCACTACGTGGTACATATTTCGACCTGGCCGAATGGCCTGTTTCGTGCCGAGACGGGGTCGGGACGGCTTCGCGGGGCCGTCCCGGTCGTCCCGCCTTACTCCACCGTCACCGATTTCGCGAGGTTCCGCGGCTTGTCGACGTCGGTGCCGCGCGCGCACGCGGTGTGATACGCGAGCAGCTGCAGCGGCACGACGTGCAGGATCGGCGACAGTTGCCCGTAATGCTCCGGCATCCGGATCACGTGCAGGCCGTCGTCGTTGACGATCTGCGTGTCGGCATCGGCGAACACGTACAGCTCGCCGCCGCGCGCACGCACTTCCTGCATGTTCGACTTCAGCTTCTCGAGCAGCGTGTCGTTCGGCGCGACCGTGACGACCGGCATCGCTTCCGTGACGAGCGCGAGCGGCCCGTGCTTCAGTTCGCCGGCCGGATAGGCCTCGGCGTGGATGTACGAGATTTCCTTCAGCTTCAGCGCGCCTTCGAGCGCGATCGGGTAGTGCAGCCCGCGGCCGAGGAACAGCGCGTTTTCCTTGCGCGCGAATTCCTCCGACCACGCGATGATCTGCGGCTCCAGTGCGAGCACGCTGTTCAGCGCGGCCGGCAGGTGGCGCAACTGCTTCAGGAACTCGGCTTCCTGCGCGGCATCGACGTGACCGCGCAGCTTGCCGAGCGTCGCGGCCAGCACGAACAGCGCGACGAGCTGCGTCGTGAACGCCTTCGTCGACGCAACGCCGATCTCGGTGCCCGCGTGCGTCAGGAACTGCATCTCGGTGAGGCGCACCATCGCGCTCGTCGCGACGTTGCACACAGCGAGCGTGTGCGTGTGGCCGAGCGACTGCGCGTGCTTGAGCGCCGCGAGCGTGTCGGCGGTCTCGCCCGACTGCGAGATTACGAGCACGAGCTGGCGCGGGTTCGGCACCGATTCGCGGTAGCGGTATTCGCTCGCGATCTCGACCTGGGTCGGGATCTTCGCGATCGATTCGAGCCAGTATTTGGCGGTGAGGCCCGAGTAGTAGCTCGTGCCGCATGCGAGGATCAGCAGGCTGTCGATCTCCGCGAACGCGGCGGGCGCGGCGTCGCCGAACAGCGTCGCGTCGAAGGCTTCGGTTTGCGGCACGGTATCGCTGATCGCGCGCGGCTGCTCGAAGATTTCCTTCTGCATGAAGTGGCGGTACGGGCCCAGCTCGACCGCGCCGCCGTATGCGCTGACCACGCGGATCTCGCGCTGCGCGAGCGCGCCGTCCCGGTCGACGATCTTCACGCCGTCGAGCGACAGCTCGCACACGTCGCCTTCCTCGAGGAACGTGAAGCGGTCGGTGCTGCCCGCGAGCGCGAGCGCGTCGGACGCGAGGAAGTTCTCGCCGTCGCCGTGGCCGACCACGAGCGGCGAGCCCTGGCGCGCGCCGACGACGGTGTGCGGCTGGTCCTTGTGGATCACGGCGATCGCATACGCGCCGTGCAGCTGCTGCACGGCTTCGCGCACCGCGTCGAACAGGTTGCCGCGATACAGGCTGTGCACGAGGTGGGCGATCACTTCGGTGTCGGTTTGCGACACGAATTCGTAGCCCTTCGCGCGCAGCGCTTCGCGCAGCGGCTCGAAGTTCTCGATGATGCCGTTGTGGACGAGCGCGAGCGCGTTCGACGAGAAGATCGGGTGCGCGTTGTGCGTGACGGGCGCGCCATGCGTGGCCCAGCGCGTGTGCGCGACGCCGGTCGTGCCTTCGAGATGCGATTCGCGCACCTGCGCGTCGAGATCGGCGACGCGTTCGACGCTGCGCGCGCGCTTCGGCGCGCCCGGCTCGAGCACGGCGACGCCGCACGAGTCGTAGCCACGGTATTCGAGGCGCCGCAAACCTTCGATCAGCACCGGAACGATATTACGTTGCGCAACTGCGCCGACAATGCCGCACATGAATGAGTCAGTCCTGTAAGTCGACGCGGGCGCCGTCGGGGCGCCCGCAAAAGGTTCAGCTTTTCTTCTTGACGGGGCGGACGTAGCCGCTCTTCGCGGTCTGGGTCTTCTCGTTCAACGCGAGCAGGCCTTCGGCCACGTCCTTCCAGATCGTCGTGCCGGCGGCGATCGTCACGCCGCGGCCGACGCGCACGGGCGCGACCAGCTGCGTGTCGGAGCCGACGAACACGTCGTCCTCGATCACGGTGCGGAACTTGTTCGCGCCGTCGTAGTTGCAGGTGATCGTGCCCGCGCCGATGTTCACGCGCGCGCCGATGTCGGCGTCGCCGATGTACGTGAGGTGGTTCGCCTTCGAGCCGTGGCCGATCACCGCGTTCTTCACCTCGACGAAGTTGCCGACGTGCGCTTCGTCCGCGAGCTGCGCGCCGGGGCGCAGCCGTGCGTACGGGCCGATCACGGTGTGCGCGCCGAGCTCGGCGCCGTCGATGTGCGTGAACGCGTCGATGCGCGTGCCCGCGCCGACCGACGCGTTGCGGATCACGCAGTTCGCGCCGATCGTCACGTTGTCCGCGAGCGTCACGTTGCCCTCGAACACGCAGTTCACGTCGATCGACACGTCGCGGCCGCAGCGCAGCGTGCCGCGCACGTCGACGCGGGCCGGATCGGCGAGCGTGACGCCGTCGACGAGCAGCGTTTCCGCGATATTGCGCTGATGAATGCGTTCGAGCTCGGCAAGCTGCGCCTTGCTGTTCACGCCGAGCGTTTCCCATTCCTCGTCGGGCTGCGCGGTGACGACCTCGAAACCGGCCTCGATCGCGAGTTCGACGACGTCGGTCAGGTAGTACTCGCCCTGCGCGTTCTCGTTCTTCAGTGCGCCGAGCCACATCGACAGCTGGGCCGTGGGCGTGACGATGATGCCCGTGTTGATCTCGGCGATCTTCAGCTGTTCGGGCGACGCGTCCTTCTGCTCGACGATGCGCGTGACGAAGCCGGCCGCGTCGCGCACGATGCGGCCGTAGCCGGTCGGATCGTCGAGCGTGACGGTCAGAATCCCGTAGCGGCCTTCGCGCGCGGCATCGACGAGGCGCTGCAGCGTGGACGCGCGCGTGAGCGGCACGTCGCCGTACAGCACGAGCGTCGGTTGCGCGGGATCGAGGAGCGGCAGCGCCTGACGCACCGCGTGGCCGGTGCCGAGCTGCTCTGCCTGCACCGCGAACTGGACGTCGGGCGCGGCGACGGCGGCCTGGACCTGCTCGGCGCCGTGACCGACGACGACGACGAGCCGGGACGGCTGCAGCGTGCGCGCGGTGTCGATGACGTGGGAGAGGAGCGGCCTGCCGGCCAGGGGGTGAAGCACTTTCGGCAGCGCGGAACGCATGCGCTTGCCGGTGCCTGCCGCCAAAATCACGATATTCATGGCGCCAGCTTGTCAGAGGAGTTCGAAGCCGACCATTTTAGCATGCGGCCCCTGCCGTTCCGGGCCTGTCGCGGCGGGGCGACGGCGCCGGAAAAGGGCCGCGCGGCCCCGTTCCGGCGGGTGTTCGGGCCCTGCTTACAGGTCGTCGAACTGGACGATCGAGATCGACCGGGCGCCACCCGGCGCCGCCGCGTCGTCGCCCGATGCACACGGTTCCTCGTCGAACGCGATGTCGCCTTGCGGATCGGCCTCGCCGGTCGCGCGCAGCGACTGGAACGGGTACAGCGTCGTGTCCATCAGGTGCGACGGCACGACCTTCGCGAGCGCGTTGAACATGTTGTCGACGCGGCCCGGGAAGCGCTTGTCCCATTCGCGGATCAGCGCCTTCATTTCCGCGCGCTTCAGGTTCGGCTGGCTGCCGCACAGGTTGCACGGGATGATCGGGAATTCGCGAAGCTCCGCGTATTTTTCGAGATCGGTTTCCTTCACGTACGCGAGCGGGCGGATCACGATGTTCTTGCCGTCGTCCGACTGCAGCTTCGGCGGCATCCCCTTCAGCTTGCCGCCGTAGAACATGTTGAGCAGCAGCGTCTGCACGATGTCGTCGCGGTGATGGCCGAGCGCGATCTTGGTCGCGCCGAGCTCGCCGGCCACGCGGTACAGGATCCCGCGGCGCAGGCGCGAGCACAGCGAGCAGGTCGTCTTGCCTTCGGGCACGAGCCGCTTGACGATGCTGTAGGTGTCCTGGTTCTCGATGTGGAACGGCACGCCGACCTGCTTCAGGTACTCGGGCAGCACGTGCTCGGGGAAGCCCGGCTGCTTCTGGTCGAGGTTCACCGCGACGATGTCGAAATCGATCGGCGCGCGCTCGCGCAGGCGCAGCAGCACGTCGAGCATCGCGTAGCTGTCCTTGCCGCCCGACAGGCACACCATCACCTTGTCGCCTTGCTCGATCATGTTGAAGTCGCCGATTGCCTGGCCGACCTGGCGCACGATCCGCTTGAACAGCTTGTTGTTCTCGTACGCTTCCTTCTGCTCGCGGCGCGTCAGCGCCTGGCGGCCGGCCGGGGCGGCGGCTGCGTCGTGGGTGGCGGCATCGGTCGCCGCGTCATTCATGTGGGGGGCGTTCATGCGCGCTCCTCGTCCTTGATGCGAAAGACTTCGACGCCGACGGCGTCGCAGTCCGGATAAGCGTCCGGTTTCTCGGTACAGACGCGTACCGCGCGCACGGCGTCGTGCGCCAGCAGGTGCGCGGCGATCGCGTCGCACAGCGTTTCCTGCAGGTGGATGTGGCCGCGCGCCACGCATTGCGCGACGCTCTGCTTCATCAGGTCGTAGTCGACGACTTCATGCAGCCGGTCGTCCACGGGAGTGGACATCGCGAGCGGCACGAACAGGTCGACGTTGATGACGACGCGCTGCTCGCCGCGCTTCTCGTGTTCGAAGGCACCGATGTTGATGTGCACTTCGTAGTCGCGCAGGTAGAGCCTGCGGCAGTCCGCGAGGCGGGGGTGCAGGAGAGCGGAAAACATGGTCGTCCCAGTCAAATTGGCGTGCGCACACGCAAAGCGGCGCGGGCGGCGGCAGTCAGGCCGCGCGATCCGCGCAGTTCATTCATTCGGGCCGGCGGCGGGCGGCACGAGGTGCTCGCCGCCGTCGACGGTCAGCGTCGCGCCCGTGACGCCGGGCGCGCTCGCGAGATAGCAGGCGGCCGCGGCGATGTCGTCCGCGTGCGCCGCGTGGCCGCGCACGAGCGCCGCGACCCGCACCTTCGGCGCGAGCGCCAGCGCCAGCGCCGACGTCGCGCGGTTCAGCGCGGCCTGCATCAGCGCGTGCGACAACTGTGCAGGCGCAGGGTGAAACAGCGCCTGGTCCAGCACGTGGATCGCGCATGCGCGCAGCGCTTCGTGCTCGCGCGCGGCGTCGGGCGTCGCATCGGCGAGCGCGCGCGCCAGCGCGAGCGGCGCCGTCACGTTGCGCGCGAGTGCGCCGGCGAGCGACGTCCCGTCTACCGTGTGCGCGTCGTCGGCGCCCGCGCTGGCGCTCACGAACACCGCGCACGCGGGCCGGCCGAGCGCCGTGCCGCACGCGGCGACGAGTGCGGCGGCATCGGCTTCCAGGGCCAGATCGGCGTCGAGCACGGCCGCGCGGCGGCCGAGCGCCGCGACTTCGGCGACGAGCGCGTCGGCGGCCGCATGCGGCGTGCCGGGGCTGCGCTGCAGCGCGACGTCCCAGCCGTGCCGGGCGAATCCCGTCGCGAGCGCACGACCGATCGACGCGGCGTCGGCCGCGCTGCCCAGGGCACCGGTGACGAGCGCCACGCGCAGGGTCGACGTATCGGCTGAAACGGTCATTTACAATGCCGGGATGAACCCGAAAGCTCACGAACCCGCTAGTTTACCTGCTCCCGGCCCTGACGCGCTCGCGCAGTCCGAAACCCTTGCCGCGCAACTGCGCGACGAGATCGCGGCGGCCGGCGGCTGGCTGCCATTCGACCGCTTCATGGAGTGTGCGCTGTACGCGCCCGGCCTCGGCTATTACAGCGGCGGCGCGCGCAAGTTCGGGCGCCGCGCCGACGACGGCAGCGACTTCGTCACCGCGCCCGAGCTGTCGCCGCTGTTCGCACAGACGCTCGCGCAACCGGTCGCGGAAGCGCTCGCGGCGAGCGGCACGCGTTGCGTGATGGAATTCGGCGCCGGCACGGGCAAGCTCGCGGCCGGTCTGCTCGCGGCGCTCGACGCGCTGGGCGCCGGACTCGACGAATACCTGATCGTCGACCTGTCCGGCGAGCTGCGCGAACGGCAGCGCGACACGATCACGGCCGCCGCGCCGGCGCTTGCCGCGAAGGTGCGCTGGCTCGACGCGCTGCCCGAGCGGTTCGACGGCGTCGTGGTCGGCAACGAGGTGCTCGATGCGATGCCCGTGCGCCTGTTCGCGAAGGGGGGCGGCGCATGGCAGGAGCGCGGTGTCGCGCTCGACGCGCGGCAGGCGTTCGTGTTCGAGGACCGTCCTGCCGCGCCGGCCGGCCTGCCGGCGGTGCTCGCGGGGCTCGACGAGGCGGGCGACGGTTACGTGACCGAGACGCACGAGGCCGCGCTGGCGTTCACGCGCACCGTCTGCACGATGCTCGGGCGCGGCGCGGTGCTGCTGGTCGACTACGGCTTTCCCGCGCACGAGTACTACCACCCGCAGCGCGACCGCGGCACGCTGATGTGCCACTACCGGCACCATGCGCACGACGATCCGTTCCTGTACCCGGGGCTGCAGGACATCACCGCGCACGTCGAATTCACCGGTATCTACGACGCGGCCGTCGCGACCGGCGCCGACCTGCTCGGTTACACGTCGCAGGCGCGCTTCCTGCTGAACGCGGGCATCACCGACGCGCTGGCCGCGATCGACCCGTCGGACATCCGTGAATTCCTGCCGGCCGCGAACGCGGTGCAGAAGCTGATTTCCGAGGCCGAGATGGGCGAGCTGTTCAAGGTGATCGCGTTCTCGCGCGGCATCGACGGCACGCTCGACGCGTTCGCGCGCGGCGATCGCTCGCACGCACTCTGACGGGAGCCCGGCATGCTGCGCTGGCTGTTGACGACGTTCGTCGCGGTGATGATCCTGACGCGCTGCTGGCCGTGGCTCGGCAAGCTCGGCATCGGGCGGATGCCGGGCGACGTCACGCTGACGCTCGGCGGGCGGCGCTACCCGTTCCCGTTCATGTCGACGCTGGTGCTGACGATGCTGGTATCGATGGTGGCGCGGCTGCTCTGAGCCGCGCCTGAAGGTCGGTGCGCGTTACAGCTCGATCTCGCCGAGAATCCGGTGCGCGAGCGCTTTCGCCTCGTCGAACGCCTCTTCCTCGCTGGGGCTCGTCGAGTGGACGTCGTAACGCGTGTTCTCGGTGTCGTCGCCGTCGTCGCGCGAGAGGATCACGTAACCCTGGAACTGCCCGTTGCCCGCGTGCTGGGTATGCGCCTTGGCCGTGTAGATGCCTTTCGTGAACGTGTTCGTGTCCATGGTGCTCTCCCGCAAAAGGACACTTCATCGTAGCACTGCGGCGCAGCATGTACAGCGCCGCTTATCGGTGACCGAACAGCGTCCGGTCACCGTTCGTGCCGTCAGCGTTCGATCAGTGCGACGACCTCGTCGAGCGTCGGCGCGTGCGCGCCCGTATGCCGGCACGCCGCGGCACCCGCGGCCAGCGCGAACACGAGATGCTCGCGCCACGTCCGCTGCGGCGCGGCCATCAGGCTGAACAGCATGCCGCCGATCGACGCGTCGCCCGCACCGACGGTGTCGGCCACCTCGACGCGCGGCGGGCTGGCTTCATGCACGTCGCCGTCCGCGTAGAGCGTCGCCGCCTGCGCGCCGCGCGTGACGAGCACGGCCGCGCGCGGGTTCAGCGTGCGCACCGCGGCAATCGCGTCGGGGCCGTCGCCGCCGAACAGGTGCCGCAGGTCCTCGTCGGACACCTTGATCAGGTCGGCGAGCGCGGCCATCTTTTCCAGCGTCGGCCGGTACGCGGCCGTCATCAGGTTCCGGACGTTCGGGTCGAAGCTGATCTTCACGCCGCGCGCGTGCAGGTCGGCCGCGAGCGCGGCCAGCGTGCCGGCGAGCGGCTCGCGCACGAGGCTGATGCAGCCGAAATGCGCCCATTTCACGTGGTCGGTCCAGCCGGCCGGCAGCCGAGCCGGATCGAACGCGAGATCGGCGCTTGCTTCGCCGATGAAGAAATACGCGGGCGGGCGTGTCTCGTGCACGATCGCGAGCAGCGGCGGCCGTGCGACGCGCTGCAGGAAGCGCAGGTCGAGCCCGGCCGCATCGCTCGTGCGCCACAGCACGTCGGAGAAGCAGTCTTCGCCGATCGATCCCGCGAGCGCGCTCGGCACGCCGAGCCGCGCAACCGCGCGCGCGACGTTCCAGCCGGCGCCGCCCGGTACCGACGTCCATTGCGCATCGCCCGCGCGCACCATGTCGGTCAGGATGTCGCCTGCCGACACGAAAGCCGGAAACGTGCCGCCGCTCATTGCGTCGGCTCGCTGCGCTGCGCGCGCGCGAGGGTTGCCAGCACGTCGTAGCACGCGCCCATCGTGTGATAGTCGGTCTTGCCGGCCGGGCTCTTCTCGTCGCTGTACTTGCGGTTGTCGCAGGTGAGGATGCGGTACCACGCGCCGTAGCGGTGATCGACGAAATGGGCCCAGCTATAGCGCCAGATCTCGTCGTACCAGTCCCAGAAGCGCTCGCTGCCGGTGCGCGCGCCGAGCATCGCGGCCGCCGCGAAGGTCTCCGCCTGCACCCAGAAATACTTGTTGTGGTCGCAGATTGTGAAGTCGGGGCCGAAGCCGTAGTACAGGCCGCCGTGGTCGGCGTCCCATGCGTGCGTGAGCGCAGCGTCGAACAGCTCGGCCGCGCGCGGCACGAGCCAGTCGAGCGGGCGGTGCCGTTCGAGGATCAGCAGCAGCTTCGCCCATTCGGTCTGGTGCCCGGGCTGGAAGCCCCACGGGCGGAAGATGTTCGAACTGTCTTCCTTGTTGTAGTCCCAGTCGACCGACCAGTCCGCGTGGTAGTGCTCCCACACGAGCCCGCCCGACAGCGCGGCCTGGCGCTGTGTGATGTGGGACGCGAGCTTTTCCGCGCGATCGAGGTACGTGAGATGGCCGGTCGCCTCGTGGGCCGCGAGCAGCGCCTCGGTCATGTGCATGTTCGCGTTCTGGCCGCGGTACGACGACACGATCCAGTTCGGCGTCGCGTCGTCCGCGTAGAGGCCCGCGGCCGCGTCCCAGAAGCGGTGCTCGGCGAGCTCGTAGGTGGCCGCGATCAGCGGGCGTGCCTCGTCGATGCCGGCCATCGTCGCGTGCGCGGCCGCGAGCAGCACGAACGCGAGCCCGTAGCAGTGGCGCGTGCCGTCGAGCGTCGCGCGCTTCGCACCGTCGCGCCAGTCGAGTTCCCAGTCGTAGCCCTGCAGTTCGTCGTCCCAGTGCGCGTCGCGCAGGAAGCGCAGCCCGTGGCGCGCGTATTCCAGGTGGCGCGGATCGCCGAAATGTCGGTACGCCATCGCGTAGTTGAAGACGAACCGGCAACTGCTGACGAGGTGGCGCGACGTGCGGTTGTAGATGCTGCCGTCGTCGCGGAAGTAGTGGTAGAAGCCGCCCGTCGGGTCGAACGCGTTGGTTGCGTAGAAGCGCAGCGTGTCCTCGATGTGCGACAGCAGGAACGACGGATCGCGGAAACTCGCGACGAACGGCGCGGCTTGCGTGTGGGCGGCCGGCGCGGCCGTGCAGGGTTGGACCGGGGGCATGTTCATGATTCGGTGACCGTGGCGGTATCGAGTGCCGGGGAGCCGGCGGGCTGACTGCTGGCCCGCACGATCAGCTCGACGGGCAGGGAAATCTCGGTGCGTTCTGGCGAGTCGGCGAGCAGCAGCTCGACGCCGCGGCGGCCGAGCGCTTCCTTGTCGACCGCGAGCGTCGTGAGCGGCGGGCTCGCGTGCGCGGCGGCCGGGATGTTGTCGAAGCCGACGATCGCGATGTCGTCCGGAATCCGCAGGCCGCGTGCGGTGCACACGCGCTGCGCGGCGAGCGCGGCCGCGTCGTTGTACGCGAACACGGCTTCGGGGCGCGGGCCCGGTGCGTCGAGCAGCTGCTCCATCGCGCGCGCGGCGCCCGTGTCGGGATCGAGCCCCGCGTCGATCGTCACTTCGTAGGCGGGATCGAACAGCCGCCCGGCTTCGAAGAATGCGCGCCGGTAGCCGATTGCGCGCTGCGCGATGCTGTAGTGCGCGGGCGAGCCGCCGATGAATGCAATCCGCGTGCGGCCGGTGGCGAGCAGGTGACGCATCGCGAGCGCCGCACCCGTTGCGTTGTCGATGTTCACCGAGCGCAGGCCGGGTGCCCACAGGTCGATCAGCACGAGCGGCCGGCCGGTCGCGGCGAGCGCCTCGATCGTCTCCGGCTCGATGAAGCCGGCCACCGCGATCGCGTCGGGCGCGTGCGGGCGCATCTGGCGCAGCACGTCGTCGTTCGGCCCGACCGTCAGCAGCGTCGGCACGATGCCGCGCTCGCGGCAGGCGTCCTCGACGCCGTGCAGCACGTGCGAGAAGAACGGGCTGGCCGGAAAGCGGTTGTGCTGGCGATGCAGCAGGAAGGTGAGCCGGCGGATGCGCGGCCGCAGCTGCGCGGGATCGTAGCCGAGCCGCTGCGCGATCTCGACGATGCGCGCACGCGTGGCTTCGGACAGGCCCGGCTGGTTTTTCAGCGCGCGGGAGACGGTGCCGATCGAGACCTCTGCCGCCCGCGCCACATCGCGAATGGTGGTACCCATCGTTCGGGGTCAGGTTTGTTTAGGGTGGAAGCGATTGTATAGTAAAACGTATCGCGGAATTCGGGCCGGATAACCGGGGAATACCCGAAAATTACCGGTTTTTAAGCGCTAATCTGCGAAAACGACGTTACTAAAAATACTAAACAAAACGCGAAAAAGGCAAGGTGGACGTGCGGGTGTCCGGCGAGCGGGAAGTGGCGGCCAGCGTGCCGGCTTCGCGCATGCGCGCACGCGTGCCCGGCGGCTTGCTCAGGCCGGCGGGAAGGCCGGGCGCAACGACCGGCCCGGCAGCGCGGCGGGCGTCCGGGCGTGACGGACGACGGCGCATCACCGCCGCATCGGGCACCTCGCGTGCGCGAACGTGGGAGGCCGGCTGCCCGCCGGTCAGCGTATTGCCATGGCCGGCGGTTCGCCGCGATCGCGCAGCGCGGCGCGGCCCGCGTCGAGGTCGACGACCGCGAGCCCGTCCGGCTGCTGTTTCGCGCGCCGCTTCGCGAGCGCGGCGACCGATGCGATCTCGTCGCTGCCGTAGCGTTTCGCGCCGTGCGCGCCGGCCGGCACGCCGACCGCGCCGATCGCCATCGTCACGAAACCGAAGAACGCCGGGTTGCCGTGGCGGTCCTCGCCGCGCAGCCCGCCCGCCTGCCGGTCGGCCTGCGTGTAGAAGCGCTGCGCGCCGTCGTTGAAGCGCGCGATCGCGTCGGCGGCGCGTTGGCGCCAGTCGTCGCGCTGGAACAGCACGAGGAAATCGTCGCCGCCGACGTGCCCGAGAAAGTCGCGCTGCGGATCGCACACGCCGGCCAGCACCGTCGCGGCGAACTTCAGCACCTCGTCGCCCTGCCAGTAGCCGTACTGGTCGTTGAACGGCTTGAACTGGTTCAGGTCGACGTAGCACGCATGAAAGCCGGCGTCGCGCTGGAGCAGGCGGTCGATGTGCGCGCTGATCGGGATGTTGCCGGGCAGGAACGTCAGCGGGTTCGCATAGCGCGCGGCCTCGATGCGCATCTCGGTCACCGCGCGCACGAGGCTCTCGCCGGTGCCGAGCCCGACGTAGCGGCCGTGTTCGGTGATGACGAAGCCGTCCGCGAGGTAGCGCTGGTCGTGGCTCGCGAGCAGCATCGCGAGCTGCTCGAAGGTCGTCGCGTTGTCGATCATCAGCGGCGCGTCGTTCGCGAACGGCAGGCACGGTTTCTTCCCGAACACCTCGCGGTGGTACGGCAGCGCGAAGCGGTCGATGAAGCCGCGGCGATCCACGAGCGCAACGGGCCGCCCGCGTTCGACGAGTGCGACCGCGTGCAGGTCGGGCATCCGGTTGAACAGGTCGAGCACGTCGTTGCTGGTCGCGTCGCGCGGCAGCGCCGGCGCCGGAACCAGCATCTTCCCGGCGATCGTGCCGGCCGGCCGCACCGGGCGCGTCGCGCCGGGAAACACCGCGATGTGCGGCGCGCGGATCGCGTCGCGCGCGGCCGGTGCGACGACCCGCGACGGCCGCGCGTTCGGCCGGCCGAGCAGGAAGCCCTGCACGCAGCAGATGCCCATGTCGCGCACGACGATCAGGTCGCTTTCGTTCTCGATGCCTTCCGCGATCAGTTGCGCGCCGCTCGCCTGCGCGAAGTGCTGCATCGCCTTCACGGCCTCGAACTTCAGCGGGTCGCGCGCGATGTCGTGGATGAAGAAGCGGTCGATCTTCACGACGTCCGGATGCAGGCGCAGCCACAGGTTCATGCTCGCGTTCGCGGTGCCGTAGTCGTCGAGTGCGAACTGGATGCCGGCGTCGCGCAGCGACGCGACGGCCGGCTCGATGTGGGCGATGTCCGTCGTCGCGTTCTGCTCGGTCAGTTCGATCACGATGCGCTCGGCGCCGACCCGCGCACGGTCGAGCAGTTGGCGGGCGCGCTCGCGTTCGCGCGCGAGCTGCAGGATCGTGCCCGCGCTGAAATTGAGGAACAGCTTGCCGTCGCAGCCGAGCGCTGCGAACGCGTCGAGGCAGGTGAGCGCGGCGGCCTGTTCGAGCGCGATGGTCTCGCCGTCGCGCGCGGCCTGCGCGAACAGCGCGGCGGGCGTTTCGAGGTCGGTGCCGCGCGGGCCGCGTATCAGGCCCTCGTAGCCGACGACCGTCCCCGACCCGAGATCGACGATCGGCTGGAAGACGGCGGCCAGCGCACGATCCGCGATCAGGCGCGTGGTGCGGGTGGCGACGGAGTCGGGGTGGGGCGCGGGCATGGGCGAGGGCAGCCGAATCGACGGGACGCCCGACTTAACGGCACCGCTCGCGGAGAGTTGAATGAAGATTTCGTGACGCGACGGGCGTTGCTGGTGCATCGCGTCGGGGGCGTGTTGGTGCGTGGGTGGAAGGGCGTTGCAGGGGAAGGCGGAAGGCAGGAGGCGGAAGGCAGGAGGCGGAAGGCGGAAGGCGGAAGGCGGAAGGCGGAAGGCGGAAGGCGGAAGGCGGAAGGCGGAAGGCGGAAGGCGGAAGGCGGAAGGCGGAAGGCGGGAGGCGGGAGGCGGGAGGCGGGAGGCGGGAGGCGGGAGGCGGGAGGCGGGAGGCGGGAAGGCAGAGCCCCGGGACGGCACCACCCGGCGGCCGTCCCGCCGCCCCGATCGTCAGCGCTTGCCCGCGCTCAGCGCGCCGGGCGCCGATGCCGCGTCGCCCTCGTCGTGCTCGCCGCTCATGTCGCGCGCGCCCCAGCGCTGCGCGAGCGCCGCGCACGCCATCAGCTGGATCTGGTGGAACAGCATCAGCGGCAGCACGATCGCCCCGACCGCGTTCGCCGAGAAGATCACCTTCGCCATCGGCACGCCGGCCGCGAGGCTCTTCTTCGATCCGCAGAAGATGATCGTGATCTGGTCGGCGCGGTTGAAGCCGAGCCGCTTGCTGACGAACGCGGTCAGCAGGAGCGCGATCGCGAGCAGCACGAGGTTGACGACGAGCAGGCCGCCGAGCGCGCGCGGCGGGATCTGGTGCCAGAGGCCTTCGTTGACGGCCTCGCTGAACGCGACGTAGACGACGAGCAGGATCGAGCCCTGGTCGACGAAGCGCAGCACGCCGCGGTTGCGGTCGATCCAGCCGCCGATCACGGGCCGCAGCAACTGGCCGGCGATGAACGGCACGAGCAGCTGCATCACGATGCTGCCGACGGTGCTCCACGGCGACGCGGCGGCGGCCGATTGCGACGTGATCATCAGCCCGACGAGCGCCGGCGTGACGAAGATCCCGAGCAGGCTCGACGCGGATGCCGCGCACACGGCGGCCGGCACGTTGCCCTTCGCGATCGACGTGAACGCGATCGACGACTGGACCGTCGACGGCAGCGTGCACAGGAACAGCACGCCCGCATACAGCGTCGGCGTGACGAGCGGCTGCAGCACCGGCTTCAGCGCGAGGCCGAGCAGCGGGAACAGCGCGAACGTGCTGAGCAGCACGACCGCGTGCAGCCGCCAGTGGGTCGCGCCCGCGACGACGGCTTCGCGCGACAGCTTCGCGCCGTGCAGGAAGAACAGCAGGCCGACGGCGATGTTGGTCGCCCAGTTGAACGCGTGGGCGGCCGGGCCGCGGCAGGGCAGCAGGCTCGCGAGCACGACGGTGCCGACGAGCGCGAGCGTGAAGTTGTCGGGAAGAAAACGGGGACGGGCCATCGGGAACTCGATTCGGAAACGACGGGGGCGCGCGTCGCGCGCGCGCGGATGGCGCCATTGTCCCGGTTGATGATTCACTACACAAATTCATTGTGGGAATCGATTGATGAATCAGTCTCATGCGACTGCGTTCACGGCACCGGCCCGGCCATGCGCAAAACGGCAGAAGAATGTTCTGTCCCGGTCGCGTGCCGAAGTGAAAAAACCTAGCAGTAACATGGTGTTACACCGATGCCGGCGACATAACACTTTTTGGCTCGACACGCTTTCGGCGCGCTCATAAATTACTGCTGAAAGCCTTGGGTCGGCCGAAAGGAGCCGGCGGCGGGCATGGACAGGCATTGCACGATGACGGAACGGGTGAAACGGAAGATCGGACGATGGGTCGCAGGCGCACTCGGCGCGTTGCTGATGCCGTTCGCGCTCGCGCAGCCGCCGCACGGCGGTCATGCATTCGGCGGCCACGGTTTCGGTGGTGGCGACATGCGCGCATACGGTCAGCCGGCCGGCGGGGTTCCCGTCTGGCGCCACGTCACGCCCCCCGTCGGTGCACGCGCCGGCGGCGTGAGCGGCTACGGTTCCCGCTGGGGGCTGCGGCCGACGCCGTCGTACGGTCATTACGCCGCGCAAAGCCCGTATCGCCCGATCAGCGCCGACGTGCGCCAGATGCCGCGCCCGCCGGGCGGCGGCAACGTGCCGCTGCGCGCCGGTTCGATCCGCGCCGACGTCGCGCGCTACAACGAGGAGCGCGGCGGCCGTCCGATGCCGCCGCCCCGCTCGCAGGAAGAGCCTGCGCACTCGCCGTATTTCTCCCCGTTCTACCGAAACTGAGCGCCCGCGCGCTCGTCCCTCCGGCGGCTGATGCGAATTCGCCACAGTCGCGCACAGATTTCCGCTGATTTTCCCGTCGCATTGCGCTATCTTTCGCGCCCGGCTCGCATGTGCCACGCGGCCGTCCGGCCGTGCGACCGCGTCCACGCCGGGCCGTCGGCGGGTACCCGGCCATGTATCAATTCCGCGAAGTTAATGCTGCCGCTATACCCGCAATAAGTGTGCGCAATTTTGACCGGACGAATGATCCGTAAAGATGGCTGCGCCCCATACGACGCAAGCACTCGGCTCCAAAAAACAACGCTCGCGCCACTTATCGACAATTCGACAAAATCTGGAGATCCAATGAAAGCATTCGCTCGCCGTGCGTCGCGCACGTCCGTCAAGCTGATCGCCGCGGCTGCCTGCGTGGCGGCTACCGCTCCCGTCCATGCACAGTCGAGCGTGTCGCTCTACGGTCAGGTCGACGAATGGGTCGGCGCCACCAAGTTCCCGGGCAGCGACCGCGCGTGGAACGTGAGCGGCGGCGGGATGTCGACGTCGTACTGGGGCATGCACGGCGCCGAGGATCTCGGCAACGGCTACAAGGCGATCTTCACGCTGGAAAGCTTCTTCCGCGCGCAGAACGGCCAGTTCGGCCGCTTCCAGGGCGACACGTTCTTCGCACGCAACGCGTACGTCGGCATCGATTCGCCGTACGGCACGGTGACGGCCGGCCGCCTGACGACGCACCTGTTCCTGTCGACGATCCTGTTCAACCCGTTCTACGACTCGTACACCTTCTCGCCGATGGTGTACCACGTGTTCCTCGGCCTCGGCACGTTCCCGACCTACCCGAGCGACCAGGGTGCCGTCGGCGATTCGGGCTGGAACAACGCGCTGTCGTACACGTCGCCTTCGTTCGGTGGCCTGAATTTCGGCGCGATGTACGCGTTCGGCAACCAGGCCGGCGACAACGGCTCGAAGAAGTGGAGCGCGCAGTTCAACTACGCGAACGGCCCGTTCGCGGCGACCGCGGTCTACCAGTACGTGAACTTCAACAACGGCCCGCGTGACCTGAGCGCGCTGGTGGCCGGCATGAAGAGCCAGGGCATCGCGCAAGTCGGCGCGACCTACGACCTGAAGTACGTGAAGCTGTTCGGCCAGTACATGTATACGAAGAACGACCAGGTCGCGGGCAGCTGGCACGTGAATACCGCGCAGGGCGGCGTGTCGGTGCCGCTCGGCGTGGGCAACGCGATGGCGTCGTACGCGTACTCGCGCGACGCGGGCGGCCTCGACCAGACGCGCCAGACCTGGGCCGTCGGCTACGACTATCCGCTGTCCAAGCGCACGGACGTCTACGCTGCTTACATGAACGACCACATCAGCGGCCTGTCGAACGGCAACACGTTCGGCGCCGGCATCCGCGCGAAGTTCTGACGCGCACGCGCGACCGCCGCGCCGGATGCGCGCGAAAAGCGCGTCCGGGCTGCATGTTTTCCCGCCAGAACGGCGCCGCCACCCGCGGCGCCGTTTTGCCTTTCTTGACCTTTCTGTTTCCCCGCCTTTGTTACCCTATCTCGTAATTGGACCATTCCCCCGTCATTACGAGCGAGTTCGATGGATACCCTCGTCAGCATGAATGTGTTTCGCTACGTCGTCGAAGTGGGCAGCTTCGTCGGCGCGGCCGAGCGCATGCAGATGTCGGCTGCGATGGCGAGCAAGCACGTGATGCATCTCGAGCAGCAGCTCGGTGCGCGGCTGCTGCATCGCACGACACGACGCGTCGCGCCTACCGAGGCCGGACGCGAATACTACGAGCGCCTCGTGCAGGCGCTGTCGGAACTCGACGAAGCCGGGCAGGCCGTCGGCGCCGCGAGCGTGGTGCCGCAAGGCAGGCTGCGCGTCACGTCGCTGTCCGCGTTCGGGCTGCGGCACGTGATGCAGGCCGTCACCGATTATGCGGGCCGGTTCCCGGACGTGACCGTCGACATGACGCTGTCCGATCGCGTGGTCGATCTGATCGAGGAAGGCTACGACGTCGCGGTGCGCGCGGCGCCGAACGGATTGAAATCGTCGTCGCTGGTCGCGCGGCAGATCGCGACCGCGCACATCCTGCTGGTCGCGTCGCCCGAGTATCTCGAGAAGCACGGCACGCCCCAGACGATCGCCGATCTCGCGCACCACAACTACCTGCGGCGCGACTCGAATTCGACGATGCTCGACGCGCTGGTGATCGACGCGGCCGCCGCGTCGCGCGTGAACCTGAACGGCAACCTGATCGTGAACCATCTCGAAGGGCTGCGTGCGGCCGTGCTCGCGGGCGCGGGCATCGCGCTGCTCGGCACCGAGGTGGTCGGCGACGACATCGAGTCCGGCCGGCTCGTGCCGGTGCTGATCGATGCGGTGCCGCCGCACGAGGCGCCGATCTATGCGGTCTACGCGAGCCGTCGTCACGTGTCCGCGAAGGTGCGTTCGTTCGTCGATTTCCTGGCGGCGCGTTTCGAAGGGCAGTCGCTGTGCCCGTCGATCGAATCGCGCCTGCGCGTGCTGCCGATCACGCGGATGAAGCGCGCGGTGTGAACCGCGCATCCCGCCGCGGCGGGGCGATGAAAACAAAAAGCGCGAGCCGTTGCAGCTCGCGCTTTTTTGTTTGGTCCGACGGGATGCGCGCCGGCGGCGGCCGCCATGGCCGCCGCATCCGTCAGCGCGGGATGCCGAGCCGCGCCTTCGCGTCGTCGTACTCGCGCTTCAGGCGCTCGACGAGCGCGCCCACGCTCGGCAGGTCGTCCATCAGGCCGACGCCCTGGCCGGCGCCCCAGATGTCCTTCCACGCCTTCGTCTTGTCGCCGCCGAAATTCATCTTGGTCTTGTCGGATTCCGGCAGCGCGTCCGGATCGAGGCCCGCCTTCTCGATGCTCTCGCGGATGTAGTTGCCGTGCACGCCCGTGAAGAGGTTCGTGTAGATGATGTCCGACGATTTCGCGTTCAGGATCGCGTGCTTGTAGTCGTCGATCGCGTGCGCTTCCTGCGTCGCGATGAAGCGCGTGCCCATGTACGCGAAATCGGCGCCCATTGCCTGCGCGGCGAGGATCGAGCCGCCGTTCGCGATCGAGCCGGACAGCACGATCGGGCCGTCGAAGATCTTGCGGACTTCGCCGACGAGCGCGAACGGCGACGTCGTGCCCGCGTGGCCGCCTGCGCCGGCCGCGACGAGGATCAACCCGTCGACACCGGCTTCGAGCGCCTTCTGCGCGTGACGCAGGTTGATCACGTCGTGCAGCACGATGCCGCCGTAGCTGTGCACCGCGTCGACGATCTCGCGCGCCGGCGCGCGCAGGCTCGTGATGAAGATCGGCACCTTGTGCTCGACGCACACGCGCACGTCGTGCTCGAGCCGCGTGTTCGACTGATGGACGATCTGGTTGACCGCGATCGGGCCGATCACGGCGTCGGGGTGCTTCGCCTTGTGGTCGGCCAGCTCGGACTGGATCTGCGTGAGCCACTCGTCGAGCAGTTCGGCCGGACGGGCGTTGAGCGCGGGGAACGAACCGACGATGCCCGCCTTGCATTGCGCGAGCACGAGTTCGGGGTAGCTGACGATGAACATCGGCGACGCGATGACGGGCAGCGTCAGGTTCTGCAGGACGGTGGGCAATGCCATGTAATGTCTCCAGTCTCCAGGGGCGGCCGCGGTCGCGCCGCCGCCATGCTTTGCGGTCGAACGGTCATTCGAGTGTAGCTGCGGAACGAAGCGGTAAAGCGAAGCTGCAAAACGAGGTCGTCCTTATTAATACGAACGATCGTGCGATTCTACGCGAGCTTAGCAAATCGCGCGGTGTGGCGGCAATCGAGTGAGTGTTCTCTTTCTAGGGATTCTGGTGTTTACCGCGCTGTGAAGACGCGCCGGCGCTCCTAAAATAACCGCCATAACAAACCAACGAGAAACAAACCATGTCGTTTGAGGCGTTTGCACCGTTTCGCGTGACGGTGCAGGACACCGACATTTTCGGTGTCAAAGGAGGCGCGGGTCCGCCGCTCCTGTTGCTGCACGGACATCCGCAAACCCACATGATCTGGCATCGCGTTGCCGCGACGCTCGCGAATCATTTCACGGTGATCGCCACCGACCTGCGCGGTTACGGCGCGTCGGGCAAGCCGCCGAGCGACGCGCAGCACGCACCGTATTCGAAACGTGCGATGGCGGCCGACCAGGTCGCCGTGATGCGGCATTTCGGCTTCGAGCAATTCCATGTATGCGCGCACGATCGCGGCGCGCGGGTCGCGCACCGGCTCGCGCTCGATCATGCGGATGCCGTCGAGCGGATGATGCTGCTCGACATCGCGCCGACGCTCGCGATGTACGAGAAAACCGATCGCGCGTTCGCGACCGCGTATTTCCACTGGTTCTTCCTGATTCAGCCGGAGCCGCTGCCCGAGACGCTGGTCGGCGCGCATACCGATGCCTACATCGAACGCGTGATGGGCAACCGGTCCGCCGGGCTCGCGCCGTTCGCGCCCGAGGCGCTCGCCGCGTACCGGGCCGCGCTCGCGCAGCCGGGCGCCGTGCATGCGATGTGCGAGGACTACCGCGCATCCGCGACGATCGATCTCGAGCACGACCGTGCGGATCTCGAGCGCGGCAACAAGGTCGCGTGCCCGCTGCGCGTGCTGTGGGGCGAGCACGGGATCGTCGGCCGCTGCTTCGATCCGCTCGACGAATGGCGCCGCGTCGCGCGCGACGTCAGCGGCCGCGCGCTCGAGTGCGGGCACTACATTCCGGAAGAGGCGCCCGTCGCGCTGATCGACGAACTGCTCGCGTTCTTCGAGGCGCGCGACGCGGCTTCCTGACGGCACGCGGGCGGCGCGTGCCGGCTGCTCAGCGGTGCGCGCCGTCGTCCTCGACGAGCGGCGGCAGCCGGCGCGGCACCGGCGTCGATTTCACGATCGCGGTGCTCGTCTCGGCGCGCTCCGTCACTTTCGACAGGATGTCGTCGAGGTGCGCGATCGTGCGCAGGTAGAGCCGGCAGATGAAGCAGTCGTCGCCGGTGACCTTGTCGCACTCCACGAATTCGGGAATCCGGCGCAGCATCTCTTCGACGAGATGCAACTGGCCGGGCAGCGGCTTCACGCGGACGATCGCCTGCAGCGTGTAGCCGAGCGCGCGCGGGTCGAGCTCGACGGTGAACGCGGCGATCACGCCTTGGGCCTCGAGCCGCCGCACACGATCGGCGGTCGCGGGGGCCGACAGCCCGATCTGCCGGGCGAGTTCACTGGTTGCGATACGCGCGTCGTCGGCCAGCGCCGCGAGGATCGCGCGGTCGGTCGCGTCGAGCGACGCGACGGCGGGCGGGGAAAGGCGTTTCGGCATGATCGCTTTGCTTTCGAAGGTCAATCGGCTGATTCGCTTCAGTTTAGCCGTGGTTGCGGCGAAAGCAAGTTTCTAGAATCGAGGTCATCCACTCTCTTTCAATGGAGTTCATGATGGCCTCGAATGAAATTCGCCGCGGTGCCGCCGAGATGGTCGTCGCGATGCTGATGTCCGGCACGATCGGCTGGCTCGTGATGTCGTCGCAGCAGCCGCTGACGAACGTCGTGTTCTTCCGCTGCCTGTTCGGTGCCGCGACGCTCGCGATCGTCTGCGCGGCATTCGGCTTCCTGCGCCGCGCGCTGTTCTCGCCGCGGATGCTCGCGCTCGCGACGCTCGGCAGCATCGCGATCGTCGCGAACTGGCTGCTGCTGTTCGCCGCCTATTCGCGTGCATCGATCTCGATGGCGACCGCCGTCTACAACACGCAGCCGTTCATGCTCGTCGCGCTCGGCGCGATCGTGTTCCGCGAGCGGATCACCGCGTCGACGCTCGCGTGGCTCGCGCTCGCGTTCGTCGGGCTCGTCGCCGTGGTGCGCGTCGAGCCGGCCGTGCTCGCGGTGCCGGGCGAATATCTGGAGGGCGTCGCGCTGTCGCTCGGCGCGGCGTTCCTGTATGCGATCTCGTCGATCGTCACGAAGCACCTGAAGGGGACGCCGCCGCACCTGCTCGCGTTGCTGCAGGCCGGTATCGGCATCGTGCTGCTCGCGCCGTTCGCCCACTTCGGCACGCTGCCCGCGACGGCCGGGCAGTGGCTCGACCTGATCGTGCTCGGCGTCGTCAACACGGGCCTGATGTACGTGCTGCTGTACGGCGCGATCCAGAAGCTGCCGACCGCGATGACCGGCGCGCTGTCGTTCGTCTATCCGGTCGTCGCGATCGTCGTCGATCACTTCGCGTTCGGGCAGACGCTCGCGTGGACGCAGGTGCTCGGCGCGCTGCTGATCCTGCTCGCGGCGGCCGGCGTGAATCTCGGCTGGCGCATCGTGCCCGCGCGTCGCGCGGCGGTCGGCAACTGAAACGGTCGTACGATTCGGCGTCGCGGCGGGTGTCACGGCGGCGCGTCGAATGCGAGTTTCGGGAGCGGATATTGCGCGCGGATGGCGTGCGCATGGCGAGCAAAAGCGGAGCCCGCGCACGCGTGGAAGACGCTGTAAGAAGTTGTAGGGAAACACCCGATGCGAGCGGTGCGCGTCGCTCGTATGATGCGGGCTGTGACGTTGATCACGTTCACAGGATTCCGATCTCGATGCCGTTCGCCCGTCAGGCTGAACGGCTTTTTTTTTATGCGCCGCTCCTCGCAATCAGGCGCCGCCGCGCATCGAGCCGCGCGAGCAGCACGCGCCTCGCGTCGTCATCCGACGAGCGCCATCCCTTGATCTCGTCGCGCGTACGGAGGCAACCCGCGCACCAGTCGGTGCGCGGATCGATCCGGCATACGTCGGTGCACGGCGAGGCCACCGTGCCGATCGGTGCCACGACGTCGCTCATGCGGATTCCCGCAATGCGACGTCCGCGACCGGCGCGCCCGTCAGCGACACCAGTTCGTTCGGCGACAGGTTGAACACCGCGTGCGGATGGCCGGCGGCCGCCCACAGGCTGTCGAGCTCGAGCAGGTCGGCGTCGATCAGCGTGACGGGTTCGACGAGATGGCCGATCGGGCAGACGCCGCCGATCGCATAGCCGGTGTTGTCGCGCACGAACTTCGCGTCCGCGCGGCCGACCGCGCCGACCTGCGCGGCGACCTTCTTCTCGTCGACGCGATTGACGCCGCTCGCGACCACGAGCACCGGCGCGCCGTCCGACTGGCGGCGAAACAGGATCGACTTCGCGATCTGCGCGACCGAGCAGCCGAGCCCGGCCGCGGCCTCGGCCGACGTCTTGCCGGTTTCGGCGAGCATCACGATGCCTTTCGCATGGCCGCGCTCGCGCAGCAGCAGCGCGACGCGTCGCGCGGAATCGGGGAGGGAATCGAATGAAGCGGGTGTCGTCATGTTGAGGAATCCATCGAATACCGGGGTTATACGCAGTTCGCGGCGTCGGCCGCGCTCTGCGCCTTGGCGAGCAATGCGCGACCGGCGCGCGACACGTTCGCGCGGCCGATCGCGTTCGAGATGAAGTCGCCGGCAGCGACGACCTGCGCGAGATCGACGCCGGTGTCGATGCCGAGGCCCTGCATCAGGTACAGCACGTCCTCGGTCGCGACGTTGCCGGTCGCGCCCTTCGCGTACGGGCAGCCGCCGAGGCCCGCGACCGACGCGTGGAAGATCTCGATCCCTTCGAACAGCGCCGCGTAGATGTTCGCGAGTGCCTGGCCGTAGGTGTCGTGGAAGTGGCCCGACAGGCGTTCGCGCGGGAACACGCGCGTGACGGCCGACAGTACTTCGCGCGTGCGCTTCGGCGTGCCGACGCCGATCGTATCGGCGATGTCGATCTCGTCGCAGCCGAGCGCCGCGAAGCGCTCGACGACGTCGACGACCGATGCGACCGGCACTTCGCCCTGGTACGGGCAGCCGAGCGTGCACGACACGCTGCCGCGCAGCCGCACGCCCGCATCCTTCGCCGCCTTCGCGACGGGCTCGAAGCGCGCGATGCTCTCGGCGATGCTGCAGTTGATGTTCCGCTGCGAGAACGCCTCGCTGGCCGCACCGAAGATCACGACTTCGTCGGCGCGCGCGGCGAGCGCATTCTCGAAGCCCTTCAGGTTCGGGGTGAGCACCGAGTACACGGTGCCCGCGCGGCGCTCGATGCCGGCCATCACGTCGGCGCCGTCGGCCATCTGCGGCACCCATTTCGGCGACACGAACGACGCGGCCTCGACGTTGCGGAAGCCGGCGCGCGACAGCCGGTCGACGAGCGCGATCTTCACGTCGGTCGGCACGAAGGTCTTCTCGTTCTGCAGCCCGTCGCGCGGGCCGACTTCGACGATCTTGACGGCGGTGGGGAACGTCATGGTTGTCTCCAGGTTTGCTTGCAGGTTCAGTAGCCGCGCGTGTAGTCGACGATGCCGCCGATGCGCTCACCGCGCTCGAGCGCGCGGATCTTGCCGGCGATCTGCTCGACGGCCTCCGCGCGCAGCGTCTCGGCCGAGCTGTGCGGCGTGATCGTGATGCGCGGCGCGCGCCAGAACGGGTGATCGTCGGGCAGCGGCTCCTGGTGGAACACGTCGAGCGTCGCGGCGGCGATCCGGCCGCTCGCGAGCGCGTCGAGCAGGTCGGCCTCGACGAGATGCGCGCCGCGCGCGACGTTGACGACATACGCACCGGGCGCGAGCCGCGCGAATGTGCGGGACGACAGGATGCCGTCGGTGTCGGGCGTGCTCGGCAGCAGGTTGACGAGCACCTTCGCGCCGTCGATGCACGCATCGAACGCACCGTCGCCGGCGAAGGTCGTGACGCCGTCGAGCTGCTTCGCGCTGCGGCTGTAGCCGCGCACGGGCAGGCCGAGCGCGGCGAGCGCGAGCGCGACCTGCGCGCCGAGCACGCCGAGGCCGAGCACGGCGACGGTGAAGCTGGCGCGCGCATGCGGCTCGAGCGGCTGCCAGCGGCGCTCGCGCTGCTGCGCGTCGTATTCGTCGAAGCGGCGCAGGTAGCGCAGCACCGCGTGCGTCACGTATTCGACCATCTGCTGCGCCATGCCCGAATCTTCCAGGCGCACGAGCGGCACGTGCGGCGGCAGCGTGCCCGGTTGCGCGCGGTCGAGCGCGAGTAGCGCGTCGACGCCGGCGCCGAGGTTGAAGATCGCGCGCAGGCCGTCGCGCGGGGTGAAGAATTCGCGCGGCGCGCGCCAGACGAGCGCGTAATCGGCGGCGGCCGTGTCGCCCGGCTGCCACGCGCGCAGTTCGGCTTCCGGCAGCGCATGCGCGATCTCGTCGCGCCACGCGCCTGCTTCCTGGTGCGGGGAATGGAACAGGATCTTCATTGGACGACTGCGCGCGCGCCAGCGAGGCGCGTCACGGGAACGGCGAGCGGAGCCGGGCGCGGCGCGCCGGCGGGCGTAGCGGACATCGGGCGTCTCCTGACGACCGGGCGCCCGGCGCGCATCGGCGCCCGGCCCCGGTTCCGTGTGAAGCTGACGGGAAGCCCACATTCTACGGTTTCGCGGCGCATCGCGCGCCGGTGCGCGGGGCGGGCGATCGGCGTGGGCGACCGGCGTGGCCGCCCCGCGGAGGGCCGCCCCGCGCAAAAGCAAAGCACAAAATATTGGTTCGGCCGCCGGGCGCGCCGCGCCACAATCGAATCCCGTCTTCAAGCAAGCGAGGGCAATCATGCGCGCATGCAGCAAATCGGCGTGGCCGCCGCGCCTCGTTACCGTCCCGGGCCTGCACGGCAGCGAAGGCGCTCACTGGCAGACCTGGCTCGAACGGCAGTTCCCGCGCTCGCTGCGCGTCGAGCAGGACGACTGGGATGCGCCCGATCTCGCGCGCTGGGCGCAATCGGTGCGCACCTTGCTCGACCGCGAACGCGGGCCGTTCGTGCTGGCCGCGCACAGCTTCGGCTGCCTCGCGACCGCGCATGCGCTCGCGCAGTGGCCGCGTACGGGCGATGTCGCAGGCGTGCTGCTCGTCGCGCCCGCCAGTCCGAAGAAATTCACGTTTGCCGGGCCGTTCGACGCGCGCCGGCTCGCCGTGCCGTCGATCGTGATCGGCAGCGAGACCGATCCGTGGATGCCGCTTGCCGACGCGCGCACGCTCGCGCAGCACCTGGGCAGCGCGTTCGTGAACCTCGGCGACGCCGGGCACATCAACACCGCGGCCGGCTTCGGGCCGTGGCCGCGCGCGAAGTACTTCATCGACACGCTCGTCCACTGCGCGGCGCCGCTGCGCTTTCGCGACGCGGACGACGGCTTCGAGGCCGCGCTCGTCGATCGCGTGCTCGCGCACGCGATCTGATTCCGACGGGCCGGGCGGGCGATCCGTGCGGCGCGGCGGGTGCCGCGCCATGCCGTGCCGTTGCGCTTACGCCGCGGACACGGGCCGCACCGCCGCCGGATCCGAATAGCTCGGTCGGCCGTTCTCGACGTGGCCCGCGAAACGGCGCGAGAACGTGCCGGCCGCGCCGTCGCTCACCGTCACGTCATACCATTGGTGGCTCGCCGCGAGCGACCACTGCTCGACGCGTTCGTCACCGCCATGCAGCGTCACCTGCCGCGACGGCGCGCCGTATGCGTTGTCGGTCAGCGTCAGCGTGACGTGAGCCCCGCCGGGGTTGCGCAGCTTCAGGTACAGGTTCCCGTTCGCGACGTCGTAGCCGGCCTTCACTTCCGGCTGCGCAGGATTGCGATGGGTGGCCGTGGTCGACACGTTGCCCGAGAACATGCGCACGAAGCCGTTCGGCCCGTACACCGAGAACGTGTACGCGCCGTTCGTCGTCGTCAGGTCGAAGTCCGCATGCAGCACGCGGCGTGCGCCGACGGTGTAGCGCCACGGGCCGTCGGTGCGGTTCGTCGTGTACACGTGGAAGTGCGCGCCCTGGTTGCCGCGGTTCGCGAATTCGATGCGCAGCCGCGTCCTGCCGTCAAGGCTCGCGTTCACGTGCAGCTCGTACGGCAGCGCACGCGCCGGCCGCACGCCGGGCTCCTGCGGGTCGACCGGCGACGGCGTCGCGGGCACGGTCGGCGCGGGCTGCGACGTGCACTGCCGGTCGGCGATCGAGCGGTACTGCCTCGTGTCGGGCAGCGGCGGGAACGACGCGTCGGACGAGCGGAAGTCGAATGCGGCGGTGAGGTCGCCGCAGACCGTGCGGCGCCACGGCGTGATGTTCGGTTCGTCGACGCCGAAACGCTCGCCGATGAAGCGGATCACCGACGTGTGGTCGAACACCTGCGAGCACACGAAGCCGCCCTTCGTCCACGGCGACACGACCGTCATCGGCACGCGCGGCCCGAGGCCGTACGGCAGGCCGTCGGCCGTGTAGCTGCCGCCGCGGCCGGGGTTCACGACCGTGTGCAGCTCGCCGTCGGTCGTCACGGTCGACGCGCCTTGCGCGGCCGACGTCGGCGGCTGAGGCGGCACGATGTGGTCGAAGAAGCCGTCGTTCTCGTCGTACATGATGAACAGCACCGTCTTGCGCCATACGTCCGGGTTCGACGTGAGCGCGTCTAGAATCTGCGACGTGTAGTTCGCGCCGTACGCGGGCGTGTACTTCGGATGCTCGGAGAACGCCGCCGGCGGGCACAGCCACGACACCTGCGGCAGCCGGTCGTTGATCACGTCGTTCTTCAGGTCGTCGAGCGTGCGCACCGTCTGCGCGCGCTGGTACAGCGACGAACCGGGCTTCGCGTCGATGAAGTTCGCGAAGTTCTGCAGCACGTTCGTGCCGTAGTTGCCGTTGTACGGATCGTTGCCCATCGTGCCCTGCTGGTAGATCTGCCACGACACGCCGCGCGCTTCCAGACGTTCGGGAAAGGTCGTCCACGACAGCAGCTGGTAGGCGGGCGGCCCGTCGCCGTCGACATAGTCGCTGTTGTCGAGCAGCGGGCCGCCGAACTTGCCGGTCGGGTCGACGGTGCCCGTCATCAGGTACGACCGGTTCGGGTGCGTCGGCCCCGGCAGCGAGCAGAAATAGTTGTCGCACACGGTGAACGCATCGGCGAGCGCGTAATGGAACGGGATGTCCTCGCGCACGTGATAGCCCATCGTCATGTCGGTCTTGTTCGCGGGCCACTGGTCGTAGCGGCCGCCGTCGATCGCCGCGTGCGTCTTGTACCACGAGTGGTCGAGATCGCCGACGCACTGCGCACTCGTCGTCAGCGTGTTCAGCCGGAACGGCAGCACCGGCTTGCCCGGGTCGGCCTTCGACGGCTGGTACCACACCGGCTTGCCGTTGGGCAGCGGGATCGGGAAGCGGTCGTTGTAGCCGCGCACACCGCGCAGGTGTCCGAAGTAATGATCGAACGAGCGGTTTTCCTGCATGAACACGACGATGTGCTCGACATCGCGGATCGTGCCGGTGCCGCGCGCGGCGGGAATCGCGAGCGCGCGGCGGATCGATTCGGGGAAGGCGTTGAGCGCGACGGCGGCGCCCGCGGATTGTGCGACGGTATGCAGGAAACGGCGGCGGCTCGATGACGTCATGTTATTTCACCTCGGTTCTGCGGTCGGGGGACGGAAGCGGCGGGATCAGCCCGGCGACGACGCGGCGGCACTCGACGCGGCCGCATTCGCCGCGGGTTTCGCGTCGTCGTCGTCATCGGGCGGGTAGTGCACGACGGGCGGCGCGAGCGGCGCTGCGTCGGACGCGGCGGCGTTCGCGGTTGCATCGCGGTTGAATGCGCTGGCGGAGCCGGCCGATGCGCCGGCCTGCTGGGACGCGTCGGTCGTGTGTGCGTCGTGCGGCGCGTCGTCGCTGCAGGCGGCGACGAAAGCGGCGGCACAAAAAACGACGACGGCGGAAACGCGACGCATGACTTCTCTCCTGGCAGGCTGATCGGGAAACGTTTTCGAGTATGCCGGTGCGATGCGACGTTTCGGTGAATCGTTTGCGACCGTCGCGTGATCGCGGATTGCTTTCGATATCCTGACCATCCGCTTGCACGGCGTGGCGGGCGCGCAATATTTCCCGGCGGACGTTGCGAGGCGGGCACTTTTACCCGGGCGCGCGATGCGATGCGTGAGCGCGTCCAAGGCAGCCTGACCGTTGACGATGAACGCGAGCAACCGATCGTGTTGCGTCAGTGCCGCGGCGTGCGCCGCCGCACTTCGCTGCGCAGCCAGTCGAGCCAGGTTCGGATCGCCGATTCGTGCGGATGGCCGGGGCGCCACACGACGTAGTGCGCATACACGTCGGTCACGCGCACCGACGATACGCGCACGAGCGTGCCGTCCGCGAGTTCGGGCTCGATCAGCGAGCGGCGCGCGAGGGCGACGCCGCGCCCTTTCAAGGTTGCGTCGATCAGCGCGTTCGCATCGCTGAAACGCGGCGCACGCGCGGATTCGGTGAGGTCGAGCCGCGCGGCCTGGAGCCACGGTTCCCACGGCTGCGCGGGATGGCGCAGCAGCGTAGCGCGCACGAGATCGGCCGGCGTGCGCGGTGCGACGCCGTCGCGATTGCGGTACGCGGGGCTCGCGACCGGGAAGATCGTCTCGTTCATCAGCTTCTCGGCGACCACGCCCGGCCACGTGCCGGGCCCGTAGCGCAGCGCGACGTCGATGCGGTCGCGCTTGCGCAGCGGCGCGAGCGCCACGTCCGGGTGCAGCGCGATCGCGATGTGCGGATGCACGGCCGAGAAGCGCGGCAGGCGCGGCGCGAGCCAGCGTTCGGCGACGCTCGGCAGCACGCTGACGTTCAGCGTGACGTCGCAGGTGCGCGGGCGGCTGCGCGTGGCGAGGGCCGGCTCGAACGCGCGCTCGAGCACGCTGAGGCCCTGGCGCACCTGCAGCGCGAGCGCGTGTGCTGCGTGCGTCGGCGTCGCGCCGTTGCGCTCGCGCGTGAAGAGCGGGTAGCCGAGCTGCGCCTCGAGCGCGCGGATGTGCTGGCTGACGGCGCCTTGCGTGAGCGCGAGCGCGTCGGCCGCGCGCGTGAAGCTCTGCAGCCGCACGGCGGTCTCGAACGCGCGCAGCGTCTGCAGCGGAGGAAGGTGGATGCGTTTCATGCGGGTATTAGTAGCACTAATGCCCGAGCACGACAATTCATCGTTTGCAGCGGGCATGCACGCGTTCCTACACTCGGTTCCGTCTTCCACAGTCCCGTCGGGCCACGCCACCATGAACGCATATCGTCTCTATCTTTCGCCGGGCGCCTGCTCGCTCGCCGCTCACATCGCGCTGGAGGAAACCGGCGCGCCGTTCGACGTCGAGATCGTCTCCGTGCAGAAGCAGCAGAACCTCGAAGCGCGTTATCTCGCGATCAACGCGAAGGCACGCGTGCCCGTGCTCGAGATTCCGGGCGAGCCGCGCGTGCTGACCGAAACGCCCGCGATCCTCACGTATCTCGCGCGCCGTTATCCGGACGCGCAACTGCTGCCGCTCGGCGACCCGCTGCGCGAGGCGCGATGCCACGAATGGCTCGCCTGGCTGGTCGGCTGGGTGCATGGCGTCGGCTACGGTGCGCTGTGGCGGCCGGGCCGCTTCATCGGCGATCCCGCGCTGCACGGGGCAGTCAGCACGCACGGGCGCGGCGTGATCGAAGCCGCGAACGAGACGATCGAAGCCGCGCTCGCCGACGGCCGCACGTGGGCCGAGCCGGGCGCGCATTCGATCGTCGATCCGTTCCTGTTCGTGCTGTATCGCTGGGGTGTCGCGATCGGGCTCGACATGGCGCGGCACCCCGCATGGACCGCGCATGCGCAGCGTGAGGCCGACCGGCCGGCCGTGCGCCGCGCGCTGGCGCGCGAAGCGGCCTGATCGGGATGCGGGCGTCGTGGCGGGGCCGCGGTGCCCGCGTGCCGCTAGCGCGTGGCGAACAGCGGATAGGTCGCGCCGGCGACCAGCGCGGCCGCGAGCCAGACCGCGCTCCACGAACTGACGGCGAGCAGCGGCGGGATCGCGAGCGGCGTCGCGAACAGCCCGAGGTAGACGACCGTGTTCGCCATCCCGAGCGCGGTGCCCGCGTGGTTCGCACCCGCGAGCGTCGCGAGCTCCGTGTACGCGACGCCATGCCACGCCGATACGCACACGCCCGCGAACACCAGAATCGCGACGATCGCGGCGAGCGGCACGTGCGGGCTGCCGGCCGTCGCGGCGGCAAGCAGCGTGAACGATCCGGCCGCGACGAGCACCGAGCCGCGCAGGTACGCGCGCCGGTTGCCGTGCCGGTCGGTATGGCGGCCGCTCCAGACGCGCATCACCATCGCGCCGAGTTGCAACACGACCATCGCCGCGCTGATGCCGGCGAGGCCGAGCCTGCCGAAGTCGTGCAGGAACACCGTCGCGAACGTGAGCACCGCGAACTGCGGCGCGCACAGCAGGCCGATGCCGAGCACGATGCGCCACACGCGGGCGCTCGCGAGCGGGCCGTGCGCGAGCCGCGCGGGTTGCGTGGGTTGCGTGGGTTGCGCGGGTTGCGCGGGTTGCGTGGGTTGCGCGGGTTGCGTGGGTTGCGTGGGTTGCGGCCGAGCGGCCGGTCGATGCGCGGCACCGTGTGCGACAGCCGGTTCGGCGGGCGGTTCGTGCAGCCAGCGCCAGGTCAGCACGGCCGACCCGGCGCACAGCAGCATCAGCGCACCGAATACCGCCGCGAAGCCCAGGTGCGATGCGAGCGACGGCAGCAGCGCCGCGCCGACGCCGCCGCCGAGCGGCACGGCCGTCTGGCGGATGCTCATCGCGAGCCCGCGTTCGCGCTCGCCGAACCAGCGCATCACCGCGCGTCCGCTCGATCCGTTCACGCTGCCGCCGAGCAGGCCGACGCAGCACATCGCCACGACGACGCGCGCCAGCGGCGGCACCGCGTGCGCGCTCGGGACGATCGTGCACACCATCAGCGCGAGCATCGCGGCCGTCGCGACGAGCCCGGTCAGCAGCACGCGGCGATCGCCGAAGCGGTCGGCGGCGATCCCCCACGGCAGCTCGGACAGCGCGACGCCGAAGCCGAGCGCGCCGAGCACGAGGCCGAGTGCGCCGTTGTCGAGGTGATAGGCCGAGCGCATCCACACGGCGGTGGTCGGGATGCCGGCCGCCGCGGCCGAAAAGCTCATGTTCGCGGCCACGCCGGCGGCCAGCACGCGCCAGCGATGGGCCGGGCCGCGTACATCGCGGGCGGGCGAGGAGGGGGAGGCGATGCAGGTGGTATCCATGGCGGCAGGCCCGGTTGGAAATTGACATCCACAGTCTGGCGACCTACATTCATCCTGAAAATCGGAAAGTTCTTGATGAATCGTTCGATAAAACAGGATGGTTGAAATGCCCGGACAAGACATTCCACGCGGCGGCGGCGAGTCGCTCGCGCTGGCCGATGCCGCGCTGGCCCGGCCCAACTTCGACGTGGCGGCGCTGCGCAGCCTCGTCGCGGGCGTGGATCTCGGCAGTTTCGCGAAGGCGGCCGACCGTGTCGCGCGCTCGTCGTCGGCGGTGAGCGCGCAGATCCGCAAGCTCGAGGAGCAGGCCGGCACGCCGTTGTTCGTGAAATCCGGGCGCGGGCTTGCGCTGACCGATGCCGGCGACGCGATGCTGCGTTATGCGCGGCGGATGATCGAGCTGAACGACGAGGCGGCCGCGGCCGTGCGCGGCGTCAATCTCGACGGCTGGGTGCGCGTCGGGTTGCAGGAGGATTTCGGCGAGGCGATTTTGCCCGACGTGCTCGGGCGGTTCGCGCGCGCGCATCCGAAGGTGAGGATCGAGGCGCGCGTGGCGCGCAATGCCGACCTGCTCGACCGGCTCGACGCGAACCAGCTCGATCTCGCGCTGGTGTGGGGCGATCCGGTGTCGGCTGCGCTGCTGTCGCGGCCGGGTATCGACAGCGAGGTGATCGCGCAGGTGCCGATGCAGTGGGTCGGGGCGGCGGGGGCGGGCGGGTTCGGCGTGCCGGGTGGGGCCGACGAAGGGGCGGAAGTCGGGGCGGCTGCCGCGCACGCCTCGGCGGGCGGCCGTGCCGCGGGCGAGGCGCTGCCGCTCGTCGTGTTCGACCGGCCGTGCCGGTTCTTCGGCGCGGCGACCGATGCGCTCGACCGCGCGGGCGTGCCGTGGCGCGTTGCATTCACGACGCCGAGTCTCGCCGGGTTATGGGCCGCGGCGGCGGCCGGCCTCGGGCTGACGGTGCGTTCGCATTACGGACTGCCCGCGTCGGTGCGCGTGCTCGATGCGGCTTCGCTCGGATTGCCTGCGTTGCCGAGCCTGCCGTTGATCCTGCTGCGGCGCACGTCGTCGGCGACGCCGACCGTCGACCGGCTCGCGTGGATCGTGACGCAGGCGGTGCGGGATGCGACGGAGGGGGCGGTGGCGGCGCTGGCGGCGTGACGAAACGTTCGATTGCCGCCGCGGGTTGCGGTTCGGCAATCCCTCTGCCGATTGGCCGAATGGATCGATCGGGTGAACCTGACTACAGTGACGATCACTTGAAACGGAGGTCGTCATGCAAAACGCGAATACGCCCGGTGCCGGTGCGGTCGATCCGGCCCAACGGGCAGATACCACGATCCGCGGCGACGGGGCGTCAGCCGGTCGACTCGTGTCTGCCAATCCGCCCGTTCGGTTCGGTGTCCTGCAAGGGCAGGCCCGGATCGCGGACGATTTCGATGCGCCGCTGCCCGATTACCTGCTGGATGCGTTCGAAGGGCGCTGATGCGGTTGTTGCTCGACACGCACGTCTTGTTGTGGATCGTGACCGATGACCCCAAGCTCAGCGCACGGGCGCGCTGACTGATTTCGGCCGCCGACGAGCGTTTCGTCAGCAGCGCGAGTAGCTGGGAGGCCGCCATCAAGGCCGGCTTGGGGAAGCTCGATACCGACGTCGGCAAGCTGATCCGCGCGATCGGCTCGAGCGGGATTCGCGAGTTACCGGTTCGTGCCGTGCATGGCGCGGCAGTGCGCGATTTGCCGCACCACCATCGCGATCCGTTCGATCGCTTGCTGGTCGCGCAGGCATGGCTCGAGCCGCTTCAGCTCGTGACGGCCGATACCCATCTTGCACGGTACAGCCTGTCTCTCGTTCTGACAGTTTGAAGCGATTTGTCGGCACGAAAGCCGTCGGTCGCCGGCGCTTCACGGGGCGTCGCGGGTCATGCCGCTGCGGCGTCCGGTGCGGTTTCGTCCAGTTCCGCGCAGAGCGCGGCCAGCCGCTCCCGCAACCCTTCGCTCGCCGGCACGAACGGCAGCCGCAACCCGTCCTCGCACCACCCTTGCGCGGCCAGCACGGCCTTCACCGGTGCCGGATTCGGCTCCGCGAACAGCGCCGCGACGAGCGGCTGCAACGCGACCGACAGGTGCCGCGCATCGGCGAGCCGGCCGTCGCGCAGCAGCGCATGGATGCGCACATGCCAGTCGGGCAGCACGTGCGCGCTGCTCGCGATCGCGCCGTGCGCACCGGCGCACATCGCCGCGAAGTTCTGGTTGTCGTCGCCGGACAGGATCGCGAGCGGCGTGTCGTGCACGAGCCGGCTCATCCGGTCGAGCGTGCCGCCGCATTCCTTGATGCCCGCGACGCGCGGGTCGCGCGCAAGCGCCTGCAGCGTGTCCAGTTCGACGTTCACGCCGGTGCGGTACGGGATGTTGTAGACGAGCACCGGCAGGTCGGCCGCGTCGACGATCGCCTCGACGTGGCGGCGGATGCCATCCTGCGTCGGCCGCACGTACACGGGCGGCGTGACGAGCAGCCCGTCCGGCCGCAACTCCGCGAGTTCGCGCGCACGCGCGGCCGCGAAATGCGTCGCGCTCGCGGTCAGCCCGACGACGATCGGCAGTCCGGGCGCCGCGTCGCGCAGCGTCGCGAACACGGCGTCCTGTTCGCGTGCGTCGAGCAGCACGCCTTCACCCGTCGTCGCGCCCGCGACGAAGCCCGCGATGCCTGCGTCCGCATAGTGGCGCGCGAGTCGCGCGAGCGCGGCATGGTCGACTTCGCCGTGGTGGAACGGCGTGATGATCGGCAGCCAGATACCTTCGAAACGTGTGTTCATGCAAAGCCTCATGGTGGAAACGGAGTGGGAAGGAACCGTTCCGCCGGCGGAGGGCCGGAGCGAGGCATGCGTGCAAGGAGAATGAAACGACCTGCGGGCATCCCGTCCGGCATTCGCCTGACGGGACGCGACGTCCCCGTCAGTCGAGGAGTCGTTTTTTCAGTTTCAGCCCGGCCGCGCGCGCACCTGCCGCGACGGCGGCGAGGATCGGAAGCGAGCGCAGGGCAGCGGACATGGAGGAACCGTGAATGGGCTGAGCGGCGATCTTAACACCGGATTCGATGCGCACGCGAGTGTCCGCCGCCGTTTAGCAGGAATCGAGATTTGCTTTCCACGACTGATTGGAAAGCGCGCCGCGCCCGGCCGCTAGAATGCCCGCTTACGTTTCGATGACAGCGCGTACGCGTGCCGTCACGCACATTCACCACCACTGGAAGCGGGGCATATCACGATGGCAAGCATGAAGGGGATCGGCCGCTGGCTGCACACGGGCGCGGCGGCGGCGCTGGTCGTGGCGGCGTCGGCCGCGCACGCGGATACGTCGATCCTGAACGTGTCGTACGACGTGACGCGCGAGCTGTACAAGGACATCAACACGGGCTTTGCCGCCGCGTACAAGCAGAAGACCGGCGAGACGGTCGCGATCAAGCAGTCGCACGGCGCGTCGAGCGCGCAGGCGCTGTCGGTGCTGCAGGGGCTGCAGGCCGACGTCGTGACGATGAACCAGCCGAACGACATCGACCTGCTCGCTGAGCGCGGCCAGTTGCTGCCGAAGGACTGGCGTGCGCGTTTCCCGGACAACAGCTCGCCGTACTCGACCACGATGGTGTTCCTGGTGCGCAAGGGCAACCCGAAGGCGATCAAGGACTGGAGCGATCTCGCGAAGCCGGGTGTCCAGGTGATCATCGCGAACCCGAAGACGTCGGGCAACGGTCGTTATGCGTATCTCGCCGCATGGGGCTTCCAGAAGCAGAAGGGCGCGACCGACCAGCAGGCGATCGACTTCGAGAAGGCGATCTTCCGCAACGTGCCGGTGCTCGACTCCGGCGGCCGGGGCGCGACGACGACGTTCACGCAGCGCGGCATCGGTGACGTGCTGGTCACGTTCGAGAACGAGGTCGCGCTAATGGACACCGGTGCGTCGGGCGCGCAGTTCGACGCCGTGTATCCGTCGGCGAGCATCCTCGCGGAGCCGCCCGTCGCCGTCGTCGACAAGGTCGTCGACAAGAAGGGCACGCGCAAGGTCGCGCAGGCGTATCTCGACTACCTGTACACACCGGAAGCGCAGGAGATCATCGCGCAGCACCATCTGCGCCCGCGCGACGCGAACGTGCTGAAGAAGCATGCTGCCGAGTTCAAGCCGCTGAAGACGTTCAGCGTCGAGCAGGTCTTCGGCAGCTGGGCGAACGCGCAGAAGACGCATTTCGCGGACGGCGGCACGTTCGACCAGGTGATCGTCGACCGGAAGTGAGCGTCGCGCACACCGCGCGCCTGTCCGCACGCTGACGACGCAGCCCGCCGCTTCCGCGGCCGGCTTTTTTGTGCCTGGCGGCCGGCGGCGCGGCGGACGCTCATTCCGAACCGGCACGCATACCCGGCCGCAGCCGCGCGTGCTACGCTCATCGCCTTCCTGCTTCCGGCGCCGCGCGATGAATGTCGATTCGTCCTCCCCAGCCTCCCGCGGCCGTGGCCGCAAGATCTGGTCGGGCACACGCCCGGTCATTGCGTACGGGATGCCGCCGCTCGGCTGGCGCGACCTCTATCACCGCGCGCTGACGGTGAGCTGGCCCGTTTTCTTCCTGTCGCTCGCCGTGCTGTTCCTGCTGCTCAACGGCGGCTTTGCAATGCTCTACCTGCTCGGCCACGCGTCGATCGCGAACCAGTCGCCGGCCGGGTTCGGCGGCGCGTTCTTCTTCAGCGTCGAGACGCTCGCGACCGTCGGCTACGGCGACATGCATCCGCAGACCGTCTATGCGCACCTGGTCGCGACGTTCGAGATCTTCATCGGGATGTCGGGCATCGCGCTGGCCACGGGGCTCGTGTTCGCGCGGTTTTCGCGGCCGCAGGCGAAGATCCTGTTCGCGCGCTACGCGATCGTCCGGCCGCTGAACGGCAGGATGACGCTGATGGTGCGCGCCGCGAACGCGCGCCAGAACGTGATTGCCGAGGCGCAGGCGAAATTGCGGCTGATGCGGATCGAGGGCACGCACGAGGGCTACACGCTGCGCAAGATCCACGACCTGCCGCTCGTGCGCAGCGAGCACCCGATTTTCCTGCTCGGCTGGAACCTGATGCACGTGATCGACGAATCGAGCGCGCTGTTCGGCGAGACGCCCGAATCGCTCGCCGCGCGCGACGCGTCGTTGCTGATCACGATCGAAGGCTCGGACGAGACGACCGCGCAGGTGATGCAGGCGCGTCACACATGGGTGCATGGCGAAATCCGCTGGCGTCACCGCTATGTCGACCTGATGCACGACGAAGACGGCATCACGCACATCGACTACACGCATTTTCATGAAGTCGTGCCGGTCGACACCGATACCGACGAGCGCGGCTCGCCGGGCGCGGTGGTCGATGCCGACGCAGCGGCGCCGGGCACGGCCGCGTAGGTACGCCCGCGGGCGGCTGGCGGCACCGCCTGCGCGCTACGCGTCACGCATGCAGCAGGCGCGCCGCTTCGCGCTGTTCGATCGCGACCGCGCGGCGGAATGCGTCGCGGTCCTCGGCGCGCGCGACATAGTCGCCGAGCACGCCTTCGTGCGGCAGCAGATGCGCGTCGAACGCGATCTTCAGCGTGCTGGCGAGCAGCAGGTCGGCCGCGGTGAAGCGGTCGCCGACGAGCCATGGATGATGGGCGAGCGCTTGCGCGAGTGCGCGTTGCACGCGCGTGATGTTGCCCCAGCCGAATGCGACCGGATTGCCCGACGCGCCGGTGAATTTTTCGGCCATCGCCGGTTCGAGGCAGGTCGGCGTGAAGAACATCCATTGGAGAAAGCGGCCGCGCAGCGGATCGTCGGGCGCGATGCCGAGCCCGGCACCCGGGCAGCGGTCGGCGAGATAGAGCAGCACGGCGCCCGATTCGGCGAACGGCACGCTGCCGTCGTCGAGCGCGGGCAGCTTGGCCATCGGGTTGACCTGCACGAACGCGTCGCTGCCCTGTTCGTGCGAGCGCAGGTCAATCGGCACGAGTTCGTACACCACACCGAGCTCTTCGAGCATCCACAACGCCCGGAATGCCCGGGTCTTCGGCCAGTAGTAGAGCTTCATCGTGCCTCCGTGATTGGGTGCAGCTGTCGGTCCGGTGGATGCTCAAGCGTACCCGAGCGCCGGAGGTTCGGACAGGGGCGCCCGGCCAGGGGCGCCCGGCGAGGGGCGGCCATCTACGAGCGATGGCCGGACGCGTGGCGTTTCGAGTGGAAAACCGGGCAAAGCTCGATGTGACAAGGAAGTAAGTAAATAACTAGTCATATTCATACTAGTTATGAATATGATGAAAAATTCTGGCGGAAGCCGGCGTCACTTGCCCGGCATCGTGACGCCCGCAGTGCCCGCGCGCACAGCAAGACTCGCATTCGGCCGCATTCGCCGATACGACACGAAACAGGGAAATCATGGGAGACAGCTCACGCATGGCAAACGACGATCGCACCACGATCATTCCGGGAAGAACGCCGGAGTCGGCGGCGATGGTGGCCGAGATCAAGCGGGCGATGGCGATCGCCGCGCGGATCAACCGCCTGACATTCGACGATGCCGCGGAAGTCCGCGCATTGTTCGGCGAACTGATCGGCACGCCGGTGGATGACGGCTTCGTGCTGATCCCGCCGTTCCATGCGACGGGCGGCACCGGCATGAAGCTCGGTCGCAACGTGTTCGTCAACCAGAACTGCACGTTCTACGATCTCGGCGGGCTCGCGATCGGCGACGACGTGATGATCGGGCCGAACGTCAGCCTCATCACGTCGGGCCATCCCGTCGAACCTTCGCGGCGGCGCGATTTCGTCGTCGCGAAGCCGATCGTGATCGAGCGCAACGTATGGATCGGCGCCGGCGCGACGATCGTCGGCGGTGTGACGGTGGGCGAGAACTCGGTGGTCGCGGCCGGGGCCGTCGTCACGCGGGATGTTGCGCCGAATGTGCTGGTTGGCGGTAATCCGGCAGCGGTCATCCGGTCGATTGCCGAATGACGCGGCACGAGGGCGCACGCCCGTTCGAAGCAGTCTGGCCGGACGGATGTGGATAACCGACCCTCGAGGCGACTCGAAACGCTGTGCATTTGAATGGTGAGGGTGCCGTCGAGGCCGTCCGGACGGGGCTTTCCGGTGTCTGCCCGATAGCCGCCGGTGGAGGCTCGGGCCGCGCCTGCCGATGTTTCGACGAAGGTCGTGCAGTGCGATCGGATGTGGATATCCTCACGCCGAAACGACTCGGCGCCCTGTGCATTTCACAGGTGAGGGTCGCCGGATGATGCGAAGTGCATGAAGCGGGTTGTGGACAACTCGCCCGCGGAACGAGGCGAAACGCTGTGGAATTCGACGGTGAGGGTCGGCGCCGATCCCGCGGCGCGCCTTTCCCGGCGGGGTTTCCTGACTTTTGCCGAGGTTCGGCGAGCCGCGCATTCTAGCCGAACGCGCGCATCGTGGCCGAATCGCGGATGCGCCTCGACGTGGATATCCCGGCATCGGCTGCCACCCGAAGGGCCGTGCATTCTAACGGTGAGCGCGGTGGAATGGTCTGCAATGCGCCGATTTTGCCGCGCATCGCCGCGTTCGCGAGCGACTCGACGTGCCCGCAAAGGCGCGCATCGACACGCGATAGGCGGTCAGCGCACCAGAATGCGATCATTCGGCCGCCCAAGCCCAAGCCAACACCACCTGAAGCGTCGTGCACATCCGGCTCGCACGCGAGCATGTGAGCGAAGATAGCGCGGGCTCCCGTGTGGATATCCGGCAGCCGAAACGACTCGCGGCACTGTGTATTTCGACGGTGAGCATCAGCGCTCGACCGGCCGATGAGCCGCTTCTGGCACGGAATGCCGGCGGCGCGGTGGCGCTTCCAGGCCCTCCGCCATGGCTCGGCGGATTCTCGTCCATGTGGATATCCTGCGTTCCCGATTACTCGAAGCGCTGCGACGGTGAGCATCAGCGCTCGACCGGCCGATGAGCCCCTTCCGGCATGGAATGCCGGCCGGCGGCGCCTTCCGGGGCGCGCATCCGCTGTCGCTCGGCGGATTCTCGTCCATGTGGATATCCTGCGTTCCCGATTACTCGAAGCGCTGCGACGGTGAGCATCAGCGCTCGCCCGACCGATGAGCCCCTTCCGGCGCGGAATGCCGGCCGGCGGCGCCTTCCGGGGCGCACCCGCTGTCGCCCGGCGGATTCTTGCCCATGTGGATATCCTGCGCGCCGGATCACTCGAAGCGCTGTGGTTTTCAATGGTGAGGGTGCCCGCGTGGCTGGGCGGTTCTGCCGGACCGGAAGTGGATAACCGCCATGGCGGCCACTCGAAGCCCTGTGTATTGCAACGGTGAGCGCGAGCCCGCGATTGTGCCGCATGCGGGTTCCGGCCTGCCTGTCCGGGCGAGACACCGGCCGACAAACCCAGTCGCGCCCCTGTGTATTCGATCGGTGCGGGTGAACGCCGGATCGGCGTCATGCGCCATTTCCGGTGTGGATATCCATCGCCGAAACCCACTCGCCGCGCTGTGAATTTCAACGGTGAGCGTCGGCACTCGAGCGTGGCGCATGCCGATAACGGTGTGGATATCCCGGCCCCTGCGCCACTCGAAACCCTGTGCAATCGAATGGTGAGCACGAGAGCGGGATTGTGGACATCCCGCGCCGCCGCCCAATCGGAACGCTGTGCATTTCAACGGTGAGGGTGACCACCTCCACCCGCCGAAACCCTTGTCACACGGGGCGTAAGCGTCCGCCGCCACATACCCGGGCCGTCGTCGGGCAATTCCGCGCGTTCCCGGCAAACAGCCCGTCTGCCCCGACACGTCGCCCATCCCGCCCGGCCGCCGCGCGCGAGAACTATCTCAAATTCGGTCAAAAACCTGCGCAGTTTTTCTCGCTACAGCCCCGTCCGAGCAAGATGAGAAAAAACATTCTCGGCTGCGCGCGAAAAAATAGAGCCATTCGCTGCCGTCCCCCACGCGTCGTCCGACGCCTGCCGCGCAGCCCAGAACAGCACAATCAGGAGACTTCCCCCATGACCGCCCGCTTGCCCGTCGATGGCACGCCCGCCCTGTCCGACTACCGCCTGACCGACAACCTGACCGCGACGCGCGGCCGGATCTTCCTGACCGGCACGCAGGCGCTGGTCCGCCTGCTGCTGATGCAGCGCACGGTCGACGCCGAACAGGGGCTCAACACGGCCGGCTTCGTCAGCGGCTATCGCGGTTCGCCGCTCGGCATGGTCGACCAGCAGCTGTGGAAGGCGAAGAAGCTGCTCGACGCCGGCGGCGTGCGCTTCCTGCCCGCGATCAACGAGGAACTCGGCGGCACGGCCGTGCTCGGCACGCAGCGCGTCGAGGCCGATCCCGAGCGCACGGTCGAGGGCGTGTATGCGATGTGGTACGGCAAGGGCCCGGGCGTCGATCGCGCGGGCGACGCGCTGAAGCACGGCAACGCGTACGGTTCGTCGCCGCACGGCGGCGTGCTGGTCGTCGCGGGCGACGACCACGGCTGCGTGTCGTCGTCGATGCCGCATCAGAGCGACTTCGCGATGATCGCGTGGCACATGCCGGTCGTGAACCCGGCGAACATCGCCGACATGCTCGAATTCGGCCTGTACGGCTGGGCGCTGTCGCGCTACTCGGGCGCGTGGGTCGGTTTCAAGGCGATCTCCGAAACGGTCGAGTCGGGCTCGACCGTCGACCTCGACGCGCTGCAGACGCACTGGCCGGCGCCTGAAGGCTTCACGCCGCCGGCGGGCGGCCTGCACAACCGCTGGCCGGACCTGCCGAGCCTGACGATCGAAGCGCGCCTCGCCGCGAAGCTCGACGCGGTGCGCCATTTCGCGCGCACCCACAGCATCGACAAGTGGATCGCGCCGAGCGCGCAGGCGAATGTCGGCATCGTGACCTGCGGCAAGGCGCACCTCGACCTGATGGAAGCACTGCGCCGCCTCGACCTGACGGTGGCCGACCTCGACGCGGCCGGCGTGCGGATCTACAAGGTCGGCCTCTCGTATCCGCTCGAGATGACGCGCATCGAGACCTTCGTCGACGGGCTCGCCGAAGTGCTCGTGATCGAGGAGAAGGGCCCGGTCATCGAGCAGCAGATCAAGGACTATCTGTACAACCGCACGGAGGGCGCGCGCCCGCGCGTGCTCGGCAAGCACGATGCCGAAGGCGCCTGCCTGCTGTCCGAGCTCGGCGAGCTGCGCCCGTCGCGCATCCTGCCCGTGTTCGCCGAATGGCTCGCGCGCCACAAGCCGGCGCTCGACCGCCGCGAGCGCGTCGTCGATCTCGTCGCGCCGCAGATCCTGTCGAACGAGGCGGATGCCGTGAAGCGCACGCCGTACTTCTGCTCGGGCTGCCCGCACAACACGTCGACGAAGGTGCCGGAAGGCTCGATCGCGCAGGCCGGCATCGGCTGCCACTTCATGGCGTCGTGGATGGAGCGCGACACGACGGGGCTGATCCAGATGGGCGGCGAGGGCGTCGACTGGGCCGCGCACGCGATGTTCACCAACACGAAGCACGTGTTCCAGAACCTCGGCGACGGCACCTACTTCCACTCGGGCATCCTCGCGATCCGCCAGGCCGTGGCCGCGAAAGCGAACATCACGTACAAGATCCTCTACAACGACGCGGTCGCGATGACGGGCGGTCAGCCGGTCGACGGCAGCATCTCGGTGCCGCAGATCGCGCGGCAGGTCGAGGCGGAAGGCGTGTCGCGCTTCGTCGTCGTGTCCGACGAACCGGAGAAGTACGACGGTCACCACGGGCTGTTCCCGAAAGGCACGACGTTCCATCACCGCAGCGAACTCGACACGGTGCAGCGCGAGCTGCGCGAGACGCCGGGCGTCACCGTGCTGATCTACGACCAGACCTGCGCGGCCGAGAAGCGCCGCCGCCGCAAGAAGGGCGAATTCCCCGACCCGGACAAGCGCCTGTTCATCAACGACGCGGTGTGCGAAGGCTGCGGCGACTGCGGCGTGCAGTCGAACTGCCTGTCGGTCGAACCGCTCGAAACGCCGCTCGGCCGCAAGCGCCGCATCGACCAGTCGTCGTGCAACAAGGACTATTCGTGCGTGAACGGCTTCTGCCCGAGCTTCGTGACGGTCGAAGGCGCGGCGCTGAAGAAGGCCGCCGGTGCCGCATTCGACGAAGCCGCGCTCGCCGCGCGCGTCGATGCGCTGCCGGTGCCCGCGACGCATCTCGACGCGGCGCCGTTCGACATGCTCGTGACGGGCGTCGGCGGCACGGGCGTCGTGACGGTCGGCGCGCTGATCAGCATGGCCGCGCACCTCGAAGGCAAGAGCGCGTCGGTGCTCGACTTCATGGGCTTCGCGCAGAAGGGCGGCTCGGTGCTGTCGTTCGTGCGGATCGCGTCGAGCGACCGGTGGCTGAACCAGGTGCGCATCGACACGCAGCAGGCCGACGTGCTGCTCGCGTGCGACATGGTTGTGGGTGCGAGCGCCGAGGCGTTGCAGACGGTGCGTCACGAACGTTCGCGGATCGTCGTCAACACGCACCGGATCCCGAATGCATCGTTTGTGCAGAACCCCGACGCGAACCTGCATGCGGACGCGCTGCTCGAGAAGATGCGTCACGCGGCCGGCGACGGCTACCTGTCGAGCTGCGACGCGCAGGCGCTCGCCGCGAAGTTCCTCGGCGACTCGATCGGCGCGAACATCCTGATGCTCGGTTATGCATGGCAGCTCGGCCTCGTGCCGGTGTCGCTCGCGGCGATGATGCGCGCGATCGAACTGAACAACGTCGCGGTGCCGATGAACAAGCTCGCGTTCTCGATCGGCCGGATGGCGGCCGGCGATGCGGCGGGCCTCGATGCGTTGTGGAACGCGCGCCACACGGTGGCCGCGCATGCCGCGCCGGAGACGCTCGCCGAGCTGATCGCCGATCGCGAGGCGCGTCTCGATGCGTACGGCGGCGCCCGTTATGTCGAGCGCTACCGTGCGCTCGTGAGCGCGGCGCGTGCGAAGGGCGACGATTCACTCACGCGCGCGGTCGCGACGACGTTCTACCGGCTGCTCGCGGTGAAGGACGAATACGAGGTCGCGCGGCTGTACACGGACGACGCGTTCCGCACGGCGCTCGAAGCGCAGTTCGAAGGCGTGCCGGGGCAGGCCTATCGCGTGAAGTTCAACCTCGCGCCGCCGACGGTCGCGAAGGCCGGCAGCGACGGCAGCGTGCCGAAGAAGCGCGTGTTCGGCCAGTGGATGTGGCCGGTGTTCGGCGTGCTGGCGCGCGTGCGCAGCCTGCGCGGCACGTGGCTCGACCCGTTCGGCCGCACCGTCGAGCGCAGGATGGAACGCGCGCTTGCCGACGACTACGAGACGACGCTCGCGCGGGCGCTCGCCGCGATGACGGCCGGCAATGCGGCGCTGGTCGCGCAACTGGCCGACCTGCATGCCCGCGTGCGCGGCTTCGGTCACGTGAAGGTGCGCAACCTGGCAGGCGTGAAGCGCGCGGAGCGCGAGCTCGCACTGCAGCTCGGCATCGACGCGGCGACGAGCGCGGCCGTGCAGCACGCGCTCGACGAGATGAAGGGCGCGGGCATGCTGAAGGGGATTCCGGTCGTGGTCGCGAAGTAACGCGCGCTCGGGCGGATGTGAAAACGGCGACGCTGGTGCGTCGCCGTTTTTTTTCATGAGCGGCGGCTGCGCACCGGCAGCGGCGGCCGTCCGTCAGAGAATGCCTTTCTTGCGCGTCGACAGCGCCGTTTCCGACAGGTCGATCTCGCGCAGCAGTTTCGTCAGCGTCTCGTCGGAAATCTTGCTGTCGCTGCGCAGCCGGTACAGCGCGGTGCGTTCCGCGCGCACGGCCGCGATCCGCATCTGCAGTTCCATCGTTTCGGCCTGCTTCGCTTCGGCGCGCGGCGTGGGGCCGTCCTCGGCGAGCGTCGCGAGGCGGCGGCGGTACTGGTCCATCACGCGTGCGGAGATATCCGCGCAGCGCGCGGCGCCCGATTCGTCGAGATCGGCCGAGATCGCGTCGTGCGACGAGTCGATCGCGCGGATCGCGGCCTGCGCGGCGGCCGCGCGCGCGGCGCGTTCCTCGTCGCCGAGCGGGCTGCGCGACGAACGCACGCCGCGCAGCAGCAGCGGCAGGCCGATCACCGCGACGACGAGCGAGCCGAGGATCACCGCCGACGCGACGAAGACCGCGGTGTCGCGGCCCGGCAGCGGCACGCCGTCGGACAGCGTGACCGGAATCGACAGCACGCCGGCGAGCGTGACCGCGCCGCGCACGCCGCCGACCGTCATCACCGCGATCGTGCGGGTGCCGGCCATCGTGCCGGCGAGGCCCTGGCGCGCGGCGCGACGGCTCGCGAACCAGCGCAGCAGCCAGACCCACAGGAAGCGGATCGCGTACAGCGCGAGCATCATCGCGCAGACGTTGAAGATCATCCGGCCGACGAGCGCGTCGCTCGTGTGGTGCGCGTCGACGAGCGTGCGGCCGATGATGTGCGGCAACTGCAGCCCGAGCATGATGAACACCATGCCGTTGAACACGAACTCGATCATCGCCCACGTGCTTTCGGCGCGCACGCGCGATGCGACGGTGCTTTTGCGCGAGAAGCTCGTGTAATTCATCATCATCCCGGCCGACACGGCCGCCAGCACGCCCGACAGCTCGAGGTGCTCGGCGAACAGGTAGGCCGCGAACGGCACGAGCAGCGTCATCACGATGCCGGGGGCCGGATCGCCTTCCTGCTCGGCGTTCAGGAAGCGCGTCGACAGCGCGCTGAACGCCCACGACACGATCGCGCCCGTCGCAAGGCCGCCGGCCGCGACGATCACGAACGTGACCGACGCGTCGCGCAGCGAGAACATGCCCGTCAGCGCGGCCGCGATCGCGAATTTCAGCGCGACGAGGCCCGACGCGTCGTTCATCAGCGCTTCGCCTTCGAGGATGTGCATCAGCTGCGGCGGAATCCGGCCCTTTCCTGCGATGCCCGACAGCGCGACCGCGTCGGTGGGCGACAGCACGGCCGCGAGCGCGAACGCGATCGGCAGCGGCAACTCGGGTATCAGCCAGTGCGCGAAGTAGCCCACTGCGAGTACCGTCATGAACACGAGCCCGAATGCGAGCATCAGGATCGCGCGGCGCTGCAGGTACAGCTCGCGCTTCGGAATCCGCCAGCCGTCCGCGAACAGCAGCGGCGGAATGAACAGCAGCATGAAGATTTCGGGATCGAACGTGACGTGCAGGTTCAGCTTCGGCCACGCGAGCATCGCGCCGAAGGCGATCTGCATCAGCGGCAACGGCAGCTGGAACGGCAGGATGCGCGTGACGGCGCCGGAAAGCGCGACGGTCAGCAGCAGGATCAGGACGGTGAAGACGATTTCCATCGATACGGCGAATACGGGGAATGAAACGATCGTACGGAGTGTAGCGTGACAGCGTGACGGGTGCGTTCGAGCGGCCGGTGCGTGCGCACGAAACTGGTGCGTCGCGCGTGTGCCACGGTGGTGCGGCGGCCCGGTGAGCCCGCGCGGCGCATGGGTTCTACGCGCCTTGCACGGAGCTTGCTTGATGCTGGTCAACCGTCCGGCTTCGACCGGGCAACCGAGGGTCCAACCATGACATTGCACGCGCCGTTCGCCTTGCCGGGCGCCGCGTTCGAAGGCATTACCAGGAGGAAGGCATGACGATCGTGCAACAGGAGCGTCCGGCCGCTGCATCGCCGTACCGGTTCGAGCGGGAGGTGAGTTCCGGCCTCGAACGTCTGGCGACGCAGCACCGCGACCTGACGCTCACGACCGTGTTCCAGCCGATTTTCAGCCTGTCGCACCAGCGTGCGGTGGGCTACGAGGCGCTGCTGCGCGCGCACGATGCGCTCGACCGCGCGGTGTCGCCGCTCGACGTGTTCGGCGAAGCCGCGCGCCAGGGCGAGCTGCTGCAGCTCGACCGGCTCGCGCAGGCGCTGCATCTCGAGAACTTCGCGCTGCTCGGCGCCGAGCGCGAGTGGCTGTTCCTCAACGTGCATCCGGGGGTGCTCACCGACCCGTTCCAGGCGGCCGCGCTGCTCGCGAACCTGAAGCGGCTCGGCATGCCGCCGCGCCGCATCGTGCTCGAAGTGCTCGAGCAGCGCGCGGAGGACGTCGAGCGGCTGGCCGAGGCCGTGCGCGAATTCCGCACGCACGGTTTCCTGATCGCGCTCGACGATTTCGGCGCGGGCCACTCGAATCTCGAGCGGATCTGGCAACTGAACCCGGACATCGTGAAGCTCGACCGGATCATGCTGTCGCACGCGGCGCACCGCACCGGGCTCACCGCGATCCTGCACGGGCTCGTGACGCTGCTGCACGAGGCCGGCAAGCTGGTGCTCGTCGAGGGGATCGAGACCGAGCACGAGGCGCAGATCGCGCTGTCGTGCGAGGCCGATTTCGTGCAGGGCTACTACTTCGGCCGGCCGGCGCCGGGGCTGCCCGACAGCGCGGCCGCGACGGGCTGCATCGGCGAGCTGACCGAGCGTTTTCGCCAGCAGACCGAGGCGCGCGAGCGGCGCGATGCGCAGCGGCTCGCGCCGTACCTGCGCGCGTTCGAACGCGCGGCCGAGCGCCTCGCGGCCGGCGAGCCGCTCGACGAGGTGTGCTGGAACTTCCTCGCGCTCGACGCGGCCGCGCGCTGCTTCCTGCTCGACGCGCACGGCCGCCAGTCGGGCCGCAACGTCGTGCTGCGCGCCGACCGCGCGCTCGCCGAGGCACGCTTTTCGCCGCTGGCGGACGCACAGGGCGCGAACTGGCTGCGCCGGCCGTATTTCCGCTCGGCGATCGCCGAGCCGGGGCGGGTGCAGGTCACGCGGCCGTACCTGTCGATCAACGAGGCGCAGCCGTGCGTGACGCTGTCGGTGGCCGTGCGCGTCGGCGATACGCAGCGCGTGCTGTGCGGCGATATCGACTGGGCCGACGACGAAGCGGACGCCGGCTAGCGACGCGCGCACCGCAGGCGGCGAGCAGGGCGATCCGGGCCGGCGCGGGCGGCCCGTTGCGCTCGCCCCGCGCTTCCCCGACAATGGCGCGACCGCGGCCATCGTGACCGCGGGCGCGCCGTCCCGGGGGCCACCATGGCGGCGAATAACAAGGAAAACACAATGAAAAGACCGATTTCGCTGACCATTCTCGCGTGGATCATCATCGTGACCAACGCGATCACGTGCATCTATACGCCATTCACGATCGGCATGCCGACCACCCAGGCGCTGCTGTCGCACTACCTGCTGCCCGTCTGGGCGACGCTCGGCATCAGCGTGCTCATCGAAGCCGTGAACGTCGTGATCGGCATCGCGATCCTCAAGGGCCGCGAATGGTCGCGCAAGGCCTATATCGTGACGGCCGTGTTCGGTTTCGCGTTCTCGTTCGTCAACATGCCGGCGTCGATGTTCGCGGTGCTGATCCCCGGCTTCCTGCTGTTCGCCCTGTTCGTCTACCTGCTGTTCCGGCGCCCCGCGACCGCGTATTTCCGTCAGGCGAGCGCATGAGCGTCGTGCGCAACGCGCTCGCGATCGTGATGTTCGCGATCGCGGGCATGTGCGTGATCACCGCGCAGATGATGGCGTTCATGAAGCTCGGCCATACGCGGGCGATGCTCGTGTTCGTCGCCGTGTTGTTCGTGCTGTCGGCCGTGTTCCTGGCCGCGGGCGCCTTCGCCGGCGCGTTCCGGCCGCGCGCGCGCGGCGCGGGCATCGCACTGCTCATCGCGTCCGCGACCACCGCGTTCGGGGTGATCGGCTGGGTGACGCTCCTGCTGGCGCCGGGGATCGTCGACGTGATGCAGCAGCAGGGCGTCGACGTGAACGCGCGGATGTTCCGGTTCGCGCCCGGCGCCGGGGTGACCGGCCTGTCCGCGCTCGTCGGCGTGTGGCTCGCGCGGCGCGGCTGACGGTGGGACTCGCGATGGGACTGACCGGGCGCCGCTGACGGCGGGGCGCCCCGTCACGCTGGCGCCCGTCGCGCGGCTCGGCTAGGATGCGCGAATTGTCCTGACGATTCGCGGGCCGCCCATGAGCCGAAACGCCGCTTCTTCCATCCTCCTCGAAGTGATCGCCACGACCGTCGGCGACGCGAAGGCCGCCGCTCGCGCGGGCGCCGACCGCCTCGAACTCGTGACCGCGATCACCGAAGGCGGGCTGACGCCGAGCGTCGGCCTGATCGAAGCCGTCGTGGCCGCCGTGCCGATTCCCGTCAACGTGATCGTGCGGCCGCACAGCCGGTCGTTCGTCTATGACGCCGACGACCTGCGCGTGATCGAGCGTGACGTGCGCGCGGCCGTCGCGGCCGGTGCGAACGGCGTCGTGTTCGGCGCGCTCGACGCGCGCGGCGACGTCGATCTGGGTGCGCTGGCCCGCATCGCGGCCGCGGCGGACGGCCGCGCGCTGACGTTCCACCGCGCGTTCGACGTGTCGCGCGATCTCAACGCCGCGTTCGACGCGCTGCTGCGCGTGCCGGCCGTCACGTCGGTGCTGACGTCGGGCGGCCATCCGTCGGTGCTCGACGCGGTCGCGACGATCACGCGGCTGGTGCGTCAGACGGCAGGTTCGACCTGCACGGTGCTGGCCGGCTCGGGGCTCACGGTCGATGCGGTCGGCGATTTCGTGCGCGCGACCGGCGTGCGCGCGGTGCATTTCGGCTCGGGCGTGCGGCCGCGCGGCGAGGTGCTGGCACCGGTCGACGAACTGCTCGTCGCGAAGGTGCGCGCGACCATCGACGGGGCCGCGTCGCACGTATGACGCGCGCGGCGGCGGCCGCTGCTGCGTGCGCCGGCACCACGAAACGGAACATGAATCGAGAGAGGGCCACATGACCGACGCAACACACGACGAGCGGGGCAGCGCGGACGATGACGCCGCGCCAGGCTGGGACGCGATCGACGGCACGCTCGCACGCCTCTATCCGGGCCAGGAGCCGAAGCACTACGGCACGCTGGTCAAGTGGCGGCTCGGCGGCCCCGATCCGCTCGACGGGATCAGCGTGTGGAAGCGCGCGGAGCCCGTCCCGCACTGGCATTTCGTCACGTACGGGTTGAGCGAACTGTATGCGAAGGAGTCCGACGATCCGGCCGTCAGTGGCTTCGGATTCGAGTTGACGATGCGTGTCGCATGCGGCGACACCGACGCAGAGCCGCCGCGCTGGGTGTTCAGCTTCCTGCAGAACCTCGCGCGCTACGTGTTCGAGAGCGGCAACGCGTTCGACGACGGTCACTGGATGACGGCCAACGGCCCGATCGCGCTCGATACCGGCACGCAGCTTTGCTCGATGGGTTTCGCCTTCGATCCGGAGCTGCCGGCGATCGATACGCCGCACGGACGCCTGGCGTTCCTGCAGGTCGTCGGACTGACGCTCGACGAGGAGCGCGCCGCGAAGCGCTGGCGCACGCGCGCGCTGCTCGACACGCTGCTGCCGTATATGCCGCTCTGGGTGACCGATCTCGGGCGCGCGTCGCTGCTCGAGCGCGCGGACGTGCGCGCCCAGGTCGACGCCGGTACGCAGCGCGACGGCTCGTCGAGCGGGTACCTGTTCACCGACGTGCTCGGATGGGAAACGCACAAGCGGCTCTTGCGTGCGCCCGTGATCGAGATCACCGTCGGCGCACGGCAGGTGGACGAACTTGTCACGCTGCTGCCGCTGCGGTTGCCGTTCGACCGGCCGTTTCGGCTGATCGGCCACGACGGCGCGGTGCGGTTCGTGCACGACGACGCGAATGGCGTGACCGACGAGGATGGCACGCTGACGCTGCGGCTTACCGACGCGACGGTGCAGGCGCTGGCGCGCACGCTGCAGCCGCGCGCCGGCGAGTATGCGGTCGATGGGCTCGACGGCGTGCGCTGGCGGGTCGAGAAGACTGTGATCCGCGACGCGCAGGGCAACGCGGTGCAGACGATCGGGTGAAGAAAAGCCGGGGCGCGCCCCGGCTTTTCCGTTTGCAGATCCGGCCGACGGCCGCTCCGCTTACGCGTTCGCCGACATCGCGTCCGCGTCGCTCGCGCGGATGCCGAGGCGCTCGAACAGCGCGCGATCCTTCTGCGACTGCGGGTTGCTCGTCGTCAGCAGCTGGTCGCCGTAGAACATCGAGTTCGCGCCGGCGAGGAAGCACATCGCCTGCAGCCCGTCGTCGAGCTGTTCGCGGCCGGCCGACAGGCGCACGACGGCCTTCGGCATCGTGATCCGCGCGACCGCGATCGTGCGCACGAATTCGAACGGGTCGAGCGGCGCGGTGCCTTCGAGCGGCGTGCCTTCGATCGCGACGAGGTTGTTGATCGGTACCGAATCCGGATACGGGTTCAGGTTCGCGAGCTGCGAGATCAGGCCCGCGCGTTCGCGGCGCGATTCGCCCATCCCGATGATGCCGCCGCAGCACACGTTGATGCCGGCGTCGCGCACGCGGTCGAGCGTGTCGAGGCGATCCTGGTAGGTGCGCGTCGAGATCACCTGGCCGTAGAACTCCGGCGACGTGTCGAGGTTGTGGTTGTAGTAGTCGAGGCCCGCATTCGCGAGTTCCTGCGCCTGTTCGTCTTCCAGCATGCCGAGCGTCATGCAGGTCTCGAGGCCGAGTTCCTTCACGCCGCGCACCATCTCGGTCAGCGCCGGCATGTGGCGCTCCTTCGGGTTGCGCCACGCGGCGCCCATGCAGAAGCGGCTCGCGCCGTTCGCCTTCGCCGCGCGGGCGGCATCCAGCACCGCGTCGACATCCATCAGCTTCTCGGCCTTCAGGCCCGTGTCGTGGTGCGACGACTGCGAGCAGTAGCCGCAATCTTCCTCGCAGCCGCCCGTCTTGATCGACAGCAGCGTCGACAGCTGCACCGCGTTCGCGTCGAAGTGCTCGCGGTGCACCTGCTGCGCGCGGAAGATCAGGTCGTTGAACGGCAGCTCGAACAGCGCGACGACGTCGGCGACGCGCCAGCGTTGCGAGGCCGGAGCGGCCACGGGAATCGCGTCGGGTTGCACGGTGGCGGCGGTCTGGGCTTGGGTCATATCGTTTTCCTGTCCTGGTCGGGGATGAGGGATCGGGGGATCTGTTTCTGTCGGGTCAATGCCGCGCGGCGCGCAGCGTATCGACGAGCGCGGCGATGTCGAGCATCGCCGCGGCGGATTCGGGGGCGGCCGGGCTCATGTGCGGAATGCGGCCGAGCAGCGGCGCGCCGTGCTCGCGGGCGAGCCAGTCGCGCATCGTCGCGACGTTCTCGTCGGGAAACGACATCGCCGGGTCGACGTGGTTCGCGACCCAGCCGGCGAGCTTGAGGCCGCGTTGGCGAATCGCATCGGCGGTGAGCAGCGCATGGCTGATGCAGCCGAGCCGCACGCCGACGACGAGCACGACCGGCACGCCGAGCGCGACCGCGAGATCGGCCATGTCCTGCGTGTCGTTCATCGGCACGCGGAAGCCGCCGGCGCCTTCGACGACGACGATATCCGCGCGCGTCAGCGCTTCGCGATGGCACGCGACGATCGTGTCGATGTCGAGCGTCACGCCTTCCCGCGCGGCGACGATATGCGGCGCGGCCGGTGCCTTCAGCAGGAACGGCGTGCGCAGCTCGGGCGGCAGCACGACGTTCGCGGCCGCGTCGAGCTGGTCGGCGTCCTCGTTGCGCCACACGCCGTCGCGTTCATATGCGCCGGCCGCGACGGGTTTCAGCGCGGCGGCACGCAGGCCGTGCCGCGCGAAGCCGTGCAGCATCGCGGCCGACACGAAGGTCTTGCCGATTTCGGTGTCGGTGCCCGTGACGAAAAGCGAGAGCGGGGCGGTCATGCCGCAGTCTCCCGCCGGGCCGCCCCAAGGGAGGCTGCAGCCCCCTCGGGGGGCAGCTCACGAAGTGAGCGTGGGGGCGGTTCCGTCTCCCGCGGGGCCGCGTCAGCGGAGGCTGCGGCTCCCTCGCTGGCTTCGACCAGCGCGGCTTCGAGCCGCGCGAGATCGTCGAACGAATGCGCGGCCGACAGCGACACGCGCAGCCGCGACGTGCCGACGGGCACCGTCGGCGGCCGGATCGCGGGCACCCACAGGCCGTGCGCGTCGAGCGCGCGCATCGCCGCGAGCGTCGCGTCGTTGCTGCCGATCACGAGCGGCTGCACGGCCGTGTGCGAATCGACCGGCTGCCAGCGCGTATTGCGCAGCAGCGCGCGCGTGCGTTCGATCAGCGCGGCGAGATGCGCGCGCCGCGCATCGCCTTCGTCGCCCGCGATCACCTTCAGGCTCGCCGATACCGCGTGCGCGACGGCCGGCGGGGCGGCCGTCGTGAAGATGTAGCTGCGCGCGCGCTGGATCATCCATTCGATTACCGTCTCGTGCGCGATCACGAATGCGCCCGCGACGCCGGCGGCCTTGCCGAGCGTGCCGACGTACACGAGATGCGGCGAACGCAGCGCGGCGGCCGCGAGCGCGCCGCGGCCCTGCGGGCCGAGCACGCCGAAGCCGTGTGCGTCGTCGACGACGAGCCACGCACCATGGCGCTCGGCCAGCGCGACGAGTTCGGCGAGCGGCGCGATGTCGCCGTCCATGCTGAACACGGTGTCGCTGACGATCAGCTTCGTTTCGGCATCCGACGCGTCGAGCAGCGCGGCGAGCGCGGCCGTGTCCGCATGCGGATAGACCTGTACGTTCGCGCGCGACAGCCGCATGCCGTCGATCAGCGATGCGTGGTTCAGCGCATCGGAGAAGACGGTGGCGCGCTTGCCGGTGAGCGCCGTCATCGCGGCGAGGTTCGCCATGTAGCCGGTGCTGAAGTACAGCGCGCGCGGCGCGTCGGAGAAGCCGCCCGAGAAGGCCGCGAGTTCCTCTTCGAGCGTCGCGTGCGCGCGCGAATGGCCGCCGAGCAGGTGCGAGCCGCCGCTGCCGGCGCCGTAGCGCTGCGCGCCTTCGGCGAACGCGGCGACGAGCGCCGGATGCGCGGCGAGGCCGAGATAGTCGTTGCTGGCGAAGCCGACGATCTCGCGGCCGTCGACGGTCATGCGCGCATCGCACGCGGTGTCGGCGGTGCGGCGCACGCGGCGCAGCCCCTGGGCGTCGAGATCGGCGAGGCCGCGTTGCAGCGCGTCGAGCAGCGGGTGCGTCATCGTGCGATCTCCGCGAGCGTGGCGTCGAGCGTGTCGCGCGTGCGTTGCGCGAGCCACGCGATGTCGTCGTCGCTCATCACGTACGGCGGCATCAGGTACACGGTCGTGCCGATCGGGCGCAGCAGCAGCTCGCGTTCCAGCGCGCGTTCGAAGAAGCGTCGCGAGAAGCCGCGCGCCGCGTCGCCGTCGAGCGCGACGTCGAACGCGAACAGCGTGCCGCGCTCGCGCAGGTGGCGTACCTGCGGATGTGCGTCGAGCGGCGCGAGCGCGGCACGCAGCGTGGCCGACTTGCGCGCGTTCGCCGCGAGCACGTCGTCGCGTGCGAAGAGGTCGAGCGTCGCGACCGCCGCGCGGCACGCAAGCGGGTTGCCCGTGTACGAATGCGAGTGCAGGAAGCCGCGCGTCGTGTCGTCGTCGTAGAACGCGGCGAACACGTCGTCGCGCGTGAGCACGAGCGATAGCGGCAGGTAGCCGCCGCTGATGCCTTTCGACAGGCACAGGAAATCGGGCCAGACGCCGGCCTGTTCGCACGCGAAGAAGGTGCCGGTGCGGCCGCAGCCGACCGCGATCTCGTCGGCGATCAGGTGCACGCCGAATTCGTCGCACAGCGCGCGCAGCCCGCGCACGTACGACGGGTCGTGCATCGCCATGCCGGCCGCGCACTGCACGAGCGGCTCGACGATCAGCGCGGCGATCCGGTCGCCGCGCTCGACGAACAGGCGCCGCACGTCCGCGAGCGCGCGGCCTGCGACGTCGGCGGCCGTTTCGCCCGGCAGCGCGCCGCGCGCGTCGGGCGACGCGACGACGTGCGCATGGCGGATCAGCGGATCGTACGCGTCCTTGAACAGCGCGACGTCGGTCACGCCGAGCGCGCCGATCGTTTCGCCGTGATAGCTGTTCGCCACGCAGACGAATTCCTGCTTGTTCGCTCGGCCGCGGTTGCGCCACGCGTGAAAGCTCATCTTCAGCGCGATCTCGACGGCCGACGCGCCGTCCGACGCGAAGAACGCATGGCCGAGCGTGCGCGCGGTGAGCGCGTGCAGCCGCTCCGCGAGCTCGATCGCGGGCTCGTGCGTGCAGCCGGCGAGCATCGCGTGCTCGAGCGTGTCGAGCTGGTCCTTCAGCGCCGCGTTGATGTCCGGGTTCGCATGGCCGAACAGGTTCACCCACCACGAGCTGATCGCGTCGAAATAGCGGCGGCCGTCACGGTCGTACAGCCACACGCCCGCGCCACGCGCGACGGGGATGAGCGGCAGGCGCTCGTGGTGCTTCATCTGGGTGCAGGGATGCCAGACCGCGCGCAGGCTGCGCGCGACCCAGTCGTCGGTGGCTGGCGTACTCAAGGCGGCTCCGGGGGATAAAACGGCCGCGCGGCATCGACGGGATGCCGCGCGGCGGGACAACGAAACGCGCTGAGATTAGCGTGTTCCGCGACGGGTTGCACTACCGGTTACAAAGGCCGCGGAGCCTTGCTGGGCGGGAGTTCGGCGCAGATCGGAGCGGCTCGGGACGGTACGGTTCAGAAGTCCGGAAATGACCGCAGATGACGACGTTCGAGTGAGACCCCCCAACCGAAAAAAATCGGGGGGCGGGCGGTGCGGCAGGGGGAGAAATCGGGGAGCGAAGGGGCGAATCGGGTGGGTGTTGTGGCCCCAACGTGACCGGAAGGCGAATGACTGAAAGCGGTGACGAGGGGCGCGCTCGGGCCGGCAAACGATGCGAACGGCGGACGCGGCATCCGACGCAAACGCGGCATCCAGCGCGTGCGCGAAGCGATGAAAAACGGGGGAAAGGAAAAGCGAAACGGGGCAGCGAAGGCCGCCGCTCCCCGTCAGCGCGAAGCCAGCGCGCGCGTATCGATATCGCGTGTCGTATTGGCGTCGCCGTTGTCGGCCGTCTGCGTGTTCGTGTTCCACACGACCCGGTCGTTGACCGCATACAGCCGGCACGCGCCCGCACCCTGCTTCGCGCAGTTGTCGAGCGCGAGCGCCATCGGGTCGTCGCCGCCTTCGGCCCACGACCATGCGCCTTCCGACGACACCGCGAACGCGCGGCTCGGATGCTGGTTCAGGAAGCGGCGATAGCCTTCACGGCCGGCTTCGTCGACATACGGCACCGCGTTGACCGCATCGATCGACGCGTAGCCGGTGGCTTTCGGCTCGTGCGGGTTCGCGACCGCGTAGCGCACCGAGGTCGGCAGGTTCAGCTGCGCGAGGAACGCGTTGACGGCCGGCCACCACACGGGCACGCCGTCGCGATCGACGATCAGCCGGTGCGCGTCGTCCTTGTAGCGGCCGAAATCGATGAACTGGGCCTGCGTGCCGTGCGACACGTACGCGTCGTGCATCTGCGCGACGAGCCCGGGCGTCCACACCGAATCGTTGTCGCCGTACAGCCACAGCGACCGCACGGCCGTGTGCGCGCCGTACTGGTCGAACGCGTCGACGAGGTTGCGCTGCCAGCCGTCGCAGAGGTCCTGGCGCAGCCCGCCGGAGAAGTTGATGATGCCGCGCACGCCCGGTGCGGCTTCGGTGCCGTACGCGACCGATACGAGGCCGCCGTGCGACGTGCCGGCGACGACGATGCGCGACGCATCGACATACGGCTGGCGCGACATGTAGCGCACCGTCGCGTCGACGTCGGCCGCCTGCGCGAGGCCGTTCTTGCCGACGTTGCAGCCTTCCTGCTGGTACGTGCCGTCCGAGCCCGCGAAGCCCTGGCGGTTCGGCGCGATCACTGCATAGCCGCGGCGCACGAATTCGCGCGCGAACGCGAGCGGCCGGCTGCGCGGCTGCAGATGGAGATCGCCGGTGTTCTTGCCGTGGTTGAAGACGACGAGCGGGAACGGGCCGGGGCCGTTCGGCTTGAAGAGCGTCGCCTCGAGCGTGACGGCGCCCGATGCGTCGGCCGGAATGCGGAGGATCTGTTCGTTCAGGTCGGCGGCGACCTGCGGCAGGTTCGAATCGCCGTAGTCGAAGCGTTCGGCATGGGCGAGCGACCCGCTGGCGCCGGCGCCCGTCCCCGTATTGGCGTTCGACAGCGTACCGGCCTGAGCGGCCGACAGCGCGCAGGCCGCCATCCATCCCACCAATACCTTGCTGAACGCCATTCGTAAGCCCTGCCATGCAACATGACTGATCTGAGGGTCATCCTAGCCCGACAAATTCAGGTTGTGCAATGCGGGAATTACCCGGCGTCTGACACAGCAACTATTTGTCAACGTTCACTTACTTCGCCGTCGACGTAACGCCAGAAACCGTGCTCGTCGCGCTCGAAGCGGCTCGTCTCGTGGAGCCGGTAAGCGCGTCCGCCGATCTTGTAGCGGGCCACGAATTCGACCTCCGCGTGCCGTTCGTCGAGCGGCGCGTGGCGTTTGACCGCGAGGCCGAGCCAGCGCGGCGCGTCGGGCGCCTCGGGGTCGGTGTCGAGATCGGGCGGGCAGGTGCGCGCGGCCCACGTCGCGCGCAGGTAGTCGGTCGCGCCGAGCACGTACGCGCTGTACCGCGAACGCATCAACTCGAGTGCGCTCGGCGCGGCTTCGCCGCCGTCGATGAAGCGGCCGCAGCAGGCCGCATAGCGAGGCGCCGGCGCTTTGCCGGCGGGAGCGGGGGACGCGCCGCCGCACGGGCACGCGTCAGGTCGGTTCAAAATCATGCGAAACGGGAATTAACGACGTCTGGTTGTCGGCTGACTACCGGCTGACTACCAGCTCAGCTCGATGCCGTCGTACTGGAAGAAACGGCCGTTTGCCTGCGACACGTCCGCGCCGGATTCGGCGATCACGCGGCGCATGCCGGTCACGCTGGTTTCCGGATCGATCGCGGCCTGCGCGCCGCCCATGTCGGTGCGCACCCAGCCGGGATGGAGCGAGATGCACGCGGCGTGGCGCGTCTGCAGCGACGCGATGCGCAGCACGTCGTTCAGCGCGGCCTTGCTCGCGCGGTACAGCCAGCCGGTCGTGCCGGTCGCCTCGGCGATGCTGCCCATCCGGCTCGACACGACGGCGAGCACGCCGCGTGCGTCCTCGACGAGCGGCAGCAGGATCGGCAGCAGCTGCATCGGCCCGCGCACGTTCGTATGCATCACCGCGTCGAAATCCTCGGCGGTGATCGTCTCGACGCCCTCGGTGCGCGGCCCGTAGACGCCCGACACCAGCACGGCCGCATCAAGCCGCTCGCCGTCGAGCTTCCAGCCGAGCGCCGCGATCTGCTCGGGCTGCGTGATGTCGAGCGCATGTGCCTGCGCGCCGAGCGCGCGCAGCGCGTCGAGCGAGGCATCGTCGCGCGCGGTGGCGATCACGTTCCAGCCGTCGCGCCGGTATTGCCGGACGAATTCGCGGCCGAGGCCGCGCGATGCACCGACGATCAATGCGGTTTTCATGCCCGTCGCTCCTTTGCTTGGCGCCGCCCTGGCGGTACCGGTGTCAGATCCGTTCGATGCGGGGCGCGGCCGCGTGGCAACGGTCGCCCGGCGGCTTGCGCGTTACTTCGCGTCGTCGCACGGCTTCAGCGTGTCGGCGACCGCCTGCGCGACGCCTTCGAGCCGCCGCGCGGCGTCCGCCGCGATCATGTCGTTGTCCGGCGCATGGTTGCCGCCGGCGGTGAGCGCGGCCACGCAGCGCTTGTAGGTCTCGTCGAGCGCGTCGAAGTTCGACACGGCCATCCCGAGGTTGCGCATCCGGCCGTCGTGCACGCCGTACACGAGCCCGTGCACGGTGAGCGACTGGCCGCGGGCCCACGCGTCGTTGACGATCGTCGTGCGGCATACGTTGACGACCTGCTCGATCGCGTTCAGCTCGATCAGGCGGCGATAGCGCGCTTCGCCGACCGGCCAGTCCTCGAGCAGCGCCGCGTGACGCTCGCGCACGTCCTGCACGTGATGCAGCCAGTTGTCCGCGAGGCCGACGCGGCGGTTGAGCAGCGCGGCATTCACGCCCGAGCAGCCGTAGTGGCCGACGACCATGATGTGCTTCACGCGCAGGATGTCGACCGCGAACTGGATCACCGACAGGCAGTTCAGGTCGCTGTGCACGACCACGTTCGCGATGTTGCGATGGACGAACACTTCGCCCGGCGGCAGGCCGATGATCTGGTTCGCGGGCACGCGCGAATCCGAGCAGCCGATCCACAGGTATTCCGGCGCCTGCTGGTCGGCGAGACGCGCGAAGAACTGCGGATCGTCTTCGAGCTTGCGTTTGACCCACGCTTCGTTGTTGTCGAACAGGTGAGAAAGCGGATTGTCTTGGGTGTTCATCGGTGTGGCTTCCGTTGACGGAAATCGGGTCGGTTCGGTATCGGGTTCGGTGTAACCGGCGTCAGGCGGCGCGCTGCGCGTCGCCTTCGCCGTCGTTCTGGTCCGTCGCGCCGAAGCGCTCGGGGTAGCGTACGCTGAAGCGCAGCGATGCGTCGTAGGGGTAAAAGTCGGGCAGTTCGCCCTGCAGCAGCTTGTCCTTGCTGGCCTGCCACAGCGCGGGATCGAAAAAGTCCGCGTGATGCTTCATGAAGACGTCGCGCACGCGCGGGTCGCCGAGCAGGAACGGCCCGTAGGTCTCCGGAAAGATGTCGTGCGGGCCGACGGTATACCACGGTTCGCCGGACAGCTCGTCTTCCTCGTTGCGCGGCGGCGGCACGCGGCGCACGTTGCAGTCGGTCAGGTACTCGATCTCGTCGTAGTCGTAGAACACGACGCGGCCGTGGCGCGTGACGCCGAAGTTCTTGTACAGCATGTCGCCGGGGAAGATGTTCGCCTTCATCAGCTCCTTCACCGCGTTGCCGTACTCCTTCACGCCGTGCTCGATGTCCGCGTCGCTGCCGTTCTGCAGGTACAGGTTCAGCGGCGTCATCCGGCGCTCGATGTACAGGTGCTTGATCACGAGGTTGTCGTCCTCGTATTCGAGCAGCGACGGCACTTCCTTTTCCAGCTCGCGCACGAGCGCGTGGTCGAGCCGCGCGAGCGGCAGCGCGACGCTCGAATACTCGAGCGTATCGGCCATCCGCCCGAGGCGGTCGTGGCGCTTCACGAGCTGGTATTTCTCCATGATCTGCGCACGCGTCGTTTCCTTCGGCGGCGGGAAGTGATCCTTGATGATCTTGAACACGTACGGGAACGACGGCAGCGTAAACACGAGCATCACGAGGCCCTTGATCCCGGGCGCGATGATGAAGCGGTCGCTCGAATGCGACAGGTGGTGCAGCAGGTCGCGGTAGAACAGGTTCTTGCCCTGCTTCTGCAGGCCGACCGACGTGTAGATCTCCGCCTTCGGCTTGCCGGGCATGATCGTGCACAGGAAGTCGACGTACGCGGACGGCACGCCCATGTCGACCAGGAAATACGAGTGCGAGAAGCCGAAGATGATCATCAGCTGGTCGCGGCGCAGCAGCACGGTGTCGAGCGAGAGCACGCCCGGACGCACGTGGCGGATCGGCACCGCGAACGGCAGCACGCGGTCGGCGTTGATGATGCGGCCGACGATGTACGCGCTCTTGTTGCGGAAGAACAGCGACGACAGCACGTGGATCTGGAAATTCGGCGCTTCGTCGAAGTGGCCGAATTCGTCGTGGATCGCCTGCATCACGCAGCCGATGTCGCGCGGGAGATCGTCGAATGCCGGTTCGAGCTGGAAATTCGTGACGATGCGCTCGAGGGTGGCCGCGAGCCCGTCGGTGCCCGGATAGTACGCGCGGTAGGTCGGCTTCGCGGCCGGCTCGTCGTTCTCGAGATACTCGGTCGAGATCGCCGGGCGCACGAAGATGAAATCGTTGCTGAAGTACGAGCGGTGCAGGATCTTGCAGCACACCGAATTGAAAAACGTCTCCGCGCACTCGGGCTGGCGGTGCGACGTGAGCAGGCCGATGTAGTGCAGCTTGATTTGCTGCCACACTTCGTCGTCGATGTTTTCCGCGTCGTATTCATCTTCCAGCACCTCGACGCATTCCTTCACGCGATCGTCGTACGACGTGATCCGCTCCCGCGCGAGCCGCTGCAGCCCGTGCCAGTCGCCGTGCTCGAACAGCGTCTTCGCTTCGACGGCCGCGTCGCGGAAGATCCGGTAGTGGCGGTCGAAGTTTTCGAGCATCGTCTGCGCGACGTCGAAACCGATCTGCGAAGACAGCAGTTTGGGGAAGTGATTCATTGCGTGCAGGCTCGTTCGGGAGGGGCTGTAAGCACTCGCCATTTTAGCGCCCAAGTCGGCGTTTCAATGACTTTCGGGGTGACGCGCCCACGGCCTTCAATCGGCGCGTTGTTCGCCGTTGCGTGCCGTTCGGTGCATCTTCGCGTAAAGATACGGGTACGGAACCGATTCTGGCACGAACTTTTTTTGACGGGGCGGCGGCGGCCGGGCACGCGTCGAGCGCGACGGCGATAGAATCGACGCGACGCCCGCCGCGGCCTGCCGCCGGCGCGCATTCGCACCGATAACGACGAGACGCCCCACCGATGAACGCACTGGAACACCAACTCGACTACCCCTTCGCCGACACGCTGCCCGCCGCGGGCGACACGTTCGAGGTCGCGCCCGGCGTGCGCTGGCTGCGCATGCCGCTGCCGTTCTCGCTCGATCACATCAACCTCTGGCTGCTGCGCGACGAGATCGACGGGCAGGAAGGCTGGACGATCGTCGATTGCGGGATCTCGTCGGACGCGATCCGCACGCACTGGGAGCAGATCTTCGACACGCATCTCGACGGCCTGCCCGTGCTGCGGGTGCTCGTCACGCACTGCCACCCCGATCACTTCGGCCTCGCGAACTGGCTGTGCGAAGGCGGCGACAAGGGCCGCTGGAACGTGCGGCTGTGGATGACGCTCGGCGAGTACCTGTTCGGCTGCCTGATGGCGGCCGGCAACGGCTCGAACGCGGGCGGCGCGGCGGCCGCCGATCACTTCGCGCGCCACGGGCTCACCGATCCGGCCGCGCTCGACAAGCTGCGCAACCGTCGCAACTACTACTCGGATCTCGTGCCGGCCGTGCCGCCGCGCTACCGGCGCCTGCGTGAAGGCGATGCGGTGACGATCGGCGCGCGCACCTGGCGCGTCGTGACCGGCTTCGGCCATTCGCCTGAACATTGCGCGCTGCATAGCGAAGCGGACGGCGTGCTGATCTCCGGCGACATGGTGCTGCCGCGCATCTCGACGAACGTGTCCGTGTTCGACCTCGAACCGGAGGCGAATCCGCTCGCGCTGTACCTGCAGTCGCTCGGCCGTTACGAGACGATGGCGCCCGATACGCTGGTGCTGCCGTCGCACGGCAAGCCGTTCCGCGGCGTGCGCACGCGCATCGCGCAACTGCGCGAACACCATGACGCGCGCCTGGCCGAAGTGCGCGTCGCGTGCGCGGAAAAGCCGATGAGCGCGGCCGACATCGTGCCGATCATGTTCCGCCGCCGTGAACTCGACATCCACCAGATGACGTTCGCGCTCGGCGAGGCGCTCGCGCACCTGAACCTGCTGTGGCTCGCGGGCGAACTCGTGCGCGAGCAGGGCGACGACGGCGTGCTGCGGTTCCGCAGCGCCGGCTGACACCGCTTCGTTCTCCTCATGCGACGGGTTCGTAGCGCCACCCGTCGCGATGCCACTGCATCGTGTGCGTCGGGTCGAGCGCCGCGAGAAACGCGGTGTCGTGCGAGGCGACCACGATCGCACCGGGGAAGCCGGCCAGTGCGGCTTCGATCGCGCGCACCGATTCGAGATCGAGGTGGTTGGTCGGCTCGTCGAGCAGCAGCAGTTGCGCGGGCGTGCCGCGCCACAACGCGCATGCGAGCGCGGCCTTCAGCCGTTCGCCGCCGCTCAGCTGACGCGCCGGTTGCGTCGCGCGCGCCGCATCGAGCTGCAGCAGCGCGAGCCGGCTGCGCAGTTCGCCTTCGGCGAGCGGCGTATCGAGCAGCCCAAGTTGTTCGACGATCGAGCGCTCCGGATCGAGCAGCGCGAGCCGCTGGTCGAGATACGCGGCGCTCACGTGCGTCGTACAGGTGCCCGAGCATGGCACGAGCTCGCCCGCGAGCATCCGCAGCAGTGTCGATTTCCCACAGCCGTTGGGGCCCGTCAGCGCGATGCGCACGGGGCCGCACGCCGACCACGTGATCCCATCGGCGGCGCCGGCGATGCCCCACGGCAGTCGCGCGCGTTCGAGCGTGAACAGCTGGCGGCGTGCGCTGACCTCGGTGCCCGGCAGCGACACCAGCACGGGCGCATCGGCTTCGACGCGCGCGGCCGCCTGCTGCACGCGTTCGTCGAGCGTCGCCTTGAAGTCGTTCTGGTGGCGCCGGACCTGCCCCATGATGTTGCGCGCCGCGCCCTTGCGGCTTTGTTTTGCCCCCGACGACAGGTTGGCCGTCTTCGCATCGCGCAGCGACGCGGCCGCGTGGCGCTGGATCGTGTCGTGTTCCTGTTCGAGCCTGCGCCTCGCGCGTCCGCGCTCGGCACGCGCGTTGTCGAGCGCCGCTTGCGCGGCATCCTGATCCGCGTCGCGTTGCGCGCGGTAGAACGCGTAGTTGCCGCCGTACGAGCGCACGCCTTGTGGCGTCAGCTCGACGATGCGCTGCACGTCGGCGAGCAGCGCACGGTCGTGGCTCACGATGACGAGGCCGCCGCGCCAGCCGTCGAGTGCCGCGCGCAGCCACGCGCGGCCCGGCGCGTCGAGGTGGTTGGTCGGTTCGTCGAGCACGAGCAGGCCGGCACCGGACAGCAATGCGCCGATCAGCGCGACGCGTGCGCGCTGCCCGCCGCTGAGTGCCTGCGCGGGCGTGTCGGCGCGCACGTCGTGCAGGCCGGCCGCGTCGAGCGCGGTGCGCAGCCGTTCCGCGAGATCCCAGCGATCGCCGACCCGGTCGAAGTCGTGCGGCTCCGCGCGGCCATCGGCGAGGCGCGCGAGTGCACCGAGCGGCGCATCGAGCGCGGCGAGCTGCGCGACGGTTCGCGGGCCGGCGGCGGCATCGTCGTGCTGCTGCGCGACGTAGGCGACCTGCGTCGACCGGTCGATCGTCCCCGTACTCGGCGCGCAGCGGCCCGCGATCAGTTGCGCGAGCTGGCTCTTGCCGACGCCGTTGCGGCCGACGATGCCGGTCGGCGTGCGGTCGATGGAAAGGTCGAGCGAATCGAACAGCGTGACGCCGTCGTCGAAGCGGAAGGAAACGTGATGAAGCGCGACGAGCGCGCCGGTGGGCGTGGCAGCAGCCATAAGCACCTCCGAAAATGCGTGAAGACCTTCGCGCGCGGCGTGCGTGGCACGGCGGCGAAAACATTTTGGGAAGGCTTAGTTGTTCACTTTGGCTGGCGTCCGGTATGAGGAATGAGCGCGCAGTGTAGCAAGCGCGGCGCGCGGGCCGCAAGCGACGGCCCGACGCACCGTCGCTTGCGTGCCACGCGCGAGGGGCGCGTTACTGCACGGCGACCGTCGTGAAGTTCTGCCGCCCGAACGGGCTCACGTGGTAGCCGCTCACGCTCGTACGCGTGAGCGCGGCCGCGGTCGGGTAGCCGAGCGGAATCCACAGCGCCTGGTCGTGGATGATCTTCTGCGCGGCTTCGTACAGCTTCGCGCGCTTGGTCTGGTCGGCGGTCGACTTGCCGTCGGCGATCAGCTTGTCGAGCTGCGCGTCGCAGAAACGCGCGAAGTTGATGCCCGACTTCACCGCGTTGCAGCTGAACAGCGGCGACAGATAGTTGTCCGGATCGCCGTTGTCGCCGGCCCAGCCCATGAACAGCATGTCATGCTGGCCGAGCTTCGCCTGCTTGATCAGTTCGCCCCATTCGATCACCTTGACCTCGGCCTTCACGCCGATCTTCGCGAGGTCGGCCTGCAGCAGCTCCGCACCGACCTTCGGGTTCGGGTTCAGCACGCTGCCGGTCGGGCGCGTCCAGATCGTCGTCGAGAAGCCGTTCGGGAAGCCGGCCTGCGCGAGCAGCTGCTTCGCCTTCGCGGGATCGTACGCATACGGCGCGACGTCCTTCGCGTAGCTCCACGTATTCGGCGGATACGGGTTGTTCGCGGCCGTCGCGGTGTTGTCGAACACGACCTTCAGGTAGGTCGCGCGGTCGAACGCGAGGTTCAGCGCTTCACGTACCTTGTCGTTGTCGAGCGGCTTCTTCTGCGTGTTCAGCGCGACGAACGCGGTCATGAACGCGGGCGTCTGCACGACCTTCAGCGCGTTGTCGCCCTTCGCGGCGAGCACGTCCTGCGGCTTCGGCGACAGCGCGATCTGGCATTCGCCGGCCTTCACTTTCTGCAGGCGCACCGACGGGTCGGGCGTGATCGCGTAGATCAGCCGGTCGACCTTCGGCTTCGTGCCCCAGTACGTCGGGTTTGCGTCGTAACGGATCAGCGCGTCCTTCGTATAGCTCTTCAGCACGAACGGGCCGGTGCCGACCGGCTTCGCGTTCAGGTCGGCCTGCTTGCCGGCCTTCAGCAGCTGATCCGCGTATTCGGCCGAGTAGATCGACGCGAAGCCCATCGTCAGGATCGGCACGAACGTCGCGTTCGGTTCGTTCAGCACGAACTTCACGGTGCTGTCGTCGACCTTCGTGACCGATTTCACGAGCTTCACGAGGCCCATCGACTGCGCGTGCGGGAAGCCGCTCGCGCCGGCCACCTTGTGCCACGGGTTCGAATCGTCGAGCATCCGCGAGAACGTGAACACGACGTCGTCCGCGTTCAGCGCGCGGCCCGGCTTGAAATAGTCGGTGGTCTGGAACGCGACGTTCGGGCGCAGGTGGAACGTGTACGTGAGGCCGTCGGCGCTCGCTTCCCATTTGTCGGCGAGCGCGGGCACGACCTTCTTCGCGGCTTCGTCGTACGACACGAGCGTGTTGAAGATCACGTCGGCCGACGCGTTGGTCGTGACGAGCGAGTTGTACTGCACGACGTCGAAGCCGTCCGGGCTCGATTCCGTGCAGACGGTGAGCGGCTTGGCGGCGGCGAGGCCGGGGGCGGCGAGGGCGGCGGCGAGCGCGGCCGCGGCGAACAGCTTGACCTGCATAGGATCTCCCACGTGGCTTGTGTTTTTTGCTGGGTGACGGGATGCGGGCGCGGCCCGGAAGCGGGCAGGGCCGGCGCGGCTGGCGAATAGCATACCGTCAAAGCGCGCGACGCGTGGAAAAAGGCGCCTGAACGCGGTGAATTGACCGAAAAACGGCTGCGTTCGCGACGGAACGGGTGTTGGGGCGGCGAGCGGCGGAGCGCAGGCGCCGGGGAGGCCGGGGAGCGGCACGGCGAGGACGGTGCGGAAGCGTTGCGGGCTGGCCCCGCGATTCGAGGTGTCGAAGCCGTTAGGTGTCGGTGCGGGGAGACGGGGAGACGGGGAGACGGGGAGACGGGGAGACGGGGAGACGGGGAGACGGAGAGGCGCAGAGGCGCAGAGGCGGAGAAGCGGAGAAGCGGAGAAGCGGAGAAGCGGAGAAGCGGAGAGGCGGAGAGGCGGAGAGGCGGAGAGGCGGAGAGGCGGAGAGGCGGAGAGGCGGAGAGGCGGAGAGGCGGAGAGGCGGAGAGGCGGAGA
>NZ_JBEPLH010000033.1:0-75044 GCF_040545135.1 Burkholderia sp. 572 | reverse complement strand
GTGATCGAGCTATTAGCCGACGACAAACCGGTCGACGTCGAGGTCGACAGCGAGGTGATCGAGCTGTTGGCCGATGAGAGGCCGGTCGAGGTCGAAGTCGACAGCGACGTGATCGAGCTGTTGGCCGACGACAGACCCGTCGAGGTCGAAGTCGACAGCGAAGTGATCGAGCTGTTAGCCGACGAGAGGCCCGTCGAGGTCGAGGTCGACAGCGAATCGATCGAGCTATTCGCGGACGACAGACCCGTCGACGTCGAAGTCGACAGCGACGTGATCGAACTGTTAGCCGACGACAGACCCGTCGACGTGGAAGTCGACAGCGAGGTGATCGAGCTGTTGGCCGACGACAGACCGGTCGACGTCGAAGTCGACAGCGACGAAATGGCACTGGTCGCGGTACCGACCTGTTGGGCGACGGAATAAAGCTGGCTACCGTTGATCGCGTCGGTACTGGTCGACGTTACCTGGCCGGCGGCGACATTGGTGATTTGCCGCTCGTTGTTGGCGCTGCCGACGCTAACGGTGCCAACCGGCTTGGTGCCTGCGAATCCGCCGAACGTGACGCCGCCGACGGTTGCGCTGCTCGTGTCGACGGGCGCGGTGTCGGCCTTCGAGCCGGCGCCCAGCGCGACGGAATTGTTCGTGCTGGCGATGGCGCCGCTGCCGATGGCGACGGCGTCGGTGCCCGTCGCGGTGCTGTCGGCGCCGGTCGAGTTCGCGTGGAAGTACTTGATGCCCTGGCTGTTGATGCTGTCGATTGCCGAGCCGACGCTGTTGGCGGTCGACGTCGTGCCGTTCGCGTTGTACGTGGTGTACGACGGGGCCGAGACCTTGCCGGTTGTCGGGTCATACGTCGAGCCACCGCCAAGTGCCGAGGCCGTGCTGCTACCGAGGTTGTCTGTCTTCGTCGAGACCGTGCTCAAGCCGGTGGACAGCGAGCCGATCGAGCTGGTGGCCGACGACAGGCCGGTCGAGGTCGAAGTCGACAGGGACGTGATCGAGCTATTGGTCGACGAGAGACCGGTGGACAGCGAGCCGATCGAGCTGTTGGCGGACGACAGGCCGGTCGAGGTCGAGGTCGACAGCGACGTGATCGAGCTGTTGGCCGACGAGAGACCCGTCGACGTGGAGGACGACAGCGACGTGACCGAGCTGTTCGTCGACGAGAGACCGGTGGACAGCGAGCCGATCGAGCTGTTGGCGGACGACAGGCCGGTCGACGTGGAGGACGACAGCGACGTGATCGAGCTGTTGGCCGACGAGAGACCCGTCGACGTGGAGGACGACAGCGAAGTGACCGAGCTATTGGTCGACGAGAGGCCGGTCGAGAGCGAGCCGATCGAGCTGTTCGTCGACGAGAGACCGGTCGAGAGCGAACCGATCGAGCTGTTGGCCGACGAGAGACCCGTCGACGTGGAGGACGAAAGCGACGTGACCGAGCTATTGGTCGACGAGAGACCGGTCGACAGCGAGCCGATCGAGCTGTTGGCCGACGACAGACCCGTCGACGTGGAGGTCGAGAGCGACGTGATCGAGCTATTCGCCGACGACAAGCCGGTCGAAGCCGACGTCGACAGGCTCGTGATGCTCGACGTCGTCGTGCTCGCGACCGAGTAGAGCTGGCTACCGTTGATCGCATCGGTGCTGGTCGACGTGACGAGACCCGCCGCGACGTTCTGGATGCGACGCTCATTGCCCGCCGTACCGACGCTGACGACGCCGTTGGCGGCGCTTGCGCCCGCAAAGTTACCGAACGTCTGGCCACCGATCGTGGCGGAGTTGACCGAACCGGTGCCGCCCGTCGCCGTGTCCGCCGCACCAATCGTCGCCGAGTTGTTGCCAAGGGCGACGGAGTTTGCAACGTTGGCCGTCGACAGGTAGCCGAGCGCCATCGCGTTGCCGGCGGAAGCGGTCGATTGATAGCCCATCGCGACCGCATTGCCGTTGCCGCTGGCCGTCGCAAACGAGCCGATCGAAATGTTGCCGGCTTGAGAAGCATTGGATTGCTGGCCGATTGCAACGCTCTGGAGCGCACTCGCAGTGGCCACGCCCAGCGCAACGCTGCCGCCGCCGGCAGCGCTGGCGTTGACGCCGATCGCGGTTGCATAGTTCGCCGTCGCGGAACTCCCGTTCCCGAAAGCGGAGGCAGGCGCCGAAGCCCCGCCCGCATACGACGAGGCACCGATTGCGCTCGAACCCGCATAGGTCGCCTTGGCGCCGCTGCCGATACCGACCGAACCCGTCCCCGTCACGCTGTTGCCACTGCCCAGCGCAACCGCACCGGTGCCGTTCGCCGAGTTGCCGTTGCCGAGCGCGACCGCGCCCGTGCCGTTCGCCGAGTTGCTGGTGCCGAGCGCGACCGCGCCGTCGCCGCTGGCCGTTTGCGCGCGGCCGATTGCCACCGCGCCGCCGTTCGCGCTACCACTGTTGGCCGTCGTACCCGACGAACCGATCGCGACGTTCTGGCCGGTTGCGCCGGAGACGATGCCGTCGCCCTGAGCGATGCCGTACGCGCCGTTGACGGTCGCGCCGCGGCCGAGTGCGATCCCCGACGTGGCGGCCGATGCGACGGATGACTGGCCGCCGACCGCGATGCTGTCCGAAGCGGCCGACTGCGCACCCTTCGTTGCGTTGCTGCCGATTGCGATCGAGCCCGCACCCGATGCGATGGTCGAGTTTGCCTGCGACAGCGGCGTCGTACCGTTGCCGCCCGCGCCGCCGATTGCGACGGAGTTCAGCGCGGCTGCCGTCGAGCCGAAGCCGAGGGCGGTCGCGCCGATGCCGCTGGCGGTCGTTTCAAGGCCGGTTGCCACACCCCACAAGGCGGCAGATGACTGGATGCCCATGGCGACGGCGCCGTTGCCGTTTGCTTGTGCGAACGCGCCATAGACCGTGACACCCGTGAAACCGTTGCCGTTGGAGTTACACCCGGCCACGACCGAGTACGTACCGGAGCCGTCGCCGGCCTGGTTTTGCGTGCCCCCCGGGTTCACGCGGCCGACCGCGCCGTTGCTTCCCGTAAGGCAGGTCTGCTGTGTGTTGAACGTATTGGCCTCGGCGAGTCCGGGCAGGCTGATCGCCAGGGCCGCGACGGCTGCGACCATGACAGCCGACTTGTTCGGCTTGCCCCGTGCCGAATCGTGTTCGGATGCAGCGACCCAGGCGCCGAGGGCTTCGTTCCAGATCGAGCGGTATGTGCGGTTCATGTCCTGCTACCTCCAAATGTGCACGCCACACACCGGTCTCTTTTGTTAGAGGAATGCTCCGTGCGCTCGCGCGAATCTCAAAATTGATGGGCGGAGTTTATTGGAGGAGGATTTTTCAGATTGCTAAAAAGTGATAAATATCGAGTTTGAAAAGTTAAAGGATGGTTAATAAGCCGTGTTTTGATGCGTCAATGAGGAATGAATTTGTAAGATGTAAGAATGAAAAATGTAGGATCGCGATCCCTCGGTACGTATCTCATTTTATCTATAAAAATCAATAAGTTATGTTTGTTTTGTGCGGTAGGTTACAGATGCTTTGGGAGCAAAAGTAAGGAAAATGAAATAGCAAACGTTTGCGAGCGAGTCATTCCTTTCTAATTTGTAATGTTTAGAGGCGCGTTTTGCGATAATGAGGTGTCCACCTTGTTAATTTGTTAATTCGAGATTTGAGTTTCGATTTCTTATTGATTTACTAGATTATCTTTAAATCAATTTAATTCAAAATTAAGAATGCCGGGCTGTGCTGATATGCGCATTTCGTTCGCTGCGATGGCCCGTGTGACGGGCGTTCCGGGCGGGATGGCGCGTCGAATTTGTAAAAAAGTGCTACAGGGCGATGGTCAGGGCCGTCGTCATTCGTATTTCGAATTTGTCCTATTGACTATTTCGTTGATGTTGACATTCGTGTGGGGTTTGGCGGCGAGGCGAGCCCGTCCGGGAGGCATTACCCGCTACCGGTTTGCGCGTGCTGGCGGCAGGTTGTTAAAGCCGCTGGCCGACGCCCCTGAATTGTCAAATCCTGGGTGTGACAATTTGTCCGCGCGCCTCGAAGCGCCGAAGAAAAAACGGCGTGAGCGAATGTGTCGAGGGCGCCACATCTGGCAGGTGGATGCAGGCCGGTGAGGTTTCACACCGCATGCGATGTGGCGATGTGGCGGCGTCGAGCGGGCGGCGGGCCGGGCAGCCCGAGCGATGCGGCTCGCCATGCAAAGTGTGACGAACGCGCATCGAGGTGTGAACGGGACGCGGGGCATGGAGCAGAACGGATACGTCGATCACAGCGTATTGCGCTGCTGCGCGCCCGGATGCGGACGATGCGATTGCCACCGGCCGGCTCCGGCCGGCATGCAGCCGGCCCGGACGTGATGATGGCCGAGGCCCGGTTGCCAGGATGCTCGACCGGGCAACCGGGCCCTTGCCCGGATCGGTTGCGTTACTTCTTGAGAAACCGCAGCGCGAGCCGTGCCATACGCGGCACGAACAACGGGCGCAGCAGGCGCTTGTCGTAACCGGCCATCCGCCGATCGTTCTCGGCGAGACACAGTTCGATCAGCTCGCGCGGGTTCAGCGCTTCGCCGATGTCGGCGGTGTTCGTCGCCGGGAAGTTCGCGTCGCGCGCGACGCCGTCGGCGTCGATCCCGCGCGCGATGCCGATGCGCTCGCGGATCAAGTGCACCCACACGGCCGCGACCCGCGCGAAGAACCAGGGCCGGCGCCACCACGTCAGGCTGCGCCAGTACCACGCGTACCAGTTCACGAAGAACAGGATGTGGCGGCCTTCTTCCTGGATCACGGGCTCGAAGGTGTCGACGAGTTCGGGCGGGAAATAACCGGAGCGCTGCGCGGAACGGAACAGGCCGAACGCGAAGAAGCTGTCGATGCATTCGCTGAAGCCCGTGACCATCCACGACCACTCGGGATCCTTCGGCGCCGGGTAGGGTGGCTCGGGGGCGAGCCGGATGCCGTATGCCTCGACGAGCTTCGACAGCACGACCTTGTGGCGCGCTTCCTCGCCGCCGTCCATCTCGAGCGCGCGGCGCAGCAGCGGATCGCCGACCGTCGCCGCATAGGTCGCGACGCGGATCGATGCACGACCTTCGGTTTGCACCGCGATGTCCCAGATCGGCAGCGACGTGAGCCGCTTGAGCTCGGCGGGCTTGAGCGCCGGCCAGTCGATGACCGCCGGCTTGTACGGGTTGTGTGTGTCGAGCAGCATGCGGCAGAACATCTGCATGTGCGCATCGGAACCGATCCGGACCGGACCTTGCCTCTCGAAGGTCCAGTTGCGCATTGCGTGATCTGCGGCTGCGTGCTGTTCCTGCAGCGTGTCACTCATGGCTATTGTTGTGCGATTACGGATCGAAAGATTCTTGCATAGCTTCCGTAATTGCGTATTTTCGAGCGGCCATGCGCACGCCGGCCAGGCGTGCGTCACGCGTGCGTGTCGACCCAGAGGCGGCCCCAGCGGGACGCGTAGGCAAGCGCGTGTTCTTCCTCGAAGAAGAAATCGATCGCGTCGAACGAGACGGAGCGCGGCGACGGGCCGCTGCTTGCCTTCGCGATCGTCAGGTTGGCGGCGAACAGCCCGTTCGGCAACCGGGCGGCAGCGGGGGCGACTTCGTAGCCCTTGTAGCGGATCGTACGGTTCATGGCGTGCGCGGAGAGAGTTCGGATGTTCAGCGTACGAAAACCCGCCGGCCGCGTGAACCAATCTTTCGGCCAATGCAAATCACGCGGCGGGCCGAATCGTTATCGGCGCGGGGTACGGGGAAAGGGCAACCGGGGGCAGCGTCGGCGTGCACGGCGCGCGGCCGTTCGTCCGAATGTGCACCGCCCGCGCCGGCGAACAGGGTCGTCCGGGCGCGGGCGGTGAAAGGCGGGGAAATTACTGGTTGGCGATCTTCAGCACAGGCGCGAGCGCATCGACCGATGCCGCATGCGAAGCCGCGCGATGCGACGCGAACGCGAGCGCGAACTCGGCCGCTTGCGTGCCGACCGTCTCGAGCTGGGCGACGACCTTCGGGTCCGAGCAGCTGTCGGCGTTGTCGAAGCGCGTTTCGAGCGTGTTCACGGTCGCGCCGAACGGCGTCGGCCAGCCGCGCAGCGCATGCACGATGGAACGCAGCGACGTCAGCACGGTGCCCGCCGCCTGCCAGCCGTACGCGGTGACGATCAGGCCGACCGCGCGTCCGTCGAGATAGGGCCGATCGTCCGCACGCAGTTCCTCGAGCGTATCGAGCGCGTTCTTCACGAGGCCGGAGACGCCGCCGTGATAGCCGGGCGTCGCGATGATGATCGCGTCGGCCTGGCGCACGGCGTCGATCAGTTCGCGCTGCGCGTCGGTCAGCGTTTTGTGTTCGGGGGCGTAGTGCGGCAGCGTATGCAGGAACGGGCCGTCGAACAGGCGCGTGCGTGCGCCGGCTGCCTGCGCGCCGCGCAACGCGAACGACAGCGCGCGTTCGGTCGACGACGCTGCCCGGGTGGTACCGCCAATGCCGACGACGAACGGGCGGCGGTGTTGATCGAATGCAGTCAAGGGGCGCTCCTTGGGGATGGCTTGCCCGGCTAAGCACAGGCTTAAAAACCAGATGGTAACGACCCCGCCGCCACTCTGAAAACGACTTTTCGTTCTATCGATATGCCGGGAGGCACGGGCAATCGTGCGCGCGGCCGCACGGATCGATAGCAGAAATGCTTGGTTGGGCTGGCCGGCCGCGGTCGATAAGATGGGCCCGTCTCCTCCATGATGTCTCTACTGACATGGGTTGGCCCCGCCGCGCGGATGCAGGCGGGGCTTTTTTTTGGTCCCGGTCAGGAAAAGGGGTGCGATGCACCGGGCCGTGGCCCGTCAGTCGAACACCGGCCGGAAGAAGCTGCGCTCGTAGCTGACGATGCAGCGCGTTTCCTCGGCGTAGCGGAACGCGGCCTGGCAGGCCGGATCGTCCATCGAGCGTTCGCGGTAGCGCTCGTATTCGGCGAGGCTCGGGAACGAGAACATCGCGAGCGCAATGTTGTTTGCCCCTTCGGACGGCAGGAAGTAGCCGTGATGCGTGCCGCCGAACTGCTCGACGAGCGGAATCCACATCTTGCCGTAGGTTTCGAACTGGTCGAGCTTGTACGGATCGATGACGTAGCGAAGGAAGCAGGTGATCATGGGCGCGCCTGGAGCGGAAAGGATCCGGCGAGTGTGGATGGCGCTGCAGCATGTGTCAACGGCGCGCGCCGGCGATCGACGCCGTCGCGCTCGATGCATTGCTTGCGTGCGCAACGATCGGTGTGCCGTCATGCGTTCGCAATGACGCACGCGACGCCGCGGCGTGCACCGTCGCGACCGTTTCTCCCGCACGCACGTCCCCAAACTTTTACGACATTTTTTCTTGCGGGGGCCATCGGCGCGCTCATAGACTTCGGGCATCCCAACCACGGAGCATGGCAATGTCGATACCCTGGAACGCGATCGCCGGACACACGCCTGCCGCGCCGCCTTCCGCGTGCGCCGACCGGGTGATCGTGCGGCGTTTCGATCCGGCCTTCGACAGCTATGCCCAACTCACGCCGATGCTGCATCGCGCGTTCGCGCGGCTCGGCGCGATGGGGCTCAACTGTACGTGTGTCGACCAGGATGAGGCCGTCACGCGCCGTCGCGCGGAAGCGGGCGAGTGCTATGTCGCCGTGTGCGGCGGGCGCGTGATCGGCACGGCCACGCTGTATGCGACCGATCCGTCGTCGGCCTGCCCGCTGTACCGGCGCGAAGGCGTCGCGAGCGTGCGGCAGGTGGCGGTGGACCCGGATTGCCAGAGCCGCGGGATCGGCGCGTTGCTGCTGTCGTTCGCCGAGCGGTGGGCCGCGTTGCGCGGCTACACGCTGCTCGCGCTTGACACGCCGCATCCCGCTTCGCACCTGCTCGCGTTCTACGGCTCGCAGGGTTTCGACGTCGTCGACGTGATGCGCTTCGACGGCAAGCGCTACGACAGCGCGATCCTCTGCAAGCGGCCCGTCGCGCATGTCGTGCGCCGGGTGTCGTCGGCATCGCCGGCGTCGCGAATGGCCGCGCGCATGGCGGCCGTGCGGCGTGTTGCTCATGCGTTGCCGTCGCGCGTGGCCGCGGTGGTCCGGCGCGATCGGTACGTGCGGCGTGGCCCAGGCTGGGCGGCGCGACGCGCGGCCGGTGCCGCGAGTTGCCGCTCGTCGCCGTGGCGTCCGCGCCAGCACGGGCGCTACACCTTCGGCTGAACGCCGTGCTCCGGTTCCTGCTCCTGTTTTGCCGCGTAAACGCCGAACGAGCGGAGTGTGGCGCTCCCGCTCGTGTACGGCCCTCGAGACACCCCCGCCGCGCCGCGGCGAAACGGACGTTTACGCGCTTTTTATGCCCTGACGCGCACCTTCATGAGATGGCCGCACCGATCCGCACGTAGGTGGCCGGATCGGACAGGTTCTTCACTTGCGCGACGAGATTGCGTTCGGTCGGGCCGCACCTGCATCAACCCGCGTGCGCCGGCCACACTGACCGCGTGGCGATCGAAGCCCGACTCGGCCGCGCCACGTCACTCGTCGCGGCCGCTCGATTCGCCGCCGCCTTTCGCGAGGCGCCACGCGATCGTGCCGAGCACGCCGACCGCGACGACCAGCGCGCCCCACAGCACGTAGCGGCGCGGTGCGTCCGTGTCGGCGGCCGGCGCCGGCGTGACCGCCGATACCGGCAACGCCGCGCCGACGCGCGCGGGCCGCACTTCGGGGGCCATGCCGACCAGCAGCGCGTCGCGGCCGACGGCCGACGACACGAGCGACGCGTCGCCGACGCCGAGCGTAAACGGCGGTGCGCCGCGTGCCACGAAAGTCAGCGCGGCCGGATGCCAGCCGATCGCGACGGCCGGCTGGCCGCTGCCGAATCCGCCGTTGCGCATGTCGACGACGATTCGCCACGTGCGATCCGTATTCGCCGCGAACTCCAGCGGCGGATTGCGCTGCTCGCCGGCCTTGCCCTGCAGCCGGAACAGCACGGCGCCCGCGACGTCGCGCCACGGCGCCTGCGCGTCGGCGCGGCTCTGCAGCGTCGCGCGCGCGACGGTATTCGGTTGCGGCAGGTCGATGCGCACGCGGTCGACCGGATACGCGCCGTCGGTGTCGAACAGGTACTCGCCGGGCGTGCCGCCGGCCCGCACGCGCACGGCGTCGCGCCATTGGCGCGGCACGGACGCGGTGTCGGTTCCGCGCGCATCGCGCGGGTGCGTCTCGACGTCGATCGACGCGATCGCGGGCGCGCCGTCGAGCCAGTCGAGCCGCAGGTAGCGCGGCGCCGCGCCTTCGAGTGCGATGCGCTCCTGCACGAGCATGTCGTCGCCGTGGCCGACTTTCAGCAACTGCGTGCTGCCGAGCGAGCGCCAGCTGCGCAGGTCGTCGCTGGCTTCGACGGCGACACGCCCCTGGTAGCTGTCGTCGCCCACGTGTACGAGCAGCGCGTCGATGTCGCCGTCCGCATGCGACAGGTCGACGAGATCCGCGCCGTGCTTTGCGCGTGCCGGTGCGGCGACGCCCGCGCGCAGCGCGCCGTCCGGGCCGACCGTCACGCCGAGCGGCGCGCTGCCGTTGTCGGCGCGGGCGGGCGGCAGCGGGAACCAGTGCACCGGCGTGCGCGCCGGCGGTACGGCGGGCGCGGCGGCCGTGGGCGCATCGAGTGAATACGGCACCGGCTCGCCCGCGCCGTTGAAGATGCGCACGTCGCCGAGATCGTCGCGCCGGCTCGCCGCATAAACCGGCTGCGGCACGGTGAGCTGGTAATACGCGGCGGTGCCGTCGAGGTCGAGCGAGAAGCGCTGCGCGGGCGGGCCGTCGGCCGCCGCGAACGACGCGAGCAGGCTCAGCCCGAGCAGCGCGGCGAGTCGTTTCATTGCAGGCCGTCCTGTTGCGCGGCGGCCTTCGGCGGCAGCGGCGAGAAATAGCCGATCAACAGCAGCAGCACGCCGATGCCGATGAACGACACGATGCGCTCGATGCCGGTCACGTGCGACAGGTCGAACAGGAACAGCTTGACGACCGTGAGCGCGAGCAATGCGGCGCCGACGAACCACAGCGGTCGCAGCCCGCGGCGCGTGGCCCAGATCGTGATCGCGAGCGCACAGAGCGTCCAGTACACGGACACCGACGCCTGCACGAGCGTCGATTCCGCCATCGCGCCGAGTTCGTACGGCACGCCGGCCCAGTGATGCAGCGTGCGCAGCAGGATCGCGTTCAGCCACAGGAACGCGGTCGCCCCGGCCGCGCTCAGCAGCTCGACGCGATGGTTGCCGAACGACCAGCCGAGCTTGCGTGCGCGCACGAACCACGACGCGGCGAGCGCGTAGACGACCACGAGCACGAGGTCGAGCGGGTTGAAGAGCGGCACGCGCGCCCAGCTTCCGCCGTCCTGCGTGAAGTTCGCGTAGAAGGTCCACACCCACATCACGACGATGAGCGGCAGCGACGCGAGCGCGCACACGCGGGCGATGCCGTCGCGGCGCGTCAGCCACATCCCGGCGAACGCGAACAGGCTCCAGCCGACCATGAACACCTGCTGGATGCCGAACGACGACAGCACGGTGTCGATGTCGTAGGCCATGTGGAAGCGGTGATGCAGCGTGCGCAGCATCAGCGCGTTGAACCACAGGAACACGGTGGCGATCGCGGCGTAGTCGACGATGTGCGGATGCCATGTGATGCCGAGCGCGCGCAGGCGGCGCAGCCATACGGTGAACGCGACGAACACCAGGCACTGCGCGATGTCGAGCGGGTTGAGCAGCGGGAGCCAGAAGAGCGGCGCCGCGTTGCCGTCGCTGATCGCGCTCGCGATGCTCCACAGCCACAGCAGCGCGGCGAGCGGTGCCGCGCCCCACACCTGGTAAGCACGCGGGAACGCCGCGACGGGCCAGCGCAGACGCGAGCCGGGGCCCGACACCAGCAGGAGCAGCACACCGAAGCCGTAGGCCCACGCGCTCCAGCTCCATGCGCCTTCGGGCACGAACGCGCGCAGGCGCCAGAAACCTTCGAGCGACAGCAGCCCGCACAGGGTCCAGAACGTCAGCGTGTGCAGCGGCGCGATGATGCCTGCGGCGACGGCTTGCGCAAGGCCGGGTGCGGTGCCGGGCGTCGCGCCTTCCGCAGGATCGGCGCTTGCCGTGCCGCGCGACTGGCGCCACAGCAGTGCAAGGCCGGCGCCGACGGCGACAGGCCACGCGAACGCGCCCATCCCCGACAGCGGCGCTTCATGCGCATCGAACGCACGCAGCGCGAGCAGTGCCAGCACGGGCGTCAGCGCGAGCGCGGGCCATTCGGCGAGCGGCCACGCCAGCCGGCGGCGCGCGACATGCGCGAGCCATGCGGTGCCGGCCGCGAACAGCGCGGTCGAATCGATGACGAAGCGGTCGGCATGCAGGTCGACGTGACGGCTCGCGTAGACGAGGATCTCGTGCAGCCCGCCGCTTATCCACCACAGCAGTCCCCACGCGGCTGCCGCGGCGCCGATCTCGGGCATCCACGCATGCCACGCGCGCGCTTCCGCGCGTCCGTGCAGCCACCAGCCGGTGAACAGGCCGGCGAGCGCGATCAGCAGCATCGCGATGTAGGGGCTGTTGAGCACGGGCAGCGCGGTGGCGTCGGCCGGCCCGAGCAGGCTCGTGAAGAACGCGCCGGCCGCGGCGAGCTGCATCAGCAGCCCGAAGCCGAACCGCAGCATGCGCTTCTCGCGCACGCCGAGCCAGACGACGGCCGCGCCTTCGATCGCCCACGCGGCGCTGGTCGTCGGGCCGGAGAACGCGAGCGGCACGGCCAGCGTCGCGAAGATCACCGCGAGCGCGAGCGTGGATTCGAACAGCAGCGCGAGGCGGTCGCGGCGCCGCGCGAGCCACGCGGTGACGACGACGTAGAACGCCGACAGCGCGACGGCGCTCCACGCAAGCCCGAACGGCATGTCCTTCACGAGCGACGCCTGCAGCGCGGTCGCGACGATCGGCGTGCCGAACACGAGCGTGCCGTCGACGTAGTGCCGCAGCGCGAGCTCGCGCTTCACCGCATACAGCAATGCGATGCCGACGTACATCAGGAAGAACAGGATCAGGAACGGCTCGGTGCTCGCGAACAGCGCGGGGCGATAGGCCGTCACGCCCCACGCGGAGCCGATCGTGAACGTGAACGCGAAGCCGAGCAGGTTCAGCGGACGCCAGGCCTTGAACCACGCGATCGCGAAGATGCCTGCGTTCAGCAGCGCGTAGTAGCTGAACAGCGCGACGTGGTTGCCGTGCCCGGTCGACAGCAGCACCGGTGCGAGAAAGCCGCCCGCGGTGCCCATGAACGCGAGCGGCAGCGCGTTCTGCCGCACCGCGAGGAACGCGCTCAGCGCGCATACCGCGACCATCAGCGGAAACGCGGCGCCGACGGGCAGCAGCGCGTAAAGCTTGGTCGCGGCGAAGATCGTCAGGTACAGGATGCCGACGCCGCCGCCCTGCAGCACGAGCCCGTACGCCGCGCGGCGCGCACGCACGCGCCAGCCGATCGCGAGCAGCGCGGCCGCGGCGAACGCGGTGCCCGCGAGGCGGAATTCGATCGGCAGCATGTTGTTGTCGGCCGCGTACTTGAGCAGGAACGCGACCCCGAAGAACAGCACGACGATCCCGACGCGCACGACCGTGTTGCCGCCGAGCAGCCAGTCGCGCGCGGCGCGGAATGCACGCTCGACGATGTCGGGCTCGCGCGGTTTGGGCGGCGTGGGGGGAACCGATGGTGCGGGGGCCGGAGCGGCAGGCGTTTCACTCGCGTGGAGCGCGGCCGGTACCGGTACCGGCGCGGCGGTGCGAACCGGCGCCGGGGCTGGCGCAGGAGCCGGTGCCGATAGCGACGCCGGTGCGTCCGCGCGCGCGGCGGCCGGCTGGGCAGGCGGACGCGGCGGCAGCGTGGCCGAAGGCGGGACGGGGGCGGATGAGATCGCGGGCGGCGCCGCGGACACCGATGCGGTGCCGGCGGGCGTGTGCGCCGTCGCCGCGGTCGAGGTCGAGCCGGCCTTCGCGCCGGCCAGTTGGCCGCGCAGCGACGCGACTTCACGTGTCAGCGTCTCGACGGTGGCTTCGAGCCGCGCGACGCGATCGGCGAGCGGAACCGGCGGCTGGGCGGGCGGCGTCTGCATCGCGAACGTGTCGGGTGCCGCGCCTTTGCCCTTGCGCTTGCGCTGTTGCAGCGTGTGATCGAGACAGAACCCGATCGCGGCGCCGAGTACGGCGCCGTTGACGGCGGAGAAATCCCCGATCAATGCGGCAATCCCGCCCACGACGAAGCCGATTGCGGTAAAAGCCCAGTTCATCTCGCCTTGCTCCCTCTCTCGTATCGTTATCGGCCTGCGATCGGACGTATGCCGGTCGAGGCGGTGTCGGCATGGCCAGCAGGCGAACCGGCATGCACGGCTGAAGGCCGCCGCATGGCGGCCTGCGTCGCAATCAGCCTGTTGGCGGGGAATGTATCACAGCGGCTGTCGGGGATTTTCCGGGTCGGCGCGGTATCGCGGCGTGCACCTTCCGGTGTCGTCGTACGGCTTTTTGCACGGTCATGCTTTTTATCGGTGAATGCCGCGTGTGCATTTGTCAGGCTAGTTGGCCGCGGGATCGGACGTGGAATTGTCGTAAAGCGACGTGCGCCCGATGCGAATTCGCGCATAAAACGACGCGATATGCGCCACGCTGCTGCGCACAAGTCCGGCGCGTGATGCCCGCCGTTGCTGGCCGTGCGAGTATTGCGCCGCCGCAATCGCGTGCCGCCGCGCGCCGTGGCCCGCCCGGCGGGGCTGGAGGCCGTGTCGTATTTGCGCAAGCGTTTGTCGTAATTCGTCGGCAGGTCGGGGTTTTTTCTGGCAACTATGTAGGCACGCTATGACACACGTGAGTCCCCGCTACACGAGGAGAAGGTTTCGATGGATGCCCCCAAGGTCGTGGTCGAAGGTCTGTGCAAGGTGTTTGGTAGTAACCCGCAGCAGGCGCTCGACATGCTCGCCGCCGGCGCGACGAAGGATGACGTGCTGAAGCGCACCGGCCAGGTCGTCGGCGTGCACAACGTCTCCTTCGATGTGCAGGAAGGCGAAATTTTCGTGCTGATGGGCCTGTCCGGCTCCGGCAAATCCACGCTGATCCGCCTCGTGAACCGGCTGGTCGATCCGAGCGCCGGCAAGGTGATGATCGACGGGCTCGACGTCGCGTCGGCGCGCCGCTCGGCGCTGACCGCGCTGCGCCGCAAGGACATGAGCATGGTGTTCCAGTCGTTCGCGCTGATGCCGCATCGCTCCGTGGTGTCGAACGCCGCGTTCGGCCTGGAAGTCGCGGGCGTCGGCAAGAAGGAACGCGAGCGCCGCGCGATGGAAGTGCTCGAGCAGGTCGGCCTTGCGCCGTTCTCGCACAAGCTGCCGTCCGAGCTGTCGGGCGGCATGCAGCAGCGCGTGGGCCTCGCCCGTGCGCTGGCCGTGAACCCGTCGCTGATGATCATGGACGAGGCGTTCTCCGCGCTCGATCCGCTCAAGCGCCGCGAAATGCAGGATGTGCTGCTGCAACTGCAGAAGGAACAGCGCCGCACGATCATGTTCGTGTCGCACGATCTGGAAGAGGCGTTGCGCATCGGCAACCGCATCGCGATCATGGAAGGCGGCCGGCTCGTGCAGGTCGGTACGCCGCAGGACATCATCGCGAACCCGGCCGACGACTACGTGCGCGCGTTCTTCGACGGCATCGACACCAGCCGCTACCTCACGGCCGGCGACCTGATGCAGACGGGCGCCGTGCCGATCGTGTCGAAGTGCGATGCCGCGAACGTCGCGGCCACGCTGAACGGCAGTGCCGACTATGCGTTCGTGCTCGACGCGCAACGCAAGATCCGCGGCTTCGTCACGCGCGATGCGATCGGTCAGGAGACGCCGTCCGTGAGCCCGATCGAAAGCATCCGGCGCGATGCGTCGCTCGAACATGTCGTCGCGCGCGTGGTCGCGAGCCCGAATGCGCTGCCTGTCGTCGACGACGACGGCTGCTACTGCGGTTCGGTCGATCGTGCGCTCATCCTGAAGGCCATCACGCGTTCGCGAGGCTCCCATGTCTGAAATGATTCCGCTCGGTACCTGGGTCGACCAGTCCGTTCACTACCTGCTCGACCATGACGCCAAGACGTTCGACGCGATCGGTCAAGCGATCGAGGGGCTCGCGGCCTTCGTCGAGCATGGCCTGCAGGCGATCCCGATGTGGCTGATGATGGCGATCTTCATCGGCGTCGGGCTGTGGCGGGTGGGCTGGCGCTTCGCGCTGTTCACCACCGCGTCGCTGCTGCTGATCTTCGCGACGGGCTTCTGGGACCAGACCGTCATCACGCTCGGCCTCACGCTGTCGTCGACGATCATCAGCCTCGTGCTCGGCATCCCGCTCGGCATCTGGGCCGCGAAGAGCAAGTGGGTCGCCGCGATCGTGCGCCCGATCCTCGACCTGATGCAGACGATGCCCGCGTTCGTCTACCTGATTCCGGCCGCGATGCTGTTCGGTCTCGGCCGCGTGCCGGGGATCCTGTCGACGGTGATCTTCGCGATGCCGCCGGCGGTGCGCCTGACGAGCCTCGGTATCCGGCACGTGAACCGCGAGATCGTCGAAGCCGGCCAGGCCTTCGGCTGCACGCCGTGGCAGCTGCTGTACAAGGTGCAGTTCCCGAATGCGCTGCCGTCGATCATGCAGGGCGTGAACCAGACGATCATGATGGCGCTGTCGATGGTGATCATCGCGTCGATGGTCGGCGCGGGCGGCCTCGGCAACGACGTGCTCGCCAGTATCCAGCGCCTCGACATCGGCCTCGGTTTCGAAAGCGGCCTGTCGGTCGTGCTGCTCGCGATCATTCTCGACCGCATCACCGAAAGCTTCGGCCGCGCGCCGGGCACCGTGAAGGCGCCGCTGTTCTCGGGCCTCAAGCAGCTGTTTCGCGTGAAGGCCTCACCCGCACAGGCCTGACCTCCGGCGGCCGGAAGCCCCGGCCGCTTACCTTGACGATAGAAAACGACTTCCGCGGCTTCGGCCGCGGGGGTGGCCCCCTGCAACCTCCTCGCCAGGAGACCGATGTGACGTCCGCCGTCGCTGTCGCGCCCGCCGCCTGCGTTTCACCGGTTTCGTCCCTCGCCCATTTCGGCTTCCTGACGCTGCCGAACTTCTCGATGATCGCGTTCTCGAGCGCCGTCGAAGTGCTTCGGATGGCGAATTACGTCGGGCGGGCCGATCACTACCAATGGTCGATCTACTCGCTCGACGGCAGCCCGGTGCATGCCAGCAACGGCATCGCGGTACGGCCGACGCAGGCGCTCGACTACACGAAGCTGCCCGACGTGATGATCGTATGCGGCGGCATCCGCATCCGCGACGTGGTCGACGAAGAGGCGCGCGATACGCTCGCGGCGCTTGCCGAACGCGGTCTGCCGCTCGGCGGCATCTGCACGGGCGCGTATGCGCTGATGTCGAGCGGGCTGCTCGACGGCTATCGCTGCACCGTGCACTGGGAGAACCTGTCGTCGCTGCATGCCGAGTTCCCGCAGGTCGGGTTCGCCGACGAACTGTTCGTCGTCGACCGCGACCGGCTGACCTGCACCGGCGGCACCGCGCCGCTCGACCTGATGCTGAACCTCGTCGGCATGCGGTTCGGCCAGCAACTGGCCGCGCAGGTATCCGAGCAGTTCATCCTGGAGCGCATCCGCAGCTCGACCGATACGCAGCCGATTCCGGTCGATGCGCGCGTCGGCTTCTCGCGCGCGGAGCTGATCGAGGTCGTGCGGCTGATGGAGGCGAACATCGAGGAGCCGCTGTCGCTCGAGGAACTCGCTCGGCTCGTGCGGCTGTCGCAGCGGCACCTGCAGCGGATGTTCAAGGTGTATTTGAACGTGTCGCCGACCCACTATTACCTGACGCTGCGCCTGAAGCGCGCGCGCGACCTGCTGCGCACGACCGACGCGTCGATCGCGCGCGTGACGACGGTCTGCGGGTTTCATTCGCCGTGCCATTTCAGCAAGGCCTACCGCGCGCAGTTCGGCCACGCGCCGAGCTACGAGCGCCGGTTGCCGGGGCGCTGACTGTCGAGAATCATCCAGTCCGCGACGTCGCCGGGATCGCGGCGCGCGGCTTCAATAAACGATCCCGCATTCAAGCAAACGACATCACTTTGAGGAGAAGCAAGATGAAGCGCCTATTGATCGCAGCGGTGTGCGGGATCGGGATAACCGCGCCGATGTCGGCCGTTTATGCGGCCGATCCGCCCGTGTGCAAGAACGTGCGCTTCGCGGATGTCGGCTGGTCCGACATCGCGGCGACCACGGGCCTCGCCACGACGATGCTGCAGGGGCTCGGCTACAACCCGACGAAGACGATCGCGTCGGTGCCGATCACGTTCGCGGGGATCAAGAGCAAGCAGATCGACGTGTTCCTCGGCTACTGGTCGCCGACGATGGACCCGATCATCCAGCCGTTCACGAAGGCCGGCACGATCAAGGTGCTCTCCACGCCGAACCTGACCGGCGCGAAATACACGCTCGCGGTGCCCGACTACGTCTATCAGGGCGGCCTGAAGTCGTTCGCGGACATCCAGAAATACGCGGACAAGCTGAACGGCAAGATCTACGGGATCGAGCCGGGCAACGACGGCAACCTGCTGATCAAGAAGATGATCGATGGCAACCAGTTCGGCCTCGGCAAGTTCAAGATGGTCGAGTCGAGCGAGGCCGGGATGCTGGTCGAGGTGAATCGCGCGATCCGCGACAAGCAGTGGATCGTGTTCCTCGGCTGGGAGCCGCATCCGATGAACGTGCAGATGAAGATCGACTACCTGAGCGGCGGCGACGACGTGTTCGGCCCGAACTACGGCGAAGCGAAGGTGCTGACGGCGACGCCGCCCGACTACGCGCAGCGCTGCCCGAACGTCGCGAAGTTCGTGTCGAACCTGCAGTTCACGACGACGATCGAGAACCACGTGATGGTGCCGATCATGAACAAGGTAGAGCCGAACAAGGCGGCCGCCGAGTGGCTGAAGGCGAACCCGCAGGCGCTCGACAAGTGGCTCGCGGGTGTGACGACGCTCGACGGCAAACCGGGCCTGCCGGCGGTGAAGGCGTATCTCGGCGTGCATTGAGCGACGCGGCCGGGCGTTCGCCTGGCCCGCAAGCGGCTTGACGGATCGGCGCCCCCCGTCCCGGGAAGATTTCGGGAGCCGGGGGGCGTCGGCATGCCTGTCCGGCGTGAGCAGGCATCAGGCCACGACTTGCATGAGCCACGCGTTGATGCGTCGAATCACGTCGCTCCAGTCGCCTTCGCGGGTTTGCCGCACGGCGTTCGCATGCGCGATCCAGGGGCTCGCGGTACCCTCGACGCCCCAGCGCCAGTCGCCACAGACGTGGGTCGGTACGCAAGTCCGCATCCCCATCATGGCCGCGAGGTTGGCGACGCCCGAATCGACCGCGACCACGGCATCCAGTTGGGCCATGCATGCAGCCGTGTCGCCGAAATCCCGAATCCCGGGCCGGTAGTGACTAACATTGCCGGCCGGCGTGCCCGCCAGCGCTGCGGCAGCGGGGTGATGCAGATTCACGAAATGCATGCTTTCCGCAATGGCGGGGTGTGCCACGATCGCGTCGATCGCATCGAGCGGCAGGCTGCGGCGGCTGGCCCAGCACCTGACGATGGCGCCTTTTTCGGGCCAATGCCGTTGGACGCAATCCCAGAACAGTCCGATCAGCTTCTTGCCCGGATGTTGCTCGCGCACTTGCGCGGCCCATTCGGCAGCGATCCGCTGCTTGTGCGGCGGCGTCTTGATGTAGGGCGCGAACCATCGTTCCGGCAGGCGTGTCCGCCGGGCTTTCAGCATGGGCAAATGAAGCAGCGAGGCATGCAGGTCCGGCGCGAACCTGTCGACGCGTGCCTGCAGTTCATGGGGCAACGGCGCATGAAACTGCACCGGATTGGGGGCGGCGACGATCTCGCACCGTGGCAGTGACGCCTGCATGAGCGCGTGGCTCTGCGGATGACAGGTGAGCATGACGTGCGCGCCTTCGTCCAGCCAGTCGGCCACGCAGGCCGAGAGGAGAAAGTTGTCGCCGAAGCCGTGTTCATGCGTGATCAGGACACGCCTGCCGCGCACATCCGATTCGCCGTCCCATGTCGGGAGGTCGACCGGGCGGTAATTGGCGGACAGGCGCGGAACGTCGTCACGCATTCGCCAATAGGCGAAGCCGCGCGGATCGCCCGCCTTGAGCATCGCTTCTCCCATCGCGAATCCGATCGATGCCCTCATCTCGGCAGGACCGGATGCCGCCATCCGGAAGGCTTCGTCGAGCAACGCGATGGCCTGCGCGAGATCGCCGGCCATCATCAGGCTCATGCCCAGTCGCAAGCGGTGGAGTTCGGGCCGGCTGTGCCGCGACGGATCACGTTTCCAGGCTTCGGCGGCTTCGACGTAGCGGCCCAGCAGGTAGAGCGCATCGGCACGCCGTGTCATGGAGACGGCGTCGTGCGGGTCGAGCGCCAGCGCCAGATCGGCCCAGGGGAGCATTTCCTCCTCTCGCCGGAGGGCCGTCAACAGTTCGCAGATCCGATGCAGGATCGCGGGATCATGCGAATCGCCTGCGTATTGCGTCTGCGCGGCATGCAGTTGCTGTTCGAGGTCGACCATGAGTGCGGTTCCGGCGGGCACGGTCACCGTGCGGGGCGGGCGCAACGGGAACCGGCGCGAGCAGGGTGCCGGAGGTGGGCATCGCGATGCCGGCACCTCGCCGGGGCGTCGATGCCGGCCGTGTTGTCGCAGGGGCTACACACGGAATGCGCCGTCGAAGATGACGGTGTCGTCGAACAGGATCTTTCCGGACGAAAACACCAGATCCAGATGATGGCTGCCGCGTTCACCGCCGCCGAGGCCAAGGTGCAACCCGGGATGGCGTTCTTCGAAACTTGCATTGCGTCCATGCAGCCTGACGTTCAGGTTCGTCCCGATCCCGAACTCCTCGACGATCCTGTTTCCCGCGCATTTGTCGAGATACAACCTGAAATCGTCCTCGAGCTGTCGATTGGCCGATTCGACGCTGACCACCTGGCTCCGCTCGATCCCGATCTTCAATATCGGGTCGATGACACCGTACTTGATGGCAAAGGGCACCGTGCTCAGGAAGGTGCCGCCGAACAAGACGCTTCCGGTCAGGTCGAGTACGCGGGTCGCCACTTCGCCGGGCATCAGGTCGTAGTGGTTGCGGCCATCGAGGCTTTTCCATGTCTGATCCAGCGTTCCGTGCAGCGAACCACCGAAGCCGTCGTGAAATTGCACGCGTCGAGCGCGTTGTGCCGCCGCAATGATGCGTTCGTTGCGGGCGGCAATGTCGTCGATGCTCTCGGAAAAGGCCTCCTTGAAGAATTCGCCGTATTCCCGCAGCAATACCGACTTCTTCCAGTGCTCGGCCATTTTCGGCTTGAGGGGCGGGATGAACGACGGCCCATGCGGGTTGATGTCGGAACGTATGGACGAGTCGTACATGAAGATGAACATGTCACACCGGTCGATTTCCTTTATGACCTGTTCGTGATTTTCCGTGTCAAGCTCGACGTAGGTGAACGAATATTCGAGTTTTTTCGGGCAGTGCCGGATAATCGATTGCGCGGTATTTCTCTGGCTTTGATCCGAACCGACCAGGATGTTGGCGCCGGCTGAATGTTTCTGCACCATGGCTGGATGACCGCGGACACACGAAAAGAAATTCTCGACACTTTTTTCCATGATTATCTCCGGGGTATCCAGTTTCTGGATCAAAAAAATGGCGGGTCATTGCGATCCGCCATCGTTCGGGCTGCCTGCTTAGGCCCACAGAGCCGTTGCGAATGGAATGACTGCGCTGTCCTTCATCATCTCGACCCAGTCTTCATGCTGATCTTCCTGCATCCATTCGATCAGCGGGAGATCCTGCTTTTCCTGATTTTCGTTCATGATGATTTCCTTGTTTAGGAATTGAACTGCGAACATCGCAAATCGCCCCCGAAAATTCGAGGGCGGATTTAGCGATTGAGTGGGCACATGGGGTTGCGCCGATTATATGGGGTGGGTGTGAATGATTGCTTTCTGTTAATCGTCAGACAACATTAGCATTCGAATTTGCAGAGGGACAATGTAACGTAAACCCTAGGGTTGTTTTGGTCTTGTGAATGCTGGTGGCGGTATTGTTTGAATGTCGAAAAAATGAAACGGGGTGCGTTTTGAAATGGGAATAAACGCACCGATTGATGTCGATTTCGACTACTTGATTACCGGGCACTCGTTTCATTCCCCCTTGGTCGCCGCGGGCACGTCGAACACGCGATCGAACGCCCACTGGAAGGCGAACGCGTAACAGAAGAAGAACGCAAACAGCCCGATGTCGACGACGAATGCGTCGAACCACGAGATGTCGAGCCACCACGACACGACGGGCACCAGGATGAAGATGAGCCCGCCTTCGAATCCGGTGGCGTGCAGGATCCGCCGCCCGAGCGTGCGTGCCGGCTGCCGGCGCGACGCTTCCCAGCGCTCGAACAGCGTGTTGAAGATCATGTTCCACAGCATCGCGATCGCCGACATCGTCGCCGACAGCGCGCCCGAATAGACGAGGCCCTGCTTGAAGAGCGCCGCGATCACGGGCGAGATGCAGGAAATCGCGATCGCTTCGTAGAGCACCGCCTGCGTGATCCTGCGCGATAGGCCTTGCACGTTGTTTCTCCGGTTCGACGTCATTCGCCGCGGCACCCTGCCGTGACGTCCCGCAAGGCTATTCGCGTTGCACGCCTGCTTCAATTCACCTAATCTCACCCCGATTCAATCGAATTCAACCCGGCCCGATCCGGCCCGCGAGGCCCCGTGTTCTCGAAACTTCCCCTGACCGCATTGCGTGTATTCGAAGCGTCGGCGCGGCTTGGCGCATTCAAGGCTGCCGCGGACGAGCTGTCCGTGACGCCGGCCGCCGTGTCGCATCAGATCAAGTCGCTCGAAAGCCGGCTCGGCGTGCTGCTGTTCGAGCGCGGCGCGAGCGGCGTGCGGCTCACGGAGGAGGGCGAGCAACTGTTTCGCGCGAGTCACGATGCATTGCTGGCGCTGAGCCGCGGGCTCGATGCGGTGCGGCCGGAAGCGACCGGCGAGCGCACGCTCGTGCTGACCACCACGCCCGCATTCGCCGCGATGTGGCTGATTCCGCGTCTCGGGCGGTTTCGTCGCATCGATCCGCAACTGCACATCAAGGTCGAAACCGGCAACACGCTCGCCGATCTCGAACGCGACGCGCGGATCGATCTCGCGATTCGCGCAACGTCGCGCACGTTTCCGGCGCTGCACGAGATTGCGCTGATCGACGAGTATTTCGGCGCCTATGCGGCCGCCGGGTTCGACGCGCACCGCACGGACGAGCCGCTCGACCTGATCGAGACCGTGTGGGATACGCCGTTGCCGGTGTCGGTCGACTGGGCGTCGTGGTGTCGTGCGGCCGGCCGCGACGCGTGGCTCGAACGCGCGGTGTTTCGCCATTACGACGACGAGCATTACGCGTTGCAGGCCGTGCTGCACGGGCAGGGCATCGCGCTGCTCAGCTCGGTGCTGGCTGCCGAGCATGTCGCGCACGGGGCACTGACACCGATCGAGCCGTCGGTGCGGCTCGACGGCGCGCGTTTCGTCGCGCTGTGCCGGCCCGGGCGTGAGCGCGAGCCGCAGGTCAGGTCGTTTCTCGACTGGCTCGAAGCGGAGATCGCGCAGACGCGGGTGGCGGTGGCGCGGATGGGGGCGGGCGTCGAGCGCTAAAGCGGGGCCGCGCGCGCCGTGTGCGAACGGTGCGACCGCACACCGTCACCCGAACCTGACGCAATACACCGGCGGCAAATGCGCGGACACCAACCGCCAGTTTTCCCCGCCGTCATCGGACGTCCACAACCCGCCGGTCGTCGACGCCATCGCGAGGCGCGTGCCCGAATCGTCTACCGCGAGCCCGTGCCGATACACGAGGTCGTACGCGGGTGCGGGCGGCAGCCCGTTCGTGAATGACTCGAAACTGCGCCCGCCGTCGCGCGTGCGCGTGACGACGAACCGGCCGTCCACCGGAATCCGGCACGCGTCCTTCACGGCCGGCACGAACCACGCGGTGTCCGGCTCGTGCGGATGCACGGCCACCGCGAAACCGAAGCTCGACGGCTGTGCCTCGATCCTCCGCCAGTGTTCGGCGCCGTCGGTCGAGCGGAAGATCGCGCAGTGATGCTGCGTCCACAGCACGTCCGGGTTGGCCGCGCACTGCACGACGCGGTGCGGGTCCTGCGCGTTGGGTTCGCCGCGCCGCTCGGGCGGCATGTAGTCGGCTTCCATGCCGTCGGCCGTCACACGCCACGTCGCGCCGCCGTCGGCGGTCTGCCAGACGCCACCGCACGAGATGCCGATCGTCACGTGCCGGCTGTCGCGCGGATCGACCATCACCGAATGGATGCCCGGCGCATCGTATCCGCCGCCGCCCCATTCGGCGCGCTCCGGGCGATCCCACAATGCCCGGTTGAGCACCCAGGAACCGCCGCTGTCGTCGGAGCGGAACAGCCCGCCGGGAATCGTGCCCGCCCACAGCACGCCCGGCTCGTCGGTGCCGCCGGCTTCGAGCGACCAGATCTGCTGGAGCGTCCACGGCGGCTGCGGCGGGCCGGGCGGCGCGTCGCCCGTGTCGCTTGCGGCGCCCGTGCCCGACGGGGCGCTGGCGGGCGGATCGTCGGCAGGCTGCGGCGGATATACAGGCACCGCGCATTCTTCCCAGTCGGTGGCGCCGGCCCGCCTGCGATGCAGTTTCACGCCGAAATGTCCCAGGTTGAGCGCCGCATACAGCGTGCCGTCGCGCGGGTCGGCGAGCGCCATGCTGACCGGCTCGCCGGCGAAATGCGGCTCGCCGAGCGTCCAGCCGCCGTTGCCGCCGGGCTGCAGGACGAACAGGCCCTTGCGGGTGGCGACGAGCAGTCGATCGTTCATGTGCGATGTCTCCTGATGGCCCGACCTGGCGTTCCGGCACGCGGTCGGCGCTTGTGCATGCGTCCCTTTATCCGCCCGTCAGCGCCTGTACGACATAGACCCGGCTCGCGTCGCCGAGCACGTCGGACAGGCGCTGACGGTCGCGTATCGGCTGGCCGTCGATGAATACCGACAGGTGTTTGCGCAGCGCGCCCTGGTCGTCGAGGATGTAGCCGCGCAGTCGCGGCTGCTCGCCGAAAACGGTGTCGAATGCTTCGCCGAGCGTGCGGGCGTCGATTTCGCGCTCGGGCGTTTCGATATGCCGCTGGATCGAGGCGGCGAAGAAGAGGTGCGCCATGGCGGTGGCTGGCAGGAGCCGCGCGGAGGGGACGGTCTTTAGCTTAGGCGATCCGTCGGGGGCGCAAAGACGGCGTCTCGTAGTCGCCGTGCGCCGGCGTGTCGATCCGTCGCGATCGACACGATCACTCGGATCGGCAACAATCCTGCCCGGGCCGCCATGCCGCTCGACGGTCGCACGCTCTCCACTTGCCGATGAAGGAAATCCCCGCCATGCCGCGATCCGCGCTGTCGATCGTCAACCCGGCCGTCGACGATATCGTCGCGGGCCGCAAACGCGTGGAAATCCGCTCGTGGGCGCCGCCGGCCATCCCGTTGCGCGATCTCGTGCTGGTGCAGAACACGATCTTCCTGCGGCAGGACGGGCAGGAGGATCCCGACGGTATCGCGCTCGCGATGGTCGATGTCGTGGGGGTGCACGACTGGACGCCCGATGAAGCCCGCTCGCAAGGCAAGCAGTGGTGTGCCGGATACGTGTGCTGGGAACTGGCGAACGTTCGGCAGATCGCGCCACCTGTTCCGTGCGTCGCGAAGCGCGGCATCTATGCGTTGCCGGATGATTTCGGAAAGGTATCCTGATGATTTCGCCTGCATCAGGGGCGAGCCGAACGCCCTTTCGACACAAGAGAGGGCAGTCGAAATGAAGAGTCGCCCGGAGCGTGCCCGCCGCCCGCGCTAAACCGGAATCGATCGCCCGCGAATCCTGATCCCGATCCGCACGATGCCGATCACCGCATTCGACAGCCACGTGAGCAGGCGCGGCATCCCGCGTCGGCGAATATCGAGCAGCAGCACGATCCGCACGGCGTCGCTGTCGTTCCACACCTCGTGCATGAACGTATCGTCCCACAGCAGGAAACGGCCTTCGTCGAGCCGGTATTCGTGGCCGTCCACCTTCAGCACGGCGGCTGGCGCACCGTCCGCGCGCTTCGGCATCGATAGCACGAGATAGCCGCGCAGGATGCCGCGAAACGGCCCGCGATGCGGTGGAATGTGCTTGCCGGGTGCGAGGAACGACAGCGATGCGGACAGCACGTCCGGCGACGTCGCGACGATCGACGCGACGGTCGGGCAGCGCGACAGGTTGCGCGGGAACGGCTGGCCGTACGCCTGCATGATGAACATCCGCCAGTCGCGTGCATCGTTGGCCGAGATGTCGTACTGCTCGCGCATGATCTCGTGGAAGCGCGGGATGCGCGCCATGTCGCGCGCCACGGCGAATGCCTCCGCCTGGATGGCGGGCCACGCACGGACGAAACGCTCGGCATCGGGAAACGCGGCCGTATCGAGCACCGCGCCGCCGTCGATATGGCGGTCGTACAGCGTGCGCAGCAGGCCGGCTGCATAGTCGTAAGCGACGGACATGGTCGATCGAGGCGCGATCCGGAAAGGGTGACGTCAGTCTGCCCGAAGCGGGTCGGGCGCTGCGTTACGTCAGGTTACGCCGGCTGACGAAAGAATGACAGGTTCATGAATGTTCGTTCCACGCGCCCCCGGAGCCGGAGAAGCCGCGTGAATCGAGCCGCGACATGCGGGAATAAATGCACACGCTCCGTCGTCATATGGGTGTAGCACGTCGTCTCGTTGACTTCTCGAGGAGTGGAACATGAACAAGCATTGGCTGGTGGCCGCCGCCGTGGCGGCGATTTCTTTCGCGGGTGCCGCGGCGCCCGCATCGGCGCAGGCACTGACGCGCGCGCAGGTCAGGCAGCAACTGATCGATGCCGAGAACCAGGGGCTGCGCTTCGTGACCGATACGTCGTATCCGGACGTGAGCCCGCTGTTCCGGCAGCAGGTCGAACGGATGCCGCAGCGCCAGGCCCGCACGGCAGTCGGCAGCGAGCCGGCCGCCTCGTCCGATGCAGGCAAGCCGGCGACGATGGCGCCGCGCCAGCGTTCCGCCGCATGCGTCGGCCCGGCGAGTTTCTGCACGATCTATTTCGGCAGCTGACGCAGCCGCCCGCGTTCGCAGAGCAGGCATTCACCCAGGTTGATCGATACGGAACATTGAAGGAGTTCATGATGAAAACATATATCGCACTACTGATGATGATCGGCGCGATCGCCGGTCAGTCGGCCTTCGCGCAATCGGCCGCGCCGCTGACGCGCGCGCAGGTTCGCGACGAATTGATGCGCCTGGAAGCAGCCGGGTACGACCCGGCGAAAGGGGACGACGGCGAGTATCCGGCGGACCTCCAGGCGGCGCTAGCGAAGCTTGCCGATCAGGACCGGGCCCGGATGGCGGCTGCCGGCGCGCATGCACCGGCGGCCGGTATGCCGGCGCAGAACAGCAACTAGGTGTCGATATGGTCTTGTGCGACTTCAGGCCGTCGTGTTCGCGGCACGGCCGTCCGGCAGCCGTTCGTGCCGCCCGACGCGGTGGAAGGACACCGGCCGCCGTGCCCGTCATCGCGCGCCGCTTCGCTCGGCGCCGCGATCATCTGGCCGGCGGCGCGCGATGGTCAGGCCGGCCGATCGCGCGATGAGCCGGGGCGACGACGGGTGCGGCGCTGGCGGCAGGCCGGTTCATGCGCGCGATGGCATGCCGTGCTGCCGATCGCGCGATCACCAGGGCATCATGCGCTGCAGGATCTGATCGCGCAGCACGAAGCGGTGCGCCAGCGCCGCTGCGACGTGCAGGCAAATGCCGGCGAACAGCGCCCAGGCGAGGATGCCGTGCACATCGCCCATCGCGTGGCCGAATCCGGAACCGGCCGCCGACAGCGCGGGCAGCGGCACGATCCCGAGCAGCGTCACGCCCCACGCGCGCGACGATGCGTTGATCCAGCCGAGCAGCGGCACGGCGATCAGCAGCGTGTAGAGCGCGAAATGCGTGACGCCCGACAGCGCACGCATTGCGGGAGACAGGTCGTTCGCCGGCGGGCGATGCGTCGCGCGCCACAGCACGCGGCAGGCCATCGCGGCGAGCAGTGCGGTGCCCACGATCAGGTGTGCGGCGATCAGGCCGACGGGTTGCGTATCGCGATGCACGTCGGGCATCGTCCAGCCGATCGCATATTGGGCGACGATCAGCGCGACGATCAGCCAGTGAAGAAAACGCGCAACGGTGTCATAACGGGCGGGTGTGGACATGAAGGCTCCTGCGTACGACGGGGACGGTATTGGACGGGTGGATTCTACGACCGCATGCTTAACGAAACGTTAAGCACGCGGCATCTCATGCGGTGATCGGTCGTCGGGTGAGCCTGCCGGCCGCGCTTCGCCCGCGTCCGCCGACGGCAGTGCAACCGCGACGCCGAGACCCTGGCCGCCGATGCCGGGCCCGAACTGCACGGTGCCGCCCAGGTATTGCGCGATGCGCGTGACGATCGACAACCCGAGCCCGCTGCCGGGCGACTGCGCGCCGCTGCCGCGATAGAAGCGGTCGCCGAGCCGCTCGTACTCGCCGGGGGCGACGCCGGGCCCGTCGTCGCGAACGACGATGCATTGCAGTGCGCCGTCGTCGTGCACGCCGAGCTCGATGCGGCCGCCCGGGCGGCCGTACTTCACGGCGTTGTCGACGAGGTTGTCGAGCAGGATGCCGATCAGGATCGGATCGGCATCGATCGCGCGTCCGGAGACGGGGCCGGCCACGAGGTCGATGGCCTTGTCCGACGCCTTCGCGAGATGGCGGTCGAGCGCAGCGTCGACGAGTTCGCGAACGGCGATGGCGCGTGTCGGAATGCGTTCGTATTCGTCGAGCCGCGCGAGCAGCAGCAACTGCTCGGCGAGACGCGCACTGCGGTCGACGCCTTGAACGACCCGCTGCATCGCGAGCCGCTGGAGTGCCGGATCGTCGGTCGCGATGGCTACCTGGGCTTGGACCTTGATCGCGGCAAGCGGTGTCTTGAGCTCGTGCGCGGCGTCGGACGTGAACGCGCGCTCGCGCACGATCGATTGCCGCAGCCGGGCCAGCAGGCGGTCGATCGCGTCGACCAGCGGACGCACTTCGTCCGGCACGGCAGCGATGCCGAGCGGTTCGAGCGATCGCGCGTCGCGCGCGCCAATCAGCGTCGACAGCGTCTTCAACGGCGCGAGACCGCGTCCGATCAGATACCAGAGGAGCAGCGCCAGCACCGGGAGCGCGACGATCAACGGCAGGACGATGCCGCGCGCGGTGCCGGTCGCCAGGTCGCTGCGCGTGTTCGCGATTTCCATCACGCGGATCCAGCGCCCCGACGCGTCGTCGCGCAGCGTGTGCGTCCGCCATGACGCGTCGCGGATGACGATCGTTTCAGGAAGACCGCGCGGGTCGTGCGCGTCGGGCAGGCCGGCGGCGCCGGCCGGGAGGCTCGACGCGACGACCTGGCCCCGTGCGTCGCGCACCTCGAACAGCACGTCGCGCGGAAGGCGATCGCCGTCGGTTTCGGGGCCGGGTTTCGAGCCGCGGCGATCCAGTTCGATACGCGCGTCCGGCGGAACACGGGCGAGGCGGCCGAGGTCGGCAGGCGAGAGGTTGACCAGCAGCGATGCATATTCGACGAGGCGGGCGTCTTCCCATTCGCCGATCTCGCGCGTCGCATACCGGAAGCTGCCGAACACGGCGGCGAGCCACACGACCGTCACGCAGCCGAGCGCCATCGACGAAACGCGGCGCCGTATCGAGCGGGACGTCATGCGAGATCGACGACGTAGCCAACGCCTCGAACGGTGCGGATCAGTTCCGCGCCGAGCTTCTTGCGCAGGTTCGACACATGCACCTCGATCGCATTGCTTTCGATACCTTCCTGCCAGCCGTACAGGGTGTCCTCGAGGCGCGAGCGCGACTGCGGCGCGCCCGGGTGGCTGACCAGCTGAACCAGGATGGCCCACTCGCGCGACGTGAGCGCGATGCGCGACGCATCGCGTGTCACCGTGTGGGCGGTCAGGTCGATCGTGATGTCGCGCCACACGATCTCGTCGCCGGCGCGGCCCTGCGAGCGGCGCACGAGCGCACGGCAGCGGGCGAGCACTTCGGTCAGTTCGAACGGTTTCGCGAGATAGTCGTCGGCGCCGTCGTCGAGGCCGCGGACGCGGTCGGCCACGGTGCCGCGCGCGGTCAGGACCAGCACGGGGACGGTGTCGCCCGCATCGCGCAACGCGCGCAGCAGCTCGGTGCCCGATTTCCCGGGCAGGCCGAGATCGAGCACGACGAGCGCGAAGCGCGTCGTCGCGAGGGCGGCTGCCGCTGCGTGACCGTCGCGCAACCAGTCGACGTGATAGCCGGCCTGGGTCAGGCTGATCTCGAGACCGCTGCCGATCAGGTCGTCGTCTTCAACAAGGAGGAGTCGCATGGTCGATTCGGGGGCAGGATGCCTGCGATTGTACGAGTGCGACGCGCCTGCCGCGCAACGGAATGTAATTGTGCTGGATCAAACTTCTCCCGATTCTGAAGAACGCTTAAGGTTCGGCGGCGGCAATCCCGCTACCATCGGCCACACCGTTTCCAGGGGGGATTTTCCGCTGCCCCTGATCCCGAACCGGGTCACGCCTGTCCGGCTTGCCCGTCAATCCGCGACCTTGCCGATCGACGTCCGATCGACGCGAGTCGCCCGTACGGGAGATTCATTCCTCATGGCCCCCTCAACGATCGAGCGATGGCGCGCCTACCTGCTGATCGCCGCGCTGGCCGGCATGTTCGTCCAGTGCTTCGTGCTGGTTTCATGGCTGGCGCTGCGCGTACCCGAGGCATTTTTCACGACGACGACGTTTCGCATGTGGACCGTCGTCGCGATCGTCACCGCGATCCTTTCGGTCCGTAAGCTTGCCCGCGCGGCGTTCAGGGCGGCGCTGGCATGCGGATTCGTACACGTGACCGGAATCGATCGTCACACGGTAGCCGTGTCATCCGATTGCGCGTACCGTCGGTTGGTCATCCTTCATATCCGGCTCAACGGAAATCGGTTCCGCTACGCACACGGGTGAGCCCGCCTTCGCGCGTGCCCGCCCCGACGCACCACGGTCCCGCCGGGCCACCACTGGGGAATCGCATGGTGTTGCTGCATGTGCTGCACGCGCTGGCCGGCGCGATGTCGATCGTCTGCGGGCTGGGCGTATTGCTGGGTATTGCGTATACGGTCGCGGCCAGCGTGCTGGTCGGGCGGTTCTTTTCGAGGCCGGCGGCGCAGCCGCGCGAGTATCCGGGCGTCACCGTCGCGAAGCCGCTGCACGGCGACGAGTGGCAGCTCGTACAGCATCTCGAAAGCTTCTTCGTGCAGAATTATCCGGGCCCCGTCCAGCACCTGTTCGGCGTGCACGATGCAGGCGACGCGGCCCTCGCGGCCGTCGAGACGCTGCGTGCACGCTACCCTGACGCGAACATCAAGGTCGTCGCCGATGCGCGGCTGTACGGGCCGAACCGCAAGATCGGCAATCTCGTGAACATGCTCGAACACGCGGAGTATGCGGTGCTGTGCCTCGCCGACAGCGACGTGCTGGTCGAGCGCGATTATCTGCGCGCGGTCGTCGGCGCGCTGCAGCAGCCGGATGTCGGCATCGTGACGAGCGTGTACCGCGGTGTCGCATCGCCGGGTTTCTGGCCCAGGATCGCCGTCGCGATGACGAACTACCATTTCCTGCCGGGCGTGATCACCGGGCTCTGCATCGGGCGTGCGCGTCCCTGCTTTGGCCAGACGATTGCGATCACGCGCGCAACGCTCGAACGTATCGGCGGCCTCGCGCGATTCGCGCATCACCTGGCCGAGGATCACGCGCTGGGCGAAGCGGTGCGGCAGGCGGGCGCGCAGGTCGTCATTCCGCCGTTCGTCGTCGGGCATGCGTGCGTCGAGGAGACGTTCTCAAGGCTGTACGCCCACGAGTTGCGCTGGAGCTGCACGATTCGCGCGGCGGACCGGCTCGGTCATGCGGGCTCGGTGCTGATGCACCCGGTGCCGCTCGCGCTGCTGGCGCTGCTGTTCTCGGGCGGCACGGCCGCCGCGTGCGCGCTGGCGGTCGCGGCGCTCGCCGCACGGGTGCTGCTGATGCTGAAAACCAGCCGTGCAACCGGCGCGGGGCTGCGCGGCGCAATCTGGCTGCCGTTCGTCGATCTCCTGCAGTTCTTCGTGTTCGTGTCGAGCTTCTTCTCGTCGCATGTCGTGTGGCGCGGCACGCGCTTTCGCGTGAACCGGGAAGGGCGGTTGTCGCCAGCGAGCGAATCATGACGACGCAGACGAACCCCGGCGGCGACGCAGCCCGGAACGCCACGCGCAGCGACGCGCGGCTTCGGCGCGCGGGGCAGGCAGCGGCGCTGGGCGGGCTGGCGCTCGCCGTGTGGCTGATCTGGCGCGAGCATCCGCTGGACATCCTGCATCGCCTGCAGATTGCCGGCGCCGGGCTGCTGCTCGCGGCGCTGGTTCACCTTCTGCCGATGCTCGCGAATGCGTGGGACTGGCGGATGCTGATCCGCGGCCCGCGCCGGCCGTCGTTCGCGACGATGCTGAAACTCGTGTGGATTCGCGAATCGATCAACGGGCTGCTGCCAGTCGCGCGCATCGGCGGCGAGATCGTGTCGTTCGACCTGCTGCGGCAGGCGGGCGTGCGGCCGGCGACGATCGTGGCCAGCCTCGTCGCCGACATGCAGCTGACGCTGATCAGCCAGCTGGTGTTCGCGCTGGTCGCGATCGGCTACGTGCTCGGGCACGTCTCGTCCGATGCCGCCCGGGTGGCCGGCAACCTCGCGATCGGCATGGCCGCGCTGGTGCCGGTGCTGCTGCTGTTCGCGCTGGTGCAGCACGCGCGGCCGTTCGAGCGCGCGATGCGCGTGCTGAACCGCGTCACGAGCGGGAAGGTGGTGGCGCTCGTCGGTGAATCGGCGCGTACCGATCAGTCGATCCGGATGATCTGGAGAAAGACCGGCATCGTCGTGCGCTACCTCGCGATCTGGCAGCCCCTGCAGTTCGTGGGCTACGCGCTGGAAATCTGGCTCGCGCTGGTCTTTCTCGGCGCGGAGCCGACCTTCGCGCAGGCGCTCGCGATCGAGGCGCTGATCCAGCTCGCAAGCAGTATCGCGTTCCTGATGCCGGGCGGCCTCGGCGTGCAGGAGGGCGGGTTCGTGCTGATCGGCGGGCTCCTCGGGTTCGATCCGCCGACGTGTCTCGCCCTGGCCGGCGCCCGCCGCGTGCGCGACCTGCTGTTCTATCTGCCGGGCCTGCTCGCGTGGCAGTGGGCGGCCGGTTCGGCGAACCGGCCGGGCGGAACGAAACGCGCGTCGTTGCCCATCGGGGAATCCGCCCGGCCGCATTGACGCGGCCACGCAGGCCGTGCCCACCCGGCCGGCGGCGCGGGAATCAGCGCCGTTCGTCGGCGAGATGGCTGCGGATCACGTCCGCGAACGACGTGTCGCCCGTCAATCCGAGGGCTTCCGCGCGCGACGTATCCCAGCGGCCCGGCCAGCTGCCGACGATCTTCTCGACGCGCTCGTCGGGCACATGGCGGATCAGCTTCACGACTTCGTCGCCCGCGACTTCGCGCAGCGCCGCGATCATTTCGTCGACCGATACCGACAGGCCGGGCAAATTGATCACGCGTTTGTTGCCGAGCTTCGCGCTGTCGATTTCGCAGCCCGCGACGAGCGCTTCGATCGCGCCGCGCGGCGACAGCAGCCACAGCCGCGTCGAACCCGGCACCGGGCACACGCTTTCCTCGCCGTTCAGCGGCTCGCGGATGATGCCGCTCGCGAACGACGATGCGGCCGCGTTCGGGCGGCCCGGCCGCACGCTGATCGTCGGCAGCCGCAGCACGCGGCCGTCGACGAAGCCGCGCCGCGCGTAGTCGCACAGCAGCAGCTCGGCGATCGCCTTCTCGGCGCCGTACGACGATTGCGGGTTCAGCGCGGTGTCGTCCTGCACGACGTCGGGGAGCGTGCCGCCATACACCGCGACCGAGCTCGTGAACACGACGCGCGGCCGGTGGCCACGGGCGCGACACACTTCGAGCAGCGCGCGCGACGCGTCGAGGTTGATCCGCATGCCGAGATCGAAATCGGCTTCGGCCTGCCCGCTGACGATTGCCGCGAGGTGGAAGATCGCGCCGGTTTGCGTGTCGATCGCGCGTTCGAGCACCGCGCGATCGGCGATGTCGCCGACGATCGACGTCACGCGCGCATCGCCGAAATCGCTGCCTTCGACGACGTCGAGCAGCACCAGCTCGTCGATCTTCTCGCTGCGGCCGTCGGGGCCGCTCAGTTCGCCGCGCTCGAGCAGCTTGCGCGCCAGACGCTGGCCGAGAAAGCCGGCGCCGCCGGTGATCAGTACTTTCATGTTCGTTACCTTCCGAGGAATGCGTGAATTAGCGGGAGCAGGCCCTGAGCCAGCCGAGCCCTTCCGACGTGCCGGCCTTCGGGCGGTACTCGCAACCGATCCAGCCGTCGTAGCCGAGCGTGTCGATCAGCTCGAACAGATACGGGTAGTTGAGTTCGCCGAGATCCGGCTCGTGGCGGTCGGGCACGCCCGCGATCTGGATATGGCCGATGTCCGCGAAATCGCGCCGGAGCTTGGTCGCGAGATCGCCTTCGACGATCTGGCAGTGGTAGCAGTCGAACTGCACCTTCAGGTTCGGCGCGCCGACTTCCGCGCGGATCGCCTGCGCGTCGTCCTGACGGCTCAGGAAATAGCCGGGCATGTCGCGCTGGTTGATCGGCTCGATCAGGATCGTGATGCCGTGCGCGGCAGCGGCCTGCGCGGCATGGCGCAGGTTCGACAGGTAGGTGTCGCGATGGCGCGCGCGGTCGGCGCCCGGCGGCACCATCCCGGCCATCACGTGCAGCTTCCGGTTGCCGAGCACGCGTGCATAGTCGAGCGCCTGGTCGATGCCGCGCCGGAACTCGTCCTCGCGGCCCGGCAGCGATGCGGTGCCGCGTTCGCCCGCGGCCCAGTCGCCGGGCGGCGCGTTGAACAGCGCCTGTTCGAGGTTGTGCGCGTCGAGGCGCGCGCGGATGTCCTCGGCGGCGAAGTCGTACGGGAACAGGTACTCGACGGCCTTGAAGCCGTCGTAGGCGGCAGCGGCGAAGCGTTCGAGGAACGCGTGCTCGGTGTACATCATCGAGAGGTTGGCGGCGAAGCGTGGCATGGCAGCGGGTCCTGTGAATGAATGGGGCGGGGCATACGTCGCCCCGCGTCGAATGGCAACTCGGCGGTTCAGCGGTTCACGAGTTTCGCGGGCGTGAGCCACACGGCGATCGCGCCGATCACGAGCATCGCGGCCAGCACGTACATGCCGGACGCCGTGCTGTGCGTGACGTCCTTCAGGTAGCCGATCACGTACGGGCTCGCGAACCCGGCGAGGTTGCCGACCGAGTTGATGATCGCGATCCCGGCGGCGGCCGCTGAGCCCGCGAGGAACGCGGTCGGCAGCGACCAGAACAGCGGTGCGCAGGTCAGCACGCCGCCCGCCGCGAGCGACAGGAACACGATCGACACCGCCGTATTGTGCGAGTACGACGCGGCGACCGCAAACCCGACCGCGCCCATCAGCGCGGGCACGATCAGGTGCCAGCGGCGTTCGCGGCGCTTGTCCGCGCTGTGGCCGAACAGGTTCATCACGACGATCGCGACGAGGAACGGGATCGCGGACAGCAGGCCGATCTGCAGCGTATCGGTGATGCCGGTCGACTTCACGAGCGTCGGCATCCAGAACGTGAGGCCGTACTGGCCCGTGACGAACGCGAAGTAGATCAGCGACATCCACCACATGCGCGGGTCGGCGAACACGGCCTTCAGCGAGTGGCCGTGCTGCTGCTGTTCCTGCGGCTGCGCGGCGATCTCGTCCTCCAGCAGTTGTTTCTCGCGTTCGTCGAGCCACTTCGCGCCGCGGATGCTGTTGTCGAGATACAGGATCGTCGCGATGCCGACGAGCACGGCCGGCACGGCTTCGATCATGAACATCCATTGCCAGCCGTGGAAACCCGAGCCGCCGTGGAAGCGCTCCATGATCCAGCCCGACAGCGGGTTGCCGAAGATGCCCGACACGGGAATCGCCGACATGAACACCGCGATGATCTTCGCGCGGCGATGCGACGGGAACCAGTACGTGAGATACAGGATCACGCCGGGATAGAAGCCGGCTTCCGCGAGGCCGAGCAGGAAGCGCAGCACGTAGAACTGCGTGGGCGTCTGCACGAATGCGAACAGCCCGGACAGCAGGCCCCACGTGATCATGATCCGCGCGATCCAGATGCGTGCGCCGATGCGGTGCATCAGCATGTTGCTTGGCAGTTCGAACAGAAAATAGCCAAGGAAGAAGATGCCGGCGCCGAGCCCGAACACGGTTTCGCTGAACGCGAGATCCTGCGACATCTGCAGCTTCGCGAAGCCGACGTTCACGCGGTCGAGATACGCGACCACGTAGCAGAGCATCAGGAACGGCACGATGCGCCAGAACACTTTCTTGTAGGTGCGGTCGAGTTCCGCGGCATGGGCGGGCGCGGCGGGCGAGCGGCCAGCGGCCGCGTCGAGAGCAGTCATCGTCGTCTCCAGAATGTTGTGTGCCGGCGGCGTGTACGCCGCCGGATCATTGTGTGTGCTGACGGAAGGGCCCGCGCACACGGCGGGCATGGGAATCGTTGCGGGGTACGTCGCTACCAGCGCGCGCCGAAGCTGGCGCGCAATTCGTCGAGCGCGGCCTCGTCGAGCGGTTCGGGTTTGGGGTTCGTCATCAGCCACAGCCGCGCCGTTTCCTCGAGTTCTTCGAGCGCATACGACGCGTGCGACACCGATGGCCCCCACATCACGGGGCCGAGGCGGTCGAGCAGCACGCCGCGCACCTGGTCGGCGAGCGCCGCGACTTCCGCGGCGACGCCCGGATCGCCGGGGCGGCGGTAGCGGATCAGCGGAATGTGGCCGACCTTCATCACGTAGTACGGCGTGATCGGCGGCAGCACGTCGGTGTCGCGCCATACGCCCGCGAGCGTCAGCGCGACGAGGTGCGTCGAATGGGTGTGGACGACGCCGCTCGCTTCGGCATTGCGCGCGTAGATGCCGCGATGCAGTGCGAGGGTCTTCGACGGCTTGCCGCCCGATACGGGCTGGCCGTCGAGGCCGACCTTCGCGATGTCGTTCGGGTCGAGCCGGCCGAGGCACGCGTCGGTCGGCGTGATCAGCCAGCCGTCGGGCAGCCGCGCGCTGATGTTGCCGGCGCTGCCGACCGCGTGGCCGCGCGCGTACAGGCTGGCGCCGACGACGCAGATCTCCTCGCGCAGTTTCGCTTCGTCGCTCATCGTGCGGCTCCGTCCAGCGCGCGCAGCGCCTTGTCGAAAAAGTCCGTGGTGCCGAAGTTGCCGGACTTCAGCGCGAGGCCGAGCGGCGCTGCGTCGATGGTGGCCGTCGCCGGCACGCCCGGATCGATCTGCGCGCCAATCTGCAGCGACTTCACGTCGAGCGCCTGCACGACCGCGCCGGACGTCTCGCCGCCGGCGACGACGAACTTGCGCACGCCGAGATCGCGCAGCCCGCGCGCGATCGCCGCGAGCGTGGCTTCGACGAGATGGCCGGCCGCGTCGACGCCGAGCGCTTGTTGTACGGCCTTCACTTCGTCAGGCGTCGCGGTCGCGTAGATCAGCACGGGCTGCGGCAGGTGCGTGCGCGCGAACGCGAGTGCCTGGTCGACGACGGGTTCGCCGCGCGATGCCGCGAGCGGATCGATGCGGAAGCTCGGCCGCGTGGCGCGCCATGCGGCGACCTGCGCGTTGGTGGCCTTCGATGCGCTGCCGGCGAGCACCGCCGACAGGCCGTCGATACGCGGCAGCGACGCCGCGTTGTCGCGCTCGGGCAGTTGCTCCGCGCGGCGGAAATTCGCGGGCAGGCCGAGCGCGATGCCCGAGCCGCCGGTGACGAGCGGCAGGCCCGCGCAGGCTTCGCCGAGCACGTAGAGGTCGCGGTCCGACAGCGCGTCGGCGATCGCGAATCGTGCGCCTTCCGCACGCAACTGGTCGATCCGCGTGCGCACGGCGGCCGCGCCCAGCGCGATCGTGTCGTAGCGGATCAGGCCGACGGGCGACTTCGTTTGCCGCTGCAGCACGCGCACGAGGTTCGCGTCCTTCATCGGCGTGAGCGGATGGTTTTCCATGCCCGATTCGTTCAGCAGCACGTCGCCGACGAACAGGTGGCCGCGATAGATCGTGCGGCCGTTCTCGGGGAACGCCGGGCACGCGATCGTGAAGCCGCCGCCGGCCGCATCGAGCAGCGCATCGGCGACGGGCCCGATGTTGCCTGCGTCGGTCGAATCGAACGTCGAGCAGTACTTGAAGAAGAATTGCCGGCAGCCTTGCTCGCGCAGCCATGCGTAGGCGGCGAGCGATTGCGCGACGGCGTCGGCCGCGGGGATCGTGCGCGACTTCAGCGCGACGACGATCGCGTCCGCATCAAGCGTGGCGCCGTCGGCGGGCACGCCGATCGTCTGCACGGTGCGCATGCCGCTCTTCACGAGCATGTTCGCGAGATCGGTCGCGCCGGTGAAATCGTCGGCGATGCAGCCGAGCAGGGGACGGGAAACGGGAGCGGTCATGGCGGGTACGTCGTTCGAATCAGCGGGCGGGCGGCAGCGTGATGCCGGGGAAGGTCTTGATCACGGCGGAATCGTCCTCGCCGCCGTGGCCGGCGCTCGACGCGCTCATGAACATCTGGTGCGCGGTGGCCGACAGCGGCAGCGGGAACTTGCTGCGGCGCGCGGTATCGAGCACGAGGCCGAGATCCTTCACGAAGATGTCGACGGCCGACAGCGGCGTGTAGTCGCCGTTCAGGATGTGCGGCACGCGGTTCTCGAACATCCACGAATTGCCGGCGCTGTGCGTGATCACGTCGTACAGCGCGTCGGCATCGACGCCTTCGCGCAGGCCCAGCGCCATCGCCTCGGCTGCTGCTGCGATATGCACGCCGGCCAGCAACTGGTTGATGATCTTCACCTTCGAGCCGATGCCGTGCGCATCGCCGAGTCGATAGACCTTGCCGGCGATCGCGGCGAGCACGTCCTCGCAGCCCGCGTACGCGGCGGCCGGGCCCGACGTCATCATCGTCATCTCGCCGGAGGCCGCGCGCGCGGCGCCGCCGGACACGGGCGCATCGAGCATCTGCAGGCCGGCGGCCTCGATGCGTGCGCCGAGCGCGACCGCGAATTCCGGTGCGACGGTCGCGCTGGCGATCACGACGCCGCCCGGCTTCATCGCCGCGACCGCGCCGTGCTCGCCGAACAGCACCGTTTCGGTCTGCGCGGCATTCACGACGAGCGTGACGACGACGTCGCACTGCGCGCCGAGTTCGGCCGGCGTCGCGCAGGCGATACCGCCTTCGGCCGCGAATGCCTGCAGCACGGTGTCGCGCACGTCGCATGCGTGCACGCGCAGGCCGGCGCGCAGCAGCGAGCGGGCGACGCCGAGGCCCATCGCGCCGAGGCCGATGACTCCAACATTTCGTGACATGGTCAACCTTGATCGATTCGGAAGAGGTTCGTGACAGCGGCGGCGCCTGTAACGGCCGCCGCCGCCGGCTTCAGCAGATGCCGGCTTCCGCGAGACGGCGGGCGGCGTTGTACATGTGCGTGCGTGCCGCGTTGCGCGCGGCCATCGGGTCGCGCGCGCGGATCGCGTCGGCGATCGCCGCGTGTTCTTCGCGCACCTGGCGCGAAAAGTCTTCACGCGTCGCTTCGTTGCGCCGCGTGACCTTCACGCCGGCTTCGAGGTACTGGTTCAGGAACTGCAGCGTCTTCAGGAAATACGGGTTGCCGGTGACGGCCGCGATCGTGCGGTGGAACGCGACATCTTCCGCGACGCCGTCGCGCCCTTCGGCCACGGCATCGTCGATCTTGCGCAGCGCCTCGTCGATGTCGGCCATGTCTTCGTCGGTGTGGTGCAGGGCCGCTTCGGCCGCGACCTCGGCCTCGATCGCGCGGCGCACCGCGAGCAGGTGCGGTAGCGAGGTGGCCTCGACCGCTTCCGCATAGTCGATCCGCAGCGGCCGGATCGCGCCGTGCTGGTTCACGTACACGCCGCTGCCCTGGCGCGGCTCGACCACGCCTTCGTTCTTCAGCCGCGAGATCGCCTCGCGGATCACGGTGCGGCTCACGCCGAATTCCTGCGCGAGCACGGCCTCCGTCGGCAGCTTGCCGGTGGCCGAGAAGCTGCCGACTTCGATCTGCTTGAGCAGTTGCTGCGCGACATGGTCGCTCATCGCACGGGCGGGAATTTTCTCGAACATGGTGCTCTGGCTTGTAAGGTTATGTGGTCATCATACAAATTTGAGCGCGATGAAGCATCCGGGATAACCCTCAATCAACGGAGGGCAACGTCGGCCAAATCAACTGAAACCGGTTCCATTTGAAGGGAAATCGACGCGATCGCCTATCGCTTCGCGGTGGGTCGACCGGGCGGGAAAGAGCCGTGCGGGTGCGTTGGCGGTCAGTCGGCGATGTCCTCGACGGAGTCGTCCGTCGCATCTGCCGTCGCGCCGGCTTCCGCCACTTCGCCGCCGCGCTCCCGATAAGTCGCTGGCGGCACGCCGAACTGCTTGCGGAACTCGCGTCCGAGGTGCGACGCATCGGCGAACCCGCAGCTCGACGCGATATCGGCCACCGTGCGGTCGGAACTGGTCAGCAGCCACGCGGCCGTGCGCAGCCGCACCTGTTTCGCGAACGCCTGCGGGCTCTTGCCCGTTTCGGCCTTGAACAGCCGTTCGAGCTGCCGCGTCGACAGGTCGAGCTTGTTCGCGAGCTCGTCGAGCGACAGCGCCCGCCCGACATGCTGTTCCATCAGGAGAATCGCGCGCTTGACCTTCGGGTGCGTCGCCGGCTCGAGGCCCGGCGGATGCGGCTGCGGCGCATTCCCTTTCTGCATCTCGCCGACCAGCAGGATGCGCAGCGCCTTCTGCACGGTCGCGTGATCGAAATGGCGCAGCAGGATCGCGGCGGCGACGTCGATCGACGCGCGGCCGCCCGAGCAGGTGATGCGGCGCCGGTCGATCACGAACAGCCGGTCGGCGATCAGCAGGTCGGGATCGGCGGCCGGAAAGCGCTCGATGAAATCCCAGTAATGGAACCAGCTCACGCAGGTGCGGTAGCCGTCGAGCACGCCTGCGCGCATCAGCGTGAACACGCCGGTGCAGATCCCGACGACCGTTGCGCCGCCGGCCGCCGCGCGGCGGATGAAGTCGAGCGTCTCGGGGCCCGCCTGCGGCCCCGAATGCAGCAGCCCGCCGACCACCACCACGTAGTCGAACGGCTCGGCCGCGTCGAAGGTTTCCCATGGCGTGATCTGGATCCCGCAGCTCGCGCGCACCGGCGCGAGGGTTTCGCCGATCACGCTCCACGCGCAGCGCACGGGCTTGCTGTAGTCGCCGTCGTCCGCCGACAGCCGGAGCATGTCGACGAAGCCCGAGAAGGCCGTCAGCGTGAAGTTCGGCAGCAGCACGATGCCGAAGCGGATGCGTCGCGGTGCGGGTTCTGCGAGGGGGGAAGCGGGTACGTCGGGTGTCATCGCGGCCAATCTCTTCACGCCGGGCAGGCGGTCTCACTCAGTCTGTCGATACGGGTAACGCGGGTACGGCAGTCGGGCACGGCCGGGCGACGCGGATGCAGCCAGCGTCGCCGATCGGCTCCGGCGCGACTTGTGGTTTTCCGTCGCGAACCATCGCCAAAACGCACTTTCCGGCCCGCCGGCGCGGCGCTTGGCGGCGGTATCCCACGCCGATGCCGTTTTTGTTCTATCGGCCGATTTTACGCTTTGATGTACTGGTGCCCAACGTCACTTGATGTATGTCCCCATCCAGAGGAAGCCAGATGAACGTCAGCGCGTTCGACCTGTTCAAGATCGGCATCGGCCCGTCCAGTTCGCACACGGTCGGCCCGATGATCGCCGCGTGCCGCTTCGCGTCGCACGTGGAGGACGCGAACCTGCTCGGTTTCGTGCGCCGCGTGCGGGTCGAACTATACGGCTCGCTCGGCGCGACCGGCAAGGGCCACGGCACCGACAAGGCCGTGCTGCTCGGCCTCGAGGGCCACCTGCCCGACACGATCGATCCCGACCTGATCGAGCCGCGCCTGGCCGCGATCCGCGCGGAGAAATCGCTGTCGCTGCTCGGCAAGCAGACGGTGCGCTTCGACGAAAAGGAACACATCGGCTTCTATCGCAAGCTGATGAGCGGCACGAGCATCGTGCACCCGAACGGGATGCGCTTCCAGGCCTTCGACGAACACGGCCAGCTGCTCGTCGAGAAAGAGTATTACTCGGTCGGCGGCGGCTTCGTCGTGAACCGCGACGGCGATCGCGTGAACGGCGTGCGCGCGGCGGTCGAGGTGCCGTACCCGTTCCGCACCGGCGACGACCTGATGCGCCAGTGCCGCGAGCACGGGCTGTCGATCGCCGAGCTGATGATGCGCAACGAATGCGCGCTGCGCCCCGCCGACGAAGTGCGCGCCGGGCTGCTCGCGATCTGGCGCACGATGGCCGCCTGCGTCGAGCGCGGCTGCAAGGTCGAGGGCGACCTGCCGGGCCCGATGCGCGTGAAGCGCCGCGCGGCCGAGCTGAATGCCCGCCTGCGCGCGCGTTCGGAAGAGTCGCTGCGCGACCCGCTGTCGATGCTCGACTGGGTCAACCTGTATGCGATGGCCGTCAACGAGGAGAACGCGGCGGGCGGCCGTGTCGTCACCGCGCCGACCAACGGCGCGGCCGGCGTGATTCCCGCGGTGCTGCACTACTACGTGAAATTCGTGCCGGGCTCGAACGAAGCCGGCATCGTCGAATTCCTGATGACGGCCGCGGCGATCGGGATCATCTACAAGGAAACGGCGTCGATCTCCGGCGCGGAAGTCGGCTGCCAGGGCGAAGTGGGCGTCGCGTGCTCGATGGCGGCCGCCGCGCTCGCCGCGGTGATGGGCGGCACGCCCGACCAGGTCGAGAACGCGGCCGAGATCGGCATGGAGCACAACCTCGGGATGACCTGCGACCCCGTCGGCGGGCTCGTGCAGATCCCGTGCATCGAGCGCAACGCGATGGGCGCGATCAAGGCGCTGAACGCGTCGCGCATGGCGCTCAAGGGCAACGGCCAGCACTACGTGTCGCTCGACTCGGTCATCAAGACGATGCGCGAGACGGGCGCCGACATGAAGACGAAATACAAGGAAACGTCGCGCGGCGGTCTGGCCGTGAACGTCATCGAATGCTAACGAAGGACCACAACATGAGCCGCTACTCGATATTCAGCCTGTTCCGCAACGGTCTCTCGTATCACGAGAACTGGGAAAAGCAGTGGAAGAGCCCGGAACCGAAGAAGGAATACGACGTCGTGATCGTCGGCGGCGGCGGCCACGGCCTCGCGACCGCCTACTACCTCGCGAAGGAACACGGCATCACGAACGTCGCGATCCTCGAGAAGGGCTGGATCGGCGGCGGCAACACCGCGCGCAACACGACGATCGTGCGCTCGAACTATCTGTGGGACGAATCGGCCGCGCTGTACGAGAAGGCGATGAAGCTGTGGGAAGGGCTGTCGCAGGACCTGAACTACAACGTGATGTTCAGCCAGCGCGGCGTGATGAACCTGGCCCACACGCTGCAGGACGTGCGTGACACCGAGCGCCGCGTGAACGCGAACCGCCTGAACGGTGTCGACGCCGAATTCCTGACGCCCGCGCAGATCAAGGAAATCGAGCCGACCATCAACCTGAACAGCCGCTATCCGGTGCTCGGCGCATCGATCCAGCGCCGCGCCGGTGTGGCGCGTCACGACGCGGTGGCCTGGGGCTTCGCGCGCGGCGCGGACCGCGCGGGTGTCGACATCATCCAGAACTGCCAGGTGACGGGCATTCGCCGCGAAGGCGGCGCGGTGGTCGGCGTCGATACGGTGAAGGGCTTCATCAAGGCGAAGAAGGTGGCGGTGGTCGCGGCCGGCAACACGACGACGCTCGCCGACATGGCCGGCGTGCGCCTGCCGATCGAAAGCCACCCGCTGCAGGCGCTGGTGTCCGAGCCGATCAAGCCGGTCGTCAACTCGGTGATCATGTCGAACGCGGTGCACGCGTACATCAGCCAGTCCGACAAGGGCGACCTCGTGATCGGCGCGGGTATCGACCAGTACACGGGCTTCGGCCAGCGCGGCAGCTTCCACATCATCGAAAGCACGCTGCAGGCGATCGTCGAGATGTTCCCGGTGTTCTCGCGCGTGCGGATGAACCGCCAGTGGGGCGGCATCGTCGATGTGTCGCCGGACGCGTGCCCGATCATCACCAAGACCGACGTGAAGGGCCTCTACTTCAACTGCGGCTGGGGCACCGGCGGCTTCAAGGCGACGCCCGGCTCGGGCTGGGTGTTCGCGCACACGATCGCGCGCGACGAACCGCATCCGCTGAACGCGCCGTTCGCGCTCGACCGCTTCTACACGGGCCACCTGATCGACGAGCACGGCGCAGCCGCCGTCGCGCACTGAACGAGGAGAAGAAAACATGTTGCTGATCGAATGTCCGTGGTGCGGGCCGCGCGCCGAATCCGAGTTCTCGTGCGGCGGTGAAGCCGACATCGTGCGCCCCGTCAACAACGAGAACATGACCGACCGTGAATGGGGCGAATACGTGTTCATGCGCGAGAACAAGCGCGGGCTGCACAAGGAACAATGGCTGCACGCGCAGGGCTGCCGCCGCTGGTTCAAGGCCACGCGCGACACGGTGACCTACGATATCAAGGGCTACGAAAAGTTCGGTGGCGACGCTGCCGGCAACGCACACGAAGAGGGCACGAGCAAATGAGCCAGAAAGACCGCCTCGGCACCGGTGGCCGCATCAATCGCGCGATTCCGTTGACGTTCACGTTCAACGGCCGCACGTATCAGGGCTTCCAGGGCGACACGCTCGCGTCCGCGCTGCTCGCGAACGGCGTGCACTTCGTCGCGCGCAGCTTCAAGTACCACCGCCCGCGCGGGATCGTGACGGCCGACGTCGCGGAACCGAATGCGGTCGTGCAGCTCGAATCGGGCCCGTACACGGTGCCGAATGCGCGCGCGACCGAGATCGAGCTGTACCAGGGGCTCGTCGCGTCGAGCGTGAACGCCGAGCCGACGCTCGAGAACGACAAGTACGCGATCAACCAGAAGCTGTCGCGCTTCCTGCCGGCCGGCTTCTACTACAAGACCTTCATGTGGCCGCGCAACATGTGGCCGAAGTACGAAGAGAAGATCCGCGAAGCCGCCGGCCTCGGCAAGGCGCCGGAAGCGCTCGACGCCGATCGCTACGACAAGTGCTATGCGCATTGCGACGTGCTCGTCGTGGGCGGCGGCCCGTCGGGGCTCGCGGCCGCGCATGCGGCGGCCACGGCCGGCGCGCGCGTGATCCTCGTCGACGACCAGCGCGAGCTCGGCGGCAGCCTGCTGTCGTGCCGCGCGGAAATCGACGCGAAGCCCGCGCTGCAGTGGGTCGAGAAGATCGAGGCCGAGCTGCGCAAGCTGCCCGACGTGACGATCCTGTCGCGCAGCACCGCGTTCGGCTACCAGGACCACAACCTCGTGACGGTCACGCAGCGCCTGACCGATCACCTGCCCGTGTCGATGCGCAAGGGCACGCGCGAGCTGCTGTGGAAAGTTCGCGCGAAGCGTGTGATTCTCGCGACCGGCGCGCACGAGCGTCCGATCGTGTTCGGCAACAACGACCTGCCGGGCGTGATGCTCGCCGGCGCGGTGTCCACCTACGTGCATCGCTTCGGCGTGCTGCCGGGCCGCAACGCGGTCGTGTTCACGAACAACGATCGTGCGTACCAGACCGCGCTCGACCTGAAGGCGTGCGGCGCGAAGGTGACGGTCGTCGATTCGCGCGCATCGTCGAACGGCGCGCTGCCGGCCGCGGCGAAGCGGCAGGGCGTGACGGTGTTGAGCGGCGCCGTCGTGACGGCCGCATCGGGCAAGTGGCGCGTATCGTCGGTCGACGTCGCGTCCAGCACGAACGGCCAGGTGGGCGGCAAGCTGCAGACGCTGCCGTGCGACCTCGTCGCGATGTCGGGCGGCTTCAGCCCCGTGCTGCACCTGTTCGCGCAGTCGGGCGGCAAGGCGTGCTGGAGCGACGAGAAGGCGTGCTTCCTGCCGGGCAAGCCCGTGCAGGCGGAAGCGAGCATCGGCGCGGCGGCCGGGGAATTCGGCCTGGCGCGCGCGCTGCGGCTCGCGGTCGATGCGGGCGTGGAAGCGGCGAAGGCCGCGGGCTTCACGGCCGAGCAGCGCCCGGTCGCGCCGCAGGTCGCGGAAACCGTCGAAGGCGCACTGCAGCCGCTGTGGCTCGTCGGCAGCCGCGAGGCCGCGGCGCGCGGGCCGAAGCAGTTCGTCGATTTCCAGAACGACGTGTCGGCTGCCGACATCCTGCTTGCCGCGCGCGAAGGCTTCGAGTCGGTCGAGCACGTGAAGCGCTATACGGCGATGGGCTTCGGCACCGACCAGGGCAAGCTCGGCAACATCAACGGGATGGCGATCCTCGCGGGGGCGCTCGGCAAGTCGATTCCGGAAACGGGCACGACCACGTTCCGCCCGAACTACACGCCCGTTTCGTTCGGTACGTTCGCGGGCCGCGAGCTCGGCGATTTCCTCGACCCGATCCGCAAGACCTGCGTGCACGAGTGGCACGTCGAGCACGGCGCGCTGTTCGAGGACGTCGGCAACTGGAAGCGGCCGTGGTACTTCCCGAAGAACGGCGAGGATCTCCATGCGGCCGTGAAGCGCGAATGCCTGGCGGTGCGCAACAGCGTCGGCATCCTCGACGCATCGACGCTCGGCAAGATCGACATCCAGGGCCCGGATGCCGTGAAGCTGCTGAACTGGATGTACACGAACCCGTGGAACAAGCTCGAGGTCGGCAAGTGCCGCTACGGGCTGATGCTCGACGAAAACGGGATGGTGTTCGACGACGGCGTGACCGTGCGCCTCGCCGACCAGCATTTCATGATGACGACCACGACGGGCGGCGCGGCGCGCGTGCTCACGTGGCTCGAACGCTGGCTGCAGACCGAATGGCCCGACATGAAGGTGCGGCTGTCGTCGGTTACCGATCACTGGGCGACGTTCGCGGTGGTCGGCCCGAAGAGCCGCAAGGTCGTGCAGAAGGTGTGCCAGGACATCGACTTCGGCAACGAGGCGTTCCCGTTCATGAGCTACCGGAACGGCACCGTTGCCGGCGCGAAGGCGCGCGTGATGCGGATCAGCTTCTCGGGCGAGCTGGCCTATGAAGTGAACGTGCCGGCGAATGCGGGCCGCGCGGTGTGGGAAGCGCTGATGGCCGCCGGTGCCGAGTTCGACATCACGCCGTACGGCACCGAAACGATGCACGTGCTGCGTGCGGAGAAGGGCTACATCATCGTCGGCCAGGACACCGACGGCTCGGTCACGCCGTACGACCTCGGGATGGGCGGGTTGGTCGCGAAGTCGAAGGACTTCCTCGGCAAGCGTTCGCTCGCGCGCTCGGACACCGCGAAGGAGGGCCGCAAGCAGTTCGTCGGCCTGCTGACCGAGGACGAACAGTTCGTGCTGCCGGAAGGCGCGCAGATCGTCGCGAAGGACACGCAGGTGTCGGCGGTCGATCCGACGCCGATGATCGGCCACGTGACGTCGAGCTACTACAGCCCGATCCTGAAGCGCTCGATCGCGCTCGCGGTGGTGAAGGGCGGCCTGAACAAGATGGGCGAGAGCGTCGTGATTCCGCTGGCCAACGGCAAGCGCATCACCGCGAAGATCTCGAGCCCGGTTTTCTACGATACCGAAGGGGTGCGCCAGCATGTGGAATGAAACCAGAAACCAGACGCAGGTGGCGGGCGCGGGCGGCGTGACGCTTGAATCGCCGTTCGTGGGCGCGGCCGACGTGCTGAAGCTGCACCAGGCGCGTGCATCGAAGAAATTCACGCTGCGCGAGCGGCCGTTCCTCGATCTCGTGAACGTGCGCGGCGAGTTGAGCGATCCGGCGTTCGTCGCCGCGTTCGAGCGCGTGGTCGGCTGCCGGCCGCCGGCGGTGCCGAACACCGTTGCCCGCGGCGCCGAGTACGACGTGCTGTGGCTCGGCCCCGACGAGTGGCTCGTGCGCTCGCACGGGCCCGTGCAGGCGGGCGTGCTGGAGGCGCGACTCGCGGAGGCCGTGCAGGGTTCGTATGCGGCGGCCGTCGACGTCGGCAGCGGTTATACCGTCGTCGAGATCAGCGGCGAACGTGTGCGCGACGTGCTCGCACGCGGCTGCCCGCTCGATCTCCACCCGCGCGTGTTCAAGCCGGGCCAGTGCGCGCAGTCGCACTACTTCAAGACGTCGATCGTGCTGGTCCCGACCGGCGACGATGCGTTCGAGATCGTCCTGCGCCGCAGCTTCGCCGATTATTTCGTGCGGATCATGCTCGACGCTGCCGCGCCGCTCGCATCATGAAGCCGTTCGACGAACCGTTCGTGGCGATCGACGCGCCGCGCCTGCGCGGGCACGGCTGGAGCGTGTTCGTCGACGAACTGAAGGTGCCCGCGCGGATCGGCATTCATGCGCACGAGCATGAAGCGCCGCAGCCGATCGTGATCGATGCCCGGCTCGGCTATCGCTGCGAGCCGAGCGAGCAGGGCGAGTGGATCGATTACGACGGTTATTGCGCGCGACTTGCCGCGTTCCTGTCGCACAAGCCGCATACGCGGCTGCTGGAGACGCTCGTCGCCGACATCGCGGTGCTGTCGTTCCGCGAATGGCCGGCGCTGGAGTCGCTGACGCTGTCGGTGTACAAGCCGAAGATCCGGCCGGGTACGAAGCGCGTCGGCGTGTCGCTCGACTGGACGCGAGGGGATTACTTGCGGTGGACGGGGGCGGCGGGGCAGCTTTGAAGGGGCGGGGCGGAGAGGCAATCCGCCCACGCGATTGCTCATTGTTCCTGGAATATCGGAACAATGGCCCGCTGGTGGTTGCCGCTCGTCTTTATTCCTGAAATATCGGAACAATGAGACGTTCCCCCCGTCACTTGTCACGCGAGCGCTTTTGGGCAACCCACTGCGGACCCGCTCCAGCAGCTTGCGGTGGCCTTCCCGGTCAATGCATCGTGATGCCGCCCTCTACGAGCCATGCCTGCGACAGTCTCATCAGGATCGCTCCGTTCAACGTGACAGGTGGCGAGCAATGAGACGTTCGGCCTTTGACGGATATCGCGCGGTTCACCGGCGATAGCTGCGAAACAGTTCAGGCGTGTCGCAGCTATCGCCCCGTGTAATCGCGTCAAGCCGCAGCCGCCCCATCCAACGCCGGATAATCCACATACCCGCGCGCATCGCCGCCGAAGAACGTGTCGCGCTGCGCGTCGTTCATCGGTGCGCCCGTCTTCAGCCGCGTGACGAAATCCGGATTCGCGAGCACCATCTGGCCGTACGCTTCGAGATCGGCAAGACCCGTCGCGACATCCGTGCCGATCGCGTCGCGCGTGCGGCCCGGCCGGTTCACGATCAGCGTGCCGTTCCAGCGCGCGCGCAGGTCCGCGAGCAGCGGCTCGTTGCCCTGGTGCATCACGTGCAGGTACGCGAGGCCGAGCCGGTCGAGCTGCGTCGCCAGGTAGCGATACAGGTCCGGCCCTTCCACGCCTTCGTCGATGCCCCACAACGTGGTGCCCGGCGACAGGCGAATCGCGGTGCGGTCCGCGCCGATCTCGTCGGCGATCGCCTCGGCAACCTCGATCGCGAAGCGCGCACGATTTTCGATTGAACCGCCGTAGGCGTCGCTGCGCGTGTTCGCGTTCGGCGCGAAGAACTGCTGGATCAGATACCCGTTCGCGCCGTGGATCTCGACGCCGTCGGCGCCGGCCTCGATCGCGCGGCGCGCGGCGAAGCGGAAGTCGTTCACGGTGCCGCGCACTTCGTCCGTCGTCAGCGCGCGCGGCGCGGGAATCTCCTGCATCCCTTTCATCGTGAACATCGGCACGCCCGGCGCGATCGCGGAAGGCGCGACGCCCTGGCGATGATGCGGCGTATTGTCGGGATGCGACATGCGCCCCACGTGCATCAGCTGGATGAACAGGCGGGCGCCGCGCGCATGCACGCGCTCGCTGACCGCCTTCCAGCCGGCGACGTGTGCATCGGTGTAGATGCCGGGCGTCGTCAGGTAACCCTGGCCGTCGTCCGACGGCTGCGTGCCTTCGCTGACGATCAGGCCGAGATCCGCGCGCTGCGCGTAGTATTCGGCGGCCAGTGCGCCGGGCGTGCCGTCGAACGCGGCGCGGCTGCGCGTCATCGGTGCCATGACCAGGCGGTTCTGCAGCGTGTAGCGGCCGACACGGGCCGGGGTGAACAATGCGTCCATGGTGCGTGCTCCTCGAGGGTCGGGTAACGGCACCGGGGCGGTGCCGTCTCGGGCGCGGGCCGCGCACCGTGCGCGCGCCTCGCCGCCATGGACACATCATCCATTGCTTCCTTTTCGAGATAAACATGGTAGTTTGGATAACATTGATCCATTGATGGAGCAGTGGGCGTGGAACTGCTGAACGACATGGCGCTGTTCGTGGAGGTCGTGAAGGCGAAGGGCTTTCGCAGCGCGGCCGACGCGCTGGGGATGCCGAATTCGACGCTGTCGCGGCGCATCGGCGCGCTGGAAAAGGCGATCGGCTTGCGGCTGCTGCATCGCACGACGCGCCGGATCGAGCTCACGGAAGCCGGGCAGCTGTATTTCGAGCGCTGCAAACGCATCGTCGACGAAGCGCGGCTCGCGCACGAGCAGCTCGGCGAGTTGCTGGCCGAACCGTCGGGCGTGCTGCGCGCGTCGTTTCCGGTCGATTTCGCGGTGGTCTACCTGGCGCCGCTGATCGTCGAATTCGCGAACCGCTACCCGAAGCTCACGTTCGATTTCGAACTGACGTCGCGGCGTGTCGACCTGGTGAGCGAACCATTCGACGTCGCGATCCGCATCGGCGAATCGGCCGATTCGCAACTCGTCGCGCGGCGGCTCGCGACGTTCCGCAATCACCTGTATGCGTCGCCGCGCTATCTCGAGCGCGCGGGTGAGCCGCGCGAACCGGACGACCTGCGGCGGCATCAGTGCCTGAGCGTGCAGCGCGTCGATGCGTGGACGCTGCACGACGCCGCGCGGGAGCTCGAGGTGCCGGTGGGCGGGCGTTTCATCGTGAACAGTGTCGGCATGGTTCGGCAACTCGCCGTGCACGAGGCGGGCATCATCCAGATGCCGGCGGAAGTCGTGGCCGACGACGTGGCCGCGGGCCGGTTGCGTCGCGTGCTGCCCGACTGGGAGGGAGCGCCCGTTCCGGTCTACGCGATGACGGAAACGCGCTTGCTGCCGGCGAAGACGCAGGTCTTCATCGAGTATCTGCGCGCGCATTTCGCGCAGGCGTGACGGGCGGCTGCGCGGACGATCGTCCGCCGTTCACTGCTGCGCCGGCTGCGGCGCGTCGCCCTGCGCTTCCCATTTCTTCAGGATGCGCACGCGCGCCTGGCTGAAGTCGACCCAGCAGTTCAGCCACGCGTCGTCCGGAATCATCTGCTGCGGATTGGCGGTTTTGACGTAGTCGCAGGTGTCGCTCGCGAAGCCGTGCCAGCTTGCCTGCGACTTCGCGAGCTGTTTCGCCGCATCGGGGTTGCGTTGCCGGGTCTTGCGTTCGAGCGACCGGTACGCGCGTTCCACTTCCTGGTTGTTGTTGTCGACGATGCATCGGCGTACCGCATCCATCGTCGGCCCCTGCCGTTCGCAATCGACCGCGGCGAACGCGGACGCTGCGCCGCTCGCGAGCGCGGCGACGGCGAGAAGGCGGGTGGCGTACCGGATCGTGTCGCGCATGCGCGGAGAGGGAGTCGTGGGTCGGGACGTGTGCGACATACTGGCTTATTGCGCGTTGCGCGCCGACGTCGATGTCGACGTCGATTCGCTCACCGGCACCATCCGCGCCTTCGTCTCGTTCGCGGCTTTCGCGTCGTCGTCGGGTTCGAGCACGAACCGGAACGAATCGACCCGCTGCATGACCTTCGCCGCATACGCGCTGGATCCGCCGCTGTAGCTCTTCAGCCCGGCCTGCACGTTGCCGCCGGCCGCTTTCACGTAGCTGGAGAGAATCCGGGAGCCGGCCTCGACATTCGCATTCGGTTCGGTCAGGTCCTTCACGTTACGCAGCATGCCGCGGTGTGCGGACGGCACGACCTGCATCAGTCCGGTCGCGCCGTGCTGGCCGCGCGCCTTTTCCTGGAAGCGCGATTCGATCGAGATGATGGCGTAAACGAGTGCGGGAGGCAGCGAATATTTCGTCGCAGTGACGCTCACGATATCGGCGAGCTTGGCGGCCCGCTCCTTCGCGACACCGAATTTCTTCGTCAGGTAGGACGTGATGCGGCGGTTTGCTTCGTTCGGCTGATCGTCGGCGTTCGCGAGCGGCGCGGAGGCGACAGCCGGCGCCGATGCCAGCACGTCGGGCGCAGAGGCAGGCACGGCGGGCGTTTGCTGGGCCGATACCTGTTGCGCAATGCCGAGCGAGAGCACGATCAGCCAGAAAAACCGTCGTCGCATGGTCGAGTGCGGGGAAATGGGAGGCGCATAGTATATCGGCCAATCGGGCAAGACGGTCGAGTGCCGGCTCGAATGAAAGCGATGTGTAGGCTTGTGACGTTCGCAACGATCGACGCGGCGATCGTTGCGTGGACACGCATCGGAGTCCGGATGACCGCTAGTTGATGATCTCGCCGATGCCGGTTTCGATGCGGATTCTCAGTTGCTGAATGAACGCCGGATCGTACGGTTCCCAGTGATCGAGTTCGCCAACGATCTTCAAGGGCGATGTGCTTCGATACGAGCGAGTCGGATTGCCCGGGAATTTCTTGTCCGTGACGTTCGGGTCGTTTTCGAAGGCCCCGGTGGGCTCGACGATATAGACCCGCGGCTTGCCGTCGCCTTTGGCCATTTCCGCGGCAAGGCCGGCGCCCTTGGGCAGGGCCGTGAAATAAACGTGATTCATCACGACGTCATCCCGGTAATTCGATCTGAAGCCCGCCGTCAGCAAGTCGCCGATCCGCAAATCCGCTTTCGTGCCATGAAAAAACGGGCCGGTGTCCAGGACAGCCATGGCTTCTCCCTTGGAAAATGTCGCGATGACTTCTAGGCGCGCCGCGCGCTCGCCACTCGCGCAATCGCGCCGATCGCATCGCTGACGAGCACCGCAAGCAGCCCGACGATCACGCCGCCCTGCAGCACGAACGCGGTATTCGACGTCTGCAGGCCCGCGATGATCACGTCGCCGAGGCCGCGCGCGGCGACCGTCGAGCCGATCGTCGCGGTGCCGAGATTGATCACGACCGCGAGCCGGATGCCGTTGACGATCACCGGGAACGCGAGCGGCAGCTCGACCGACACCAGTTGCTGCCAGCCGCTCATCCCCATCCCGCGCGCGGCGTCGACGACATCGCGCGGCACGTCCTCGAGCCCCGCGATCGTGCTTTCGAAAACCGGCAGCAGGCCATACAGCACGAGCGCGATCAGCACGGGTTTCAGCCCGAAGCCGACGGCCGGCACCGCGAGCGCGAGCACCGCGACCGGCGGGAAGGTCTGGCCGATGTCGACGACGCTGCGCGCGACCGGCAGGAAATCCGCGCCGGCCGGCCGCGTGACGAAGATCCCGGCCGCCACCGCGACGATCGTGCCGATCAGGCTCGACAGCGCGACCGTGCCGAGATGCGCGAGCGTCAGGTCGAGCAGGCTCGCGCGATCGTAGATGACGGGCGCGCCGTTGTCCGCGAACGGTGCGAAAAGGCCCTGCAGCCACATCGGCCGCACCAGCAGCACGAGCAGCAGCGCGAGCGCGGCGGCGCGCGCCGTGAACGCGGCAACGTGGCGGGGCAGGGGCGAACGCAAGGGCCGTGTGCGTTGCGTGGCATCCGGCGTCGTCATGCCGGCTGCCTCGCGTGCGCGCGGATCGCGTCGAGCGTGATGCGGCGCGCGCCGCGCGCGTTGCGTGCATCGCCGTCGTTGACGGGCAATGCATCGACACCGCGCCACAGCAGTTCCGACACCGCATCGCGCAGCGTGCGCGTCGCGTCGATCGGCTCGCCGTCCGCATGGCCGGGTTCGGCCACTGCGTCGATCTGCGTCAGCGCGAGCAGGCGCAGCGGCCGGTCGACGCCCGCGACGAGCTGCTCGACGACACCGGCCGCCGGCTTGCCGAGAATCTCGGCAGGCGGCGCGACTTGCAGCAGCCGGCCGCCGTCCATCACCGCGATCGTGTCGCCGAGCTTCAGCGCTTCCTCGATATCGTGCGTGACGATCACGACCGTGATGCCGAGGCGGCGCTGCAACGCGAACAGGTCGTCCTGCGCCTTGCCGCGGATGATCGGATCGAGCGCGCCGAACGGCTCGTCCATCAGCAGCATCGCGGGCTCGGCCGCGAGCGCGCGCGCGACGCCGACACGCTGCTGCTGGCCGCCCGACAGTTCGTGCGGCAGCTTGTCCGCGAACTCGGCCGGCGCGAGATGGAACAGGTCGAGCAGCTCGTTCACGCGCGCGTCGATGCGCGCGGCCGGCCAGCCGAGCAGGCGCGGCACGGTCGCGATGTTGCGCGCGACGCTCCAGTGCGGAAACAGCCCGTGCCCCTGGATCGCGTAGCCGATGCCGCGCCGAAGCTGTTCGGGCGCGACGGTCGCCGTATCGACGCCGTCGATGCGGATCGTGCCGCTGGTGGGGGCGATCAGCCGGTTGATCATGCGCAGCAGCGTCGACTTGCCGCTGCCTGACGCACCGACGAGCGCGGTGATCGTGCCGCGCTGCATCGTCAGCGAGACGTCGTCGACGGCGACGACATCGCCGAAGCGTTTGCCTGCACGTTCGATCTCGATCATCCTGTACGCCCCTTCGCGAGCGTGGTCGCGGCTTCGAATATGACGGCGGCCACCAGCGCGAGCGCGATCGTCGGGATCGCGCCGAGCAGCACGAGATCGGCGGCCGATTGCCCGATCCCCTGGAAGATGAAGGTGCCGAATCCGCCGCCGCCGATCAGCGCGGCGACCGCGGTCAGCCCGATGTTTTGCACGAGCACGATGCGCACGCCGCTCAGGATCACCGGCAGCGCGAGCACGAGGTCGACATGCAGCAGCCGCTGCGCGCGCGTCATGCCCATCGCGCGCGCCGCTTCGGTCACGTGCGGCGGCACTTGTCCGAGCCCGACCACGACGCTCGACGCGATCGGCAGCAGCGAATACAGGAACAGCGCGAGCACGGCCGGTGCGACGCCGATGCCGCGGATGCCGAGCGCGGCCGCGAGCGGCACGTGTGCGGCCAGCAGCCCGAGCGGGGCCATCATCAGCCCGTACATCGCGATGCTGGGGATCGTCTGCACGACATTGAGCACGGGCATCGCGACGGTCCGCACCGCCGCGATGCGCGCGCAGGCGATGCCGAGCGGCACGCCCGCGACGAGCGCGGCGGCCACCGAGCCGCCCGCGAGCGACACGTGACGGATCGCTTCGCGCCAGAAATCGTCGCTGCGCACCGCATATTCGCGCATCACGGAGAGGCCGTCCCACCAGCCGCTCGCGAGCGGCACCGAGATCGCCCCGATCGCGACGACCAGCGCGGCGAGGCGCCGCCACGGGCCGAACGCGAGCCGTGCGAGCGCGTCCGCGACGAGCACGGCCCACGCGAACAGCAGCAGCCAGACGCCTGCGTCGGGCGACACGCGCGCGAGCATGTCGTCGGCGGCGACGACGTGCGCCGCGGCCGCGCCGAGCGCGTACGCGAGCGTCGCGAGCCATGCGCAGCCGGCCGCGAGCCGCCACGCGGGGCGGCTCGCCTTCATCGCCCACAGCGCGCCGACGATCCACAGCGCGGCCAGCGCCGCGCCCTGCATCGCCGGCAGCGCGGCGAACACCGACAGCCCCGTGCCGGCCGCGATCCGGTTCGGCCGCAGCACGACGAACGGCAGGCCGAGCACCGCGACGATCGTGAGGATTCCGATCAGGATGCCGACCTTGTCGGGGTTCACGCGCCGCGCGGACGCCGCCGCGCGTTCGGTCATTTCACGAAGCCCTTCGCTTTCAGGTAGCTTTTCGCGACGCCGGCCGCCGGCTCGCCGTTGATCTGGATGCGCGCGTTCAGCGACTGCAGCGTCTTCAGGTCGAGGCTCGCGAACACCGGTTTCAGGTAATCGGCGATCTGCGGGTGCGCTTTCAGCACGGCTTCGCGGATCACGGGCGCCGGCGCGTAGACGGGCTGCACGTGCTTGTCGTCGTCGAGCACCGCGAGGCCGCTCGACGCGATGCCGCCATCGGTGCCGTACACCATCGCCGCGTTCACGCCGTCGGTCTGGTTCGCGGCGGCCTTGATCGTCGCGGCCGTATCGCCGCCCGACAGCACGACGAGCTGCTCGGGCTTCAGCTTGAAGCCGTACGCTTTCTCGAACGACGGCAGCGCCGACGCGCTGTTCACGAATTCGGCCGACGCGGCGAGCTTCACCTTGCCGCCGCCCGCGACCCACTTGCCGAAATCGGAGAACGTCTTCAGGTGCTGCGACTGCGCGACGGGGGCGAGCAACGCGACGCCCCACGTGTTGTTCGCGGGCGCCGGGGCGAGCCACACGAGATGGTTCGCCGCGTAGTCGAGCTTCTTGGCGGCGTCGTAGCCCTGGCTCGCGTTCTTCCACAGAGGATCGTCGGCCTTGTTGAAGAAGAAGGCGGCGTTGCCCGTGTATTCGGGGTAGATGTCGATCTCGCCGCTCGTGAGCGCCTTGCGCACGATCGGCGTGGTGCCGAGCGCGATCTTTTCGGTGACGGGGATGCCGTGCGCCTTCAGCACTTGCGAAATCAGGTTGCCGAGCAGGTTGCCTTCGGTGTCGATCTTCGACGACACCACGACGGGTGCGTCGGCGTGCGCGCCGGGTGCGACGAGGGCGGCGGCGAACGCGAGGCCCAGAATCCGGGCGGGCAGGGCGAGCTTCATGAGCCAATCTCCAGGACGGGGGCGTAGGCCGCACGTTACTTGACTGGGCGGGCTTTGGCAAACCTCGCGCGGCGGCGTGTCCACAGCCCGCGTGGGGATAACCCGCATGAGTCGCGCGGGCTTGTTACACTCGATTTCGTCTCCGCCTGCCGACAATTGCTGACATGAAACCCGAGCTGCTGGTCCTCATCGCATTGCGCGGCGACGCGCACCGCGAGATCGCCGCGTCGTTCGACGTGCGCCATGCCCCGACTGCCGAAGAACGCGAACGCGCGATCGCCGAACACGGCGGCACGATACGCGCGGTGCTGACCAACGGCAGCACGGGGCTCACCGGCGCCGAGATCGACCGGCTTCCGCAACTCACGTTCGTCAGCGCGCTCGGCGCGGGCTACGAGCATATCGACGTCGCGCATGCGAAGGCGCGCGGCGTCACGGTCGTGACGGGCGCCGGCACCAACGACGATTGCGTGGCCGACCACGCGTTCGCGCTGCTGCTCGCGGCGGTGCGCAACGTGGTGCCGCTCGATGCGAAAACCCGTGCCGGCGTGTGGCGCGACGGGCTGCCGATGCCGCCGAACGTGTCGGGCAGGAAGCTCGGCATCGTCGGGCTCGGCAAGATCGGCGAGAAGTGCGCGCGTCGCGCAGCCGGCTTCGACATCGAGATCGGTTATCACAACCGGTCGGAGAAGAACGTTCCCTATCGCTATTTCGACCGCGTCGACACGCTCGCGCAGTGGGCCGATTTCCTGATCGTCGCGACGCCGGGCGGCGCGGGCACGCGGCACCTGATCGATCGCACCGTGCTCGATGCGCTCGGGCCGGGCGGTTTTCTCGTCAACGTATCGCGCGGCAGCGTTGTCGATACCGCTGCTTTGGCAGACGCGTTGCGCGAAGGGCGCATCGCGGGCGCGGGGCTCGACGTGTACGAAGGGGAACCGGAACCGCCGCGCGCGCTGACGGATCTCGACAGCGTCGTGCTGACGCCGCACATGGGCGGCTGGTCGCCGGAGGCGCTCGATCGCTCGGTGCAGCAGTTTCTCGACAACGCGAAGCGGCATTTCGCGGGGCAGCCGGTGTTGACGCCGGTGTGATGGCCGCAGGGCGGGCGCGGGTCAGCCAGCCTGTCTGCAGAATTCCCAATAGAAATCCGGCAGGTTCGCCGGCTTGTCGCCATCGAGGTCGATCCAGCCGAACTGGTCGTGCTCGTCGCTCAGGACGATTTCGTGCCGATCGACCCGGCACTCGAAGCACACGATGAGCACGCGCTTGCCCGGCACGACCTCACACGAGCGGCTCGCCACGTAGCGGATCGCCGAGGCGACGATTCCGCATTCCTCCCGCACTTCGCGCGCGACGGTTTCCTCGAGCGATTCGCCGGCTTCGGGCCAGCCGCCCGGCAACTCCCATTCGTCGCGTGGATTGCGCAGGAACAGGACCGAGCGCCCGTCGCGGACGATGGCTTTCGCGCTGAGGGGGATCATGAGGCGGCACCGTTGGCGTTCGACTTTCGCAGCGTAGCGCAGGTGTGCCGTTCCTGCAGCGATCCCCCGCCTGCGCCAACGAGCGCGCAGACGGGGGAGGCGGCGCCGTTGCGCCGGACGCCGGCGTGCGGTTACACGCCTGCCGACGACGACGCCAGCGGCACCGTCACCGACGTCCCGGCCGGATCGAGCGTGAGGCCCGTGCCCGGCGTCGGCCGCAGCGTTGCCTCGTTGTCGCTGGACAGGACGACGAGCCCCAGCCGGTGGCCGGCTTCCAGCTTGTAGTCACGCGGCATGAACGTCAGCTTCAGGTCGTACGGCATCCCGGGCAGCACGGGCTCCGAGCGCCACTCGGACCACCGGTTGCGCGGGTCGGTCCACGCGCGCGTGACGATCGTGGCCGTACCGTCCGGTGCACGATCGACCAGCAGGGCCGTCACGTTGGCCACCGCCGTGAAGGTCAGCCTGACGCGTGCGGTCGCGGCACCGGACAGGCGTGTCGCGGCCGTGAGCGGCGCGGTTTCGAAACGGCTGCGATTCTCGCCGGTCGGTGCGTTCGCCAGCGTGAGCGCAGTGATGCGCGCGTCGTCCGTGAAGCGCGCGAGCGGGCCGCCGGTCGGCAGCCGCAGCAGCGAGCCGGTGCCTGCGCCGTCGCCGCCGGCAAAGTACGTGACCGGCGTGGCGTGGCGTGCGGCCCAGTCCGCTTCCTTCAGCAGCGTGCCGTCCGCCTGCTCGATCACCGCGCGCGGATCGCGTTCGACGCCGTTGTCATAACCGATCAGATAACGCGTAAACCAGCGGTTCACCTCCGCGGTCCATGCATCAGCCATCGCCGGCACGCGGGTCGGGTCGGTGTGCTTCAGGCGGTGCAGCCACAGCTGCGTCGGCACGCCCTGGCGCCGCATCGCGAGATACCACAACGTCGACTGGTCGACGCGCACGTTGTCGTCGGTCAACCCTTGCGCAACGAGCGCCGGCGCGACCGCGAAGCCGGTCGGGATGTCGCGCGCGGCCCAGAACGGCGAATAGTCGCCGGTCTTGCGGTCTTCCTGCTGCAACGCTTCGTCGATCAGGTGCGTGCAACGCTCCGGATGCGCGTTCGTCAGCAGCGCCTTGATGTACACGTCGACGTCTTCGCCCTGATAGCCTTCCGGCGCACGCACGAGCCCGCCCGAGCGGTAGTAGCCGTACATGTTCGTCAACCCGGCGACCGGCACGATCGCATCGAGCCCGCGCGTGCGCAGGCTCGCGACCATCTTCGGCAGCGTGCCGTCGTACGACACGCCGTACATGCCGACGTGGCCCGTCGACCAGTTCGCGACGACCGTCTTGCCGTTCGCGTCCTTCGCGGTCGCGTCGCGGCCGAGCCAGCGGATCACCGATGCCATCGCGACCGATTCGTCGCGCGTGAGGATCGTCGGGCAACCGTCCGAGCCGGCGGTGCCGAGCGAATCCGCGTAGACGATCGTGAAGCCGCGCGGAATGAAGTAACCCTCGATCCACGAGCGCCCGGCGGCGGCGGCCTCCACCTGCTGCAGCATCCGCACCTGCGGCGCGGCGGCCATGATGCGCGCGGACGTCGAGGCGGCCGCGGCCGCCTGCGCATTGGCGGCGGGGTGCGGCGTGCCGTCGAGTTCGACGTCGACGTTGTGGTCGGGGCTGTCGGCGAGGCCTGCGTAGTACGGGCTCGCGAGCACGATGACGGGCGTGCGCGCGCCGTTCGCGGTTTCGGTCGGGCGCACGATGCGCACGTGGATACGGTCGCGCGTGCCGTCGCCGTCGGAATCGACCGACGTGTCGACCCACGCGTTCTCCTCGATCGTGCCGCCCGACAGCGACGGCTGCACCTGGCCGTTCGCGATCACGGGGCGATAGCGGCCGCCGCTGGCCGGATTGGCGTACGGGACGCCGGACGGCGAGATGCGTGATGCGAGCGACTGCTTGTCGGCCGCCGATGCGGCGGCCCCCTCCTGTTGGCCCTGCGCGAGCGCCGAGACGCCCGCCACGCTGCCGCCGTCGTCGCCGCCGCACGCGGCGAGCGTCGTGGCCGCAACGAGCGCGGGAAGCCACGCGCGACGCAATCCGGTTCGATGAATGTCCATTGTCGACCTCTTGTTGTGATTGTCCGGAACCGGCCGGCCCGCGATATGCCCCCCGCGGCCCGGCCGGGTGCTGCATCGGATGAAACGGAACTGCACCTTCGAAAGCGCCGGGCGCGATGCCCGGGTGTCACGGCCGGTGTGGACGCGCGTCACGCGTCGCGCAACCCGGCGGGTGTCGGGGCGACTGCATTGCCCCGACCGGAAAGCGTCAGCACGGCCGCCGGTTCATGACGCGCGGTCGGCACGGGGCCGGTGGCGCGAAGTGAATGGAGGAGTGCGAATCAAATGCGGGCATGCCCGATCTTCCTTCAGGTTTCGGATGAAACGGAACGGCACGATGCGATGAGGCGGGGATGGTGCGAACGGCGGTGCTGCAACGGCAGGAAAGCGCGACGCGAGTCGGCGAGGCGAGCCGGATTGCTTTCCGGAAGCTTACGCAAACTTATCTCAGTGAAATCCTGGTGTCAAACTTTTTTAGTTTCAGTCAAACAAAGTATTGGCACGTGCTTCGCGATCGATGTGCGATCGGTCTAAATTTCCGCGAAATTTGTCCGTAAACGGTAAAAAACGGATTGAAAGGAGAGAGAGGGCATGACGATTTCAGTCACGGCAGCGAGCGGCCTTACGCTCGCGCAGATGGTGCAGGAAGCCGCGCTCGACGGGCGTCGACAGGCGGACACGGCGGCCGGGAAACCGCAGGACGCGCCGCTCGAGATCCGGGCGCTGGACCCGGAAGCGATGCAGGCGGCGCGCACGAAGCAGTTGACGATCCTGGGCGACTTGTCGACGAAGCTGCGCGACGTCACCAGCGAGCTCGCGACGAGCCTGCAGGAGATCATCGCGAAGCGCCCGGACCTGGCCGACGCGAAGTTCGACTTCATGACCGACAACGGCCGGATCAAGGTCGTGTCGAAGACGATGACGGAGAGCGATCGCGCGTGGGTGGAGTCGACGCTGAACGCGAACGCGGGCCTCGTGCTCGCGACGCGCGAGTTTCACCAGCAGGCCGTCGACTTCGCCGAGCAGGGCGCCGCCGCGGTGGGCGACACGTTCTCCGACGACGATCGCAAGGTGGCCAGCCAGCGCGCCGACGCGGACTTCCTCTTCATGAAGGAGATGAATGCGTCCGTCGCGCGCAACCGGAAATTCGAGGAGGTCGGCGGGCATTTCACCACGCAGGACGGCACGCGGCTGAACTTCGACGAGTCGGCCGGCAGCGCGCGCGGCACGCTCGCGCTGCTGGATACCGATCGTCAGTTGTCGTCGGGCGCGGCGATCTTCGTCAGCGACGAGTCGGGGCAGAAGACGTACGGCAGGCGTGCGGGCCTGATCGACGTCGGCTTCGGGAACGCGTTCGAGGACATCCTGAACGGCACCCACAGCGTCGGTTTTCACGAGACGGCATGACGGCGCACCACGCCGCGCCGAAGCGCCGCGCGCCTATTCGTCGCGCAGTGCTTCGGCCGGCCGTACCCGCGCGGCGCGCCAGCTCGGGTAGAGCGTCGCGACGCACGACATCAGGAACGCGGCCGCGGCGATCTCGATCACGTCGATCGCCGCGAGCTTCGACGGCAGCGAACTGAGGAAATACACGGACGGCGTCAGGAAGTGGATGCCGAGCAACTGCTCGACCGCCGGCAGCACCCACGGGATGCTCACCGCGATCCCGCAGCCGAGCGCGACGCCCGCCAGCGTGCCGGTGAGGCCGATCGTCATCCCCTGGATCGCGAAGATCTTCATGATCGACCCCGGCGGCGCGCCGAGCGTGCGCAGGATCGCGATGTCGCCCTGCTTCTGCGTGACGGTCATCACGAGCGACGACACGAGGTTGAACGCGGCGACCGCGACGATCAGCATCAGGATCAGCGACAGCATGCGCTTTTGCAGCCGCTCGGCCTCGAACCACGTGCGGTTCTGCCGCGTCCAGTCGCGGATGTAGAGATCGCCCGACAGCGAGCGCGACAGTTCCAGCGCGACGTCGGGCGCGCGCTGCAGGTCGTCGAGGCGCAGCCGGATGCCGGTCGGCGCGCGCACGTTGAACAGCGTCTGCGCGTCGCGGATATGGATGTATGCGAGCGCGCTGTCGTACTGGTAGTGGCCCGACTCGAACGTGCCGACCACGTTGAACTGCCGGAACTGCGGCAGCGCGCCGCCGATGCGCGCGGTGTTGCCGGGCGCGAAGAACGTGATCCGGTCGCCGATCTTCACGTGCAGCGCGTCGGCCAGCGCCGAGCCGAGCACGATGCCCATCCCGCCCGGCACGAGCGCGTCGAGCCGCCCCGTCTTCGGCTTGCGCGCGATCTCGGACACGCGCGGCTCGAGCACGGGGTCGATGCCGCGCAGCGCGACGCCCGTCACGCTGCCCGCGTTCGTCAGCAGCGCCTGCGCGTCCACGTAGGGCGCGACGGCGCGCACCGCCGGATTCCGCAGCGATTCGTGCGCGGTGAGCCGCCAGTCGGGCATCGCGCCGGTGGGCGAGAAGATTTCCACGTGCGCGAGCACCGACAGCATCCGGTCGCGCACTTCGGTCCGGAAACCGTTCATCACCGACAGCACGACGATCAGTGCCGCGACGCCGAGCGCGATGCCGGCCATCGCCGCGCCGGCAATGAACGACACGAAGCCGTCGCCGGCCGAGCGCCGGCCGCCGCGCGCGTAGCGCAGCCCGATCTGCCATTCGAACGGGAGTTTCAAGCGGATTCCTTTCATTTCGATTCGATTCGTGCCGAGCCGCGCATTCTAGCGAACGCGGCGCGGGTGCGCGCAGCGGTTGGGGCGGCGAGCCGAAATCCCGCCCGACCGGACGGTCGACGGCCGGCGTTGCGCGCCGGCACACCGATATTTCCATCGTTTCGGGTCTGATCGATAATGGCGGCCAGCATCCGGTCGAACACAACATTCCAAGCATTCCGGCGCAACCAGGGCCGCGCCGTCACAGACCAATAAATCTCGGGGAACGCCGCCGAAGCCGGCCGCACGTCCTTGAACAAGGAAATAACAACATGGATTTGCTGCGCTTCCTGCTGCTCCTGCCGATTCGCGTGGCGGGCTTCGTCTGGTGGCTGCTCGGCTGCGCGCTGCGGCCGCTGGTCGGCGACGTGTCGTGGACGGCGCCCGCGTGGATGGGCATCACCGCCGCGGCCGTGCGCCGCCGCCCGTGGCACGCCGGCGGCATCGTGCTGCTCGCGGCCGCGCTCGGCTACGGCGGTTACTGGTTCAAGCATCGGCCGAAGCCGCCGGAGCCCGAGACCGTCACGTTCACCGTGAAGGCGCCGCCGATCACCACCTATGAGGTGGACGACAGCGACAAGCCGAAGATCACCGTGCATCCGCTCGACGTCGTGTTCTCGCAATCGGCCGCGCCGATCGAGCAGGTCGGCAAGCCGGCCGGAGAGGGCATCGAGATGACGCCCGCGCTCAAGGGCGCGTGGGCGTGGGTCGACGACAAGACGCTGCGCTTCACGCCGGCGGCCGACTGGCCGGTCGGCGCGCACGTCGAGGTGCGTTTCGCGGTGCACCGGGTGTTCGCGCCGCAGGTGACGATGCACGACGACCGCTTCGCGTTCGATGTGCCCGCGTTTGCCGCCACGTTCGGCAACAACGAGTTCTACCAGAATCCCGACAATCCGGCGGAGAAACAGGCGCTGCTGCAGCTGCGCTTCAACTATCCGGTCGATCCGGCCGAATTCGAGAAGCGCATCGGCCTCGTGCTGGTCGGCCGCGACGGCAAGAATGCGACGCCGCTGCGCTACACGGTCAACTACGACAAGATGAAGACGAGCGCGTGGGTGTATTCGCAGCCGCTCGAGATTCCGCGCGATCCGCTGGTCGCACGGCTCGACGTCGACAAGGGCGTGAAGAGCGCGCGCGGCGGCAACGGCACGCCCGACGTGCTGCACGCATCGGTCGACGTGCCGGGGCTCTACAGCCTGTCGATCGACAACATCGCGCCGACGCTCGTCGACAACGAGCGCTACGAGCCCGAGCAGGTGCTCGTCGCGGAAGCGTCCGACGGCGTGCGCAGCGCCGATCTCGTGGCGCGCGCGAAGGCGTGGGTGCTGCCGAAGCGCAAGCCGGGCGTCGACCAGGCGGACGACGATCCGCCGTACGAATGGAACGTGGCCGACGTCAGCGATGCGGTGCTGAAGCAGTCGAAGCCGCTGCCGCTCGAGGCGGTACCCACCGAGAACGATTTCGCGACGCTGCAGAGCTTCAAGTACCACGCGACGCCGGGCGAGCGCGTCGTCGTGCGGTTCGAGGGCGACCTGAAGTCGGCCGGCGGCTACCTGCTCGGCAAGCCCGTGACGACCGCGTTCACGGTGCCGGACTATCCGAAGCTGCTGCGCTTCATGGCCGACGGTTCGCTGCTGTCGATGAGCGGCAGCAAGCGGTTGTCGGTCGTGTCGCGCAACCTGCCGGGGATGAAGGTCGAGATCGGCCGCGTGCTGCCCGACCAGCTCCAGCATCTCGTGAGCTTCAACAACGGCACGTACGCGCGGCCCGAGCTGTCGTATTCGTTCAGCGAGGATCACATCGTCGAGCGCTTCGTGCAGACGCGCGCATTCCCGGCCGGTGAACCCGGCAAGGCGCATTACGAAGGCATCGATCTCGGCCAGTACCTGAAGGGCGGCAAGCGCGGCGTGTTCCTGCTGCACCTGACGAAGTACGATCCGGCCGCCGAGAAGAAAAAGGCCGACGACGCGAAGGACGGCGATGCATCGTCCGGCGACGGCAGCCAGGATCAGTCCGACAACGCCGACTCGGGCGACAGCAGCGGAAACGACAACGACAGCGACAGCGCGCTCGGCGATACGCGCCTGATCGTCGTGACCGATCTCGGGATGCTGGTCAAGAAGGCGCTCGACGGCAGCCAGGACGTGTTCGTCCAGTCGATCCGCAATGGCCGTCCGGTTGCGGGCGCAACGGTATCGGTGCTCGCGGTGAACGGCCAGGCGCTGTTCACGCAGACGACGGGCGCCGACGGCATCGTGCATTTCCCGGCGTTCAAGGGGCTCGACCGCGAGAAGCGGCCGCAGCTGTACGTCGTGAAGAAGGACACCGACCTGTCGTTCCTGCCGGTGGCCGGCCGCGATCGCCAGCTCGACTTCTCGCGTTTCGACGTCGACGGCGAGCGCAATGCGACGGGCCAGGGGCAACTGTCCGCGTACCTGTTCTCGGATCGCGGCCTGTACCGGCCCGGCGATCCGTTCCACGTCGGCCTGATCGTGCGTGCCGCGAGCTGGGCGCGCAGCCCGGCCGGCGTGCCGCTGCAGGCGGAGATCGTCGACCCGCGCGGGATCACGGTCGAGCGCAAGCCGGTGACGGTCGATGCGACGGGCTTCACCGAGCTCGGCTATACGACGGCCGAAACGGCGCCGACCGGCACGTGGACGGTCAACCTGTACATCGTCAAGGACGGCCAGCCCGGCGCGGAGCCGATCGGCAGCACGACGGTGCAGGTGAAGGAGTTCCTGCCGGACCGCATGAAGGTCGACGCGAAGCTGTCGCAGCAGGTCGTCGAAGGATGGGTGAAGCCGAAGGGGCTGAAGGGTGTCGTCGACGCGCAGAACCTGTTCGGCACGCCGGCGGAGAAGCGTCGCGTCGCGGCGACGCTGACGCTGCGCCCGGTGTGGCCGTCGTTCCGCAGCTGGCAGGGTTATCACTTCTTCGACGCGCGCCGCGCGAAGGAGGGCTACACGACGACGCTGCAGGACGGCACGACCGACGAGCACGGCCATGCCGAATTCGACCTCGATCTCGACAAGTACGCGGACTCGACCTACCAGCTCTACTTCCAGGCGAAGGCCTATGAAGCGGAAGGGGGGCGCAACGTCGCCGCGAACGCGCAGACGCTCGTGTCGAACAACGACTGGCTCGTCGGCTACAAGTCCGTCGACGATCTCGGCTACGTGAAGCGCGGCAGCCCGCGCACGGTGCGGCTCGTCGCGATCGATCCGAACGCGAAGGCGATCGACGTGAAGGGCCTGCGCGCGCAGTTGGTCGAGGAGCGCTACGTGTCGGTGCTGACCAAGCAGGATTCCGGCGCATACAAATACGATTCGCGGCTGAAGGAGGTGCCCGTCGACGAGAAGCCGCTGACGATTCCGGCGGCCGGGCTCGACTTCACGCTGCGCACCGACAAGCCGGGCAGCTATGCGCTCGTGATCCGCGACGCGGACGGCGCCGCGGTGAACCGGATCGAGTATTCGGTCACGGGCGACGCGAACGTCACGCGTTCGCTCGACCGCAACGCGGAGCTGCAGGTGAGCCTCGCGAAGCACGACTACAAGCCGGGCGAGCAGGTCGAGATCGCGATCCGCGCGCCTTACGCGGGCAGCGGCCTGATCACGATCGAGCGCGACAAGGTGTATGCGCACGCATGGTTCCATGCGGACACGACGAGCTCGATCCAGCACATCACGGTGCCGGCCGGTTTCGAGGGCAACGGTTACATCAACGTGCAGTACATCCGCGATCCGTCGTCCGATGAAATCTTCATGAGCCCGCTGAGCTACGGCGTCGTGCCGTTCTCGGTGAACCTCGATGCGCGCCGCAACGCGCTGTCGGTCGACGCGCCGGCGCTCGTGAAACCCGGCGACACGGTGAATTTCACCGTGCATTCGGCGAAGCCCGCGAAGGTCGTCGTGTTCGCCGTCGACGAGGGCATCCTGCAGGTCGCGCGCTACAAGCTCGGCGATCCGCTGAAGTTCTTCTTCCGCAAGCGGATGCTCGAAGTCGGCACGTCGCAGATCCTCGACCTGATCCTGCCGGACTTCGAGAAGCTGATGGCGATGGCCGCGCCGGGCGGCGACGCCGACGATGCGATCGGCCGTCAGTTGAACCCGTTCAAGCGCAAGCGCGACAAGCCGGTCGTCTACTGGTCGGGGATCGTCGACGTGAACGGCGACACGCGCCTGAGCTATACCGTGCCCGACTATTTCAACGGCAAGCTGCGCGTGATGGCCGTGTCGGTGTCGCCGGACCTGGTCGGCACGTTCGAGGGCGCGACGACGGTGCGCGGCGACTTCGTGCTGTCGCCGAACGTGCCGACGACGCTCGCGCCGGGTGACGAGGCCGACGTCAGCGTCGGTGTCTCGAACAACCTGACGGGCGCCGGCAACCAGCCGGTGCCGGTCGCGGTCACGCTGAAGACGGGGCCGCAGTTGCAGGTGATCGGGCCGGCCACGCAGAACGTCGCGCTCGCGCCGCAGCACGAGGGCGTCGCGATGTTCCGCGTGAAGGCGACCGATACGCTCGGCTCGGGCGCGCTGTCGTTCGGTGCGCGCTACGGCGCGAAGGGCGCGCAGCAGCGCGTCGACGTGTCGGTGCGGCCGGCCGCCGCGTTCCGCACGCAGCTCGACATCGCGCGGCTCGACCCGGGCAAGAAGGCGAGTGTGCCGAACCTGCGGTCGATGTACGACGCGTATGCATCGCGCGACGCGAGCATCTCGACCGCGCCGCTCGTGCTGTCCGAAGGGGTGGCGTCGTATCTCGTCAACTTCGAGCACTACTGCAGCGAGCAGATGGTGAGCGCGGCCGTGCCGCGCGTGTTCGCGGCGAAGTGGCTGTCGGTGCGCGCGCTGACGAGCGCGATGCATGCGACCGACGCCGGCGCCGACACGACGAACGCGGCGGCGATCGCGCAGTTCCTCGGCGTGCTGCGCGGCCGGCAGAACGCGCAGGGCGGGTTCGGCCTGTGGAGCGCGACGCCCGACGCCGATCCGTTCGTGTCCGCGTACGCGATGCACGTGCTGCTCGACGCGCGCGAGCGCGGCATCGCCGTGCCGAAGGACATGCTCGACGCGGGCAACCAGTATCTGCAGAAGCTCGCGGCGAACGATTCGCTCGGCTCGCTCGACCTGCTGCGCCAGCGCGCTTATGCGGTGTACTTGCTGACGCGCCAGGGCAACGTGACGACCAACAGCCTCGCGGCCGTGCAGAAGCGGCTGCAGGACGCGTATCCGAACGACTGGAAGAACGACCTCGCGGCCGCATGGCTTGCCGCGTCGTACCAGCTGCTGAAGCAGGACAAGGAGGCCGCGGCGCTGATCGCGGGCCCGCAGGCGCTGCTCGAGCGCAAGCGCGCGTCCGACGGCGGTTACGCGACCGGCTACTACCTCGATCCGCTGACGCGCGACGCGAGCGTGCTGTACCTGATCGCGAAGCACTTCCCGGAGCGCGTGCGCAAGCTGTCGCCGCGGGCGATGGACAACCTCGCCGCGCCGCTCGTCGACAACCGCTACAACACGCTGTCGTCGGCGATGACGATCCTCGCGCTCGATGCGTATGCGGCGTCGAGCGCGGGCCAGCTCGACCAGCTCGCGATCGACGAGGTGCGCGCGGGCGCCGCGCCGAAGGACGTGTCGTCGATCCAGGCGAACCTCGTGCGCTCGGGCACGTGGGCGGCCGGTGCGTCGCGCGTCGACTTCGTGAACGGCAGCACGCTGCCCGCGTGGTGGATCGCGAGCCAGTCGGGCTACGACCGCGGCACGTCGACGAAGGCGATCAGGAATGGCCTGGAGATCGTGCGCGACTACACCGACACGGACGGCAAGCCGCTCGGGAAAATCACGCTCGGCCAGGAGATCGACGTGCACCTGAAGATCCGCGCGACGGGCCCGGCGAACGTCGGCAACATCGCGATCGTCGACCTGCTGCCCGGCGGCTTCGATCCGGTGATCGCGCCGCCGCCCGTCGCCGACACGCAGGACGGCGACAGCGACGGCGGAGCGTCGGCGCCGGTGGCCGATGCGCCGTGGCGTTCGCCGATCGGCGTCAAGGGCTCCACGTGGCAGCCGCAGTTCGCGGACGTGCGCGAGGACCGCGTGGTGATCTACGGCACCGCGACGACGGACGTGCGCGAGTTCGTCTACCGGATCAAGGCGAGCAACGCGGGCCGCTTCGTCGCGCCGCCGGCTTACGGCGAGTCGATGTACGACCGCCGCGTGCAGGCACAGGCACCCGGCGGCACGGCGCTGACCGTGGAGCGCGTGCGATGACGAGGCGGCTGCAACGGCCGTGCCGGGTGCGCGGAGCGCCCGCGCGTGGCTGACGCCCCGGTGCTGCGGCGCGCGCTGCGCGGCGCCGGCCGCTGGCTGCATCGCTGGCAGAACTGGATCGCCGGCGCGCTGCTCGTATTTGGTGCGCTGGCCGCGTGCCGGCTGTGGCCGCATCCGCCGCTGCGCGACTGGAAGCCGTCGTCGGTCGCGGTGGTCGACGCACAGGGCCGCTTGTTGCGGCTCACGCTGGCGAAGGACGACCGCTACCGCCTGTGGGTGCCGCTCGACCGGATGTCGCCGCAGCTCGTCGAGGCCGTGATGCTGCACGAGGACCGCTGGTTCCGCTGGCATCCCGGCTTCAACCCGTACGGCCTCGCGCGCGGTGCGTGGATCACGTATGTGCGCGGCGGCAATCCGCAGGGCGGCTCGACGCTGACGATGCAGCTCGCGCGCTCGCTGTGGCGGCTGAACACGCGCACGCCGGCAGGCAAGCTCGAGCAGGTTGCGCGCGCGGTGCAGCTCGAACTCTTCTATTCGAAACGGCAGATCCTCGAAGCCTATCTGAACGATGCGCCTTACGGCCGCAACGTCGAAGGCGCGGGCACCGCGAGCGTCGTGTATTTCGACCGGATGCCCGATGCGCTGACGCTGCCCGAGGCGCTCGCGCTCGCGGTGATTCCGCAGGACCCGGCGCGGCGCGTGCGCGGCGGGCAGGACGAGATCAACCGTGCGCTGGCCGCGTCGCGCAACCGGCTGTATGCGCGCTGGCTGACGAAGCATCCGGGCGATGCGTCGCTCAAGCCGCTGTTCGCGTTGCCGCTGGCGATGCGGCCCTTGTCGGCCCTGCCTTTCGATGCGCCGCACGCGGTCGACCAGGCGCTCGCCGCACGCAGCGCGTGGCGCACGGCCTCGGGCGGTGCGCCGGACGGCAGCGACGGCGGTGCGCGGCTCGTGACGACGCTCGATCTCGACCTGCAGCGCACGCTCGAACGGCAGATCGCGCGTTATGTCGCGCGCAACGACACGCGCGGCGTGCGCAATGCGGCGGCCATCCTCGTCGATACGCGCGACATGGGCGTGAAGGCGCTGGTCGGTTCCGCGAACTTCTTCGACCGCACGATCGACGGGCAGGTGAACGGCACGCTCGCGCGGCGCTCGCCGGGCTCGACGCTCAAGCCGTTCATCTATGCGCTCGGTTTCGACCAGGGCGTGCTGCATCCGCAAACGGTGCTGCGCGACGTGCCGACCGCGTTCGGCCCGTATGCGCCGGAGAATTTCGACGGGCATTTTCTCGGGCCGATCACCGCGACCGACGCGCTGAACCGCAGCCGCAACGTGCCGGCCGTGTGGGTCGCGTCGCAGCTCAAGTCGCCCGACCTGTACCGGTTCCTGCAGGAAGCCGGCGTGCGCCGGCTCGCGAGCGCGCAGCACTACGGGCTCGCGCTCGTGCTCGGCGGCGGCGAAGTGACGATGCAGGATCTCGCGGGCCTCTACGCGATGCTCGCGAATCGCGGCGAATTCCGGCCGCTGCGGCTGCGCGCGGACGAACCGGCGCTGCCCGGCCGGCGTTTGTTGAGCGCGGAGGCGAGCTACATGACGATGGACATGCTGCGCCAGCATCTGCGCCCCGACGAAACGAGCGGCGCGCAGCCGTCGAGCGTGCCCGTCTACTGGAAGACCGGCACGTCGTGGTCGTTCCGCGATGCGTGGACGGCCGGCGTGTTCGGCCCGTACGTGCTGGTCGTGTGGGTCGGCAATTTCGACAACTCGACCAATACGGCGTTCGTCGGCGTCGACGCGGCCGCACCGCTGTTCTTCCAGGTCGTCGACGCATTGAATGCCGAGCGCACGCTCGTCGAGCCGCCGCGCGCGGTGCCGCCGCGCCTGAAGCGCGTGCGGATCTGCCTCGCGAGCGGCGACCTGCCGAACGAGTGGTGCCCGCAGCAGGGCTGGACGTGGTTCATTCCGGGCACGTCGCCGATCCGCGTGAGCACCGTGCACCGGCCGGTCGTGATCGACGACGCGACGGGGAAGGCCGCGTGCCCGCCTTACGACGGCAAGCGCACGCATACGGAGATCTTCGAGTTCTGGCCGTCGGATCTGCAGCAGGTGTTCGTGCAGGCCGGCATTGCGCGCCGGCGGCCGCCGCAGAACGCGGCGTGCCGCGACGCGGGGCAGGTCGACGGCGATCCGCCGCGCATCACGTCGCCGCTGCGCGGCAGTACGTATGCGATGCGCGTGAAGAGCACGGAGGAGACGCGCATCGCGTTCAACGCGACGGCCGATGCGAGCGCGCATGCGCTGTACTGGTTCGTCAACGACGCGTTCGTCGGGCGCAGCGTGCCGGGCGATGCGCTGTTCTGGCAGCCGCGGACGGCCGGCAGCTATACGGTGCGCGTGGTCGACGATCACGGCCGCGGCGATCAGCGGCCGCTGGCGGTGGGGCTCGAACAGTAATGGACGACGGCCTGCCGGTGCAGGCCGGACTCAGACGCTGTAGCCGATCCGCAGCACCCCCCATTGCCGTCCGCCGACGACGATGGGAGCGGAAACGTCCTTCATCAACGCGAAGTTGCCGTTGCCCATGTCGCGCCGATAGGTCTGCAGCAGGAACGGCTTGGTATGCGACACGGAGGTGCGCGCCGTGCGGTCCGTGTAGATCCGGCGATTCCGGCAGTTCGCGGCGTTCCACGCGGCGTCCGCGCGCTGGGGCAGCGAGAATTTCCGGTTGTGGGTCGGCAGGTAGCACTGCCGGTCGAAGCTCGCGCAATAGACGATGCGTGCGTCGATCCCGAGCACCGGCTCCTGGATGGCCGGCAGCACGCGGTCGGTGAAGTCGGTGAAGCGCGTCATGAACTGCTGCGGATCGGTGCCGGGAATCGGCACGTAGTGCGCGTCGAAGAGCGCGTCGAGTGCGATCTCGCCGCGCCCGACCGCTTCCTCGAAGAGCTTGCTGATCGCGGCGGCCGTGTGCCGCGCGGTGTCGATCAGGCGCGTGTCGGGCGATTCGATGCCGGTCGCGGCCGTGAGTTCGATGAGCGTCTCGGAGACGGAGAGCAGGTTGCCGAGCCGGTCCTTGGCCTGCGAGAAGTTGTCGCTCGAATCCTCGACGCCGGATGCCATCTCGCCGACCTGTTCGTCGAGCCGGTGGCATTGCGTCTCGATTTCGTCCGTCAGCGACGCGATCTGCTCGGCCTCGCCGGCGAGCTCGGTGATCGCGTGCCCGGTCGCGTGCACGACCTCGCCGATCGTACGCGTGCCCTCGCGCACGCGATGCGCGCGGGCGGCGTTGTCGGTGCCTTCCGCGATCAGGTGTTCGGTCTGCTCGGCGAGGCGCGCGAGGGTCGTCTCGATCTGGGCCGTCGCCTGTCCGGTCTTCGCGGACAGGTTCTTGACCTCGGCCGCGACGACGGCGAAGCTGCGGCCCGAATCGCCGGCGCGTGCGGCCTCGATCGCGGCGTTCAGCGCGAGCAGGTGAGTCTGTCGCGCGATCACGGAGATCTCCTCGGACACGGCCCGTACATGATCGAGCGCGTCGCGCAGCGCACCCATCTGGTTGCCGATCGACGTGACGCCTTCGACGAGGCCGTGGATGTCGGCGAGCGACGCCTCGATCGTCTGTTGCGACTGGCGAACCGCGTCCGACGCATTCGCGCTCACGGCGCGCGCCTGCTGCGCGGCCTCGGCAATCCGGTGGTTGCCGCGCAACGTGACGGCGGCCGATTCGCGCAGCGTGTGGCAGACCTCCGCCTGTCGGGCGACGCGGGCCGCGACTTCCTCGACGTGACCCGACACGTCGCAGATCTCGATGCCGAGCTTGCCGGCCTGCTCGGCGATGTCGCCGACGAGCGCGCGCGACGAGCGGTGGCCGCGGCCGATTCCGAAGAAGTTCACGTTGCGGGGTCTCCTTGAAGGGACGCGTGCCTGGTCATCGGCGGATGCTGGGCGTGCGTTCCTGTCTTGACGGCAGCGAGGGCACGGACTTGAGGTCGGGTAAACATCGAGACCGGGATCGGGATGGCGGATCGTCCGGCCGGTGCCGCGCGTTGCCCGCCGTTCATGGCTTTTGCTGCTTTTTGCGGCGTTTGCGGCGGCCGTGTTCCGGCACCGGGCCGGACGGGCGCACGCGGGCTGCCCGTCCGGCCGGACGCGTCGCGCCGCGTCAGAACACGTGGTGGATGCCGGCGTTGACGCCGACCGTCGTGCCCGGCAACCCGAACAGCGCGCCGCCCGTGATGCCGAGGCCCGTATTCATCGCGCCGTGGTTGTTGACGACACCGACCTGCGCGTACAGGCCCGTTCGCTTCGACAGGCTGTAGTCGGCGCCGATGGCGGCGAGCAGCGAATGATTGTGCGAATCGTTGCGATCGATCGTGTACCACGCGCCGGTGTTCAGGTCGAGGGCCGGCGTGACGCGATAGTCGAGGCCGGCGCTGTACACGTTGTTGCTGAACGAACCGGCAACCTTGTAGCTCGTGAACGACGCCTTGCCGGTCACGGGCCCGAACGTGTAGGCGGTGCCGATCGTGCGGCCGACGAACGCGACCGTGCTCGATACCGGCGTCGGCGACGTGCCGCCGTTGCCGTCGTAGAGCGCCGCGTTGAGCATGAAGCCGCCATTCGCATACGTGAGGCTGCCGGAATACTGGCGTCCCGCCTGGAAGTCCCCGGCTTTTCCGCCGAAGCCGAACATCGCGCTGCCCGTGAGCCCGGCGATCGTCGGGCTCGTGTACGAAATCGCATTCGGGTTGAAGAGGCCGGTGACGAGCACGTTGTCGACGTACGGGATCAGCGCGGCGCCGAAGTGCGAAACGTTGCGCGGGTCCGATCCGAGCACCGCGAGCACGAACGGCGAGAACTGCAGGCCGATCTTCGTTTCGCCGAACCCGCCGTCGATCCCGACCCACGCCTGGCGGCCGAAGAAGTTGCCGTTCGAATGGCCGAACGCCCCGTCGGTGATGTTGAAGCCGCTCTCGAGCTTGAATTTCGCGTGCAGCCCGCCGCCGAGATCCTCGGTACCCGTCAAGCCGAAGTTGGTCGGCGTCATGCCGGTATCGGTCAGCGCGAACTGGCGGCCCGCATTGCCGCCGGTCGCCGAGTCGAGCGACCGGCTCGTGTAAAGCAACGCGGCGTCGAGGTCGCCGTACAGCGTGACGCTGCTCTGCGCGAAAACGCTCGTGCTCGCCGCCGCGCCGAGCAGCGCCGCGCAAATCGTCCGTGTCGTGATCTTCATCGTCTGTCTCCGTTTTGTTGAATGTTGTAATACGTATAGCTAATTAATATTGCGGCGGCGGAATCGACGCGTGCCGCCTGCAGGCCGTGCCGTCGGGGAACGCACGGCGGTGCTTCGCGAGGGCCGGAATGCGACCGCATCCCGGCACCGAGACGAAGCGAAACGCTCCGCCCGGGCGGGCGGTGTTACAGCGAACGGTTCAACTGGTCGAGGATGGCCGGGTTCTCGAGCGTGGACGTGTCCTGCGTGATCGCTTCGCCCTTGGCGAGCGAGCGCAGCAGGCGTCGCATGATCTTGCCCGAGCGCGTCTTCGGCAGGTTGTCGCCGAAGCGGATGTCCTTCGGCTTCGCGATCGGCCCGATCTGCTTGCCGACCCAGTCGCGCAGCGTCTTGGCGAGCGCCGCGGCCTCCTCGCCTTCCGGACGCGCACGCTTGAGCACCACGAACGCGACCACCGCCTCGCCCGTCGTGTCGTCAGGACGGCCGACCACGGCCGCCTCGGCCACCAGCTCGTGCGAGACCAGCGCCGATTCGATCTCCATCGTGCCGAGCCGGTGGCCCGACACGTTCAGCACGTCGTCGATCCGGCCCATGATCGTGAAGTAGCCGGTGTCCTTGTCGCGCACGGTGCCGTCGCCGGCGAGATAGAGCGTGCCGCCGAGTTCCTCGGGGTAATAGCTCTTCTTGAAGCGTTCCGGGTCGCCCCAGATCGTGCGGATCATCGCCGGCCACGGGCGCTTGACGACGAGAATGCCGCCTTGCCCGTTCGGCACGTCCTGGCCGGTTTCGTCGACCACCGCGGCCATGATGCCCGGCAGCGGCAGCGTGCACGAACCGGGCACGGTCGGCGTCGCGCCCGGCAGCGGCGTGATCATGTGGCCGCCCGTCTCGGTCTGCCACCACGTATCGACGATCGGGCAGCGCTCCTGGCCGACGTGCTTGTGATACCACATCCACGCTTCCGGATTGATCGGCTCGCCGACCGTGCCGATGATGCGCAGGCTCGACAGGTCGTAGCTCTTCGGATGCACCTTGTCGTCGGCCTCGGCGGC
>NZ_JBEPLH010000032.1:0-79891 GCF_040545135.1 Burkholderia sp. 572 | reverse complement strand
TGCACTGCAAGACCTGCGACATCAAGGACCCGACGCAGAACATCGTGTGGGTCACGCCGGAAGGCGGTGGCGGGCCGAATTACCCGAACATGTAACGCAACGTATCCCCGCGCCTGCGGGCGCGAACGAACCGGAGTGAGACGATGAGCAATGCAGCGAAAGAAGTCGTGGTGGTGAGCGGTGTCCGTACCGCGATCGGCGATTTCGGCGGCAGCCTGAAGGATTTCTCGCCGACCGACCTCGGGGCGAAAGTCGTGCGCGAAGTGCTGTCGCGCGCGAACGTGTCGGGCGATGCGGTCGGGCATGTCGTGTTCGGCCACGTCGTGAACACCGAACCGAGGGACATGTATATCGCGCGTGTCGCGGCGATCGACGGCGGCGTCGCGCAGCACACGCCAGCGCTGACCGTGAACCGCCTGTGCGGTTCGGGCCTGCAGGCGATCGTGTCGGCCGCGCAGACGATCATGCTCGGCGACGCCGACGTCGCGATCGGCGGCGGCTCGGAAAACATGAGCCGCGCGCCGTACACGGTGCCGGCCGCGCGCTTCGGCCAGCGCATGGGTGACGGCAAGCTCGTCGACATGATGCTCGGCGCACTGCACGATCCGTTCCAGACGATCCACATGGGCGTGACCGCCGAGAACGTCGCGGCGAAGTACGGCATCTCGCGCGACGCGCAGGACGCGCTGGCGCTCGAATCGCATCGTCGCGCGGCGCGCGCGATCGCGGAAGGGCGCTTCAAGGACCAGATCCTGCCGATCTCGATCCGCACGAAGAAGGGCGAGGTCGCGTTCGACACCGACGAACACGTGCGTCACGACGCGAGCGCGGACGATTTCACGAAGCTGCGCCCGGTGTTCAAGAAGGAGGACGGCACGGTGACGGCCGGCAACGCATCGGGCATCAACGACGCGGCTGCGGCCGTGCTGATGATGAGCGCGGACGCCGCGCGCGCGCAGGGCGTGAAACCGCTCGCCCGGCTCGTCGCGTATGCGCACGCGGGTGTCGATCCGGCATACATGGGCATCGGCCCCGTGCCGGCCACGCAGAAGGCGCTCGAACGCGCGGGCCTGAAGATCACCGATCTCGACGTGATCGAGGCGAACGAGGCGTTCGCCGCCCAGGCATGTGCGGTCACGCAGGAGCTCGGCCTCGATCCGGCGAAGGTCAACCCGAACGGGTCGGGCATCTCGCTCGGTCACCCGATCGGCGCGACCGGTGCGCTGATCACGGTCAAGGCGCTGTACGAACTGAAGCGCATCGGCGGGCGTTACGCGCTCGTGACGATGTGTATCGGCGGCGGCCAGGGGATTGCGGCGATCTTCGAGAACATCTGATAATCGACCGCTCAGCACCCGAACACACAGGAAATTTCATGGCCATCGAAATTGTCGGCGTCGTGGGCGCCGGAACCATGGGCAACGGCATTGCGCAGACCGCCGCCGTTGCGGGACTCAACGTCGTGATGATCGACGTCAGCGACGCCGCGCTCGAGAAGGGCGTCGCGACGCTGAAGGGCAGCCTCGAGCGGCTCGTGTCGAAGGGCAAGCTCGATGCGGCCGCACGCGATGCGGCGCTGGCGCGCATCACGACGTCGACCGACTACGCGCAGCTCGCGTCGGTCGATATCGTGATCGAAGCCGCGACCGAGAACGTCGAGCTGAAGGGCCGCATCCTGAAGCAGATCGAGGCCGTCGCACGGCCCGACGCGATCATCGCGACCAACACGTCGTCGATCTCGATCACCGCGCTCGCTGCGCCGCTCGCCGATCCGGCGCGCTTCGTCGGCATGCACTTCTTCAACCCGGTGCCGCTGATGCCGCTCGTCGAGATCATCCGCGGGCTGCAGACGAGCGAAGCGACCGCGTCGGCGGTGCGCGAGCTGACCGAGCGTTTCGACAAGTCGCCGATCGGCGTGCGTAACTCGCCGGGCTTCGTCGTGAACCGGATTCTCGTGCCGATGATCAACGAGGCGTTTTTCGTGCTGGCTGAAGGCATCGCGTCGGCCGAGGAGATCGACGCGGGGATGAAGCTCGGCGCGAACCACCCGATCGGGCCGCTCGCGCTGGCCGACCTCGTCGGCCTCGACGTGTGCCTCGCGGTGATGGACGTGTTCGTGAAGGACTTCGGCGACCCGAAGTATCGTGCGTGCCCGCTGCTGCGCGAGATGGTGACCGCCGGGCGGCTCGGCCGCAAGACGGGGCGCGGGGTGTACAACTACAGCGCCTGATGCGCGAGCCGGGCGCCGGTTGCGTGGAGGCCCCTGTGTGAATCCGGGGCATTCATGAAACCGGCGAGCAGTACGGCGCGCACCCGCACCCCGGAGACTGGGCACCGATCCAGCCTCCGGGGTGTTTTCTTGATGCGATTTGCGGCCGTCGCCGCGTACCGCGTGGCACCGAACGGACCGTCAATCGGCAACGGCGGTATCGTCGACGTAGTTCGCGATACTGAAGAACCGGTAGTCGCTCAGCAGATCGGGCGCCGGGAATCCTTCCGGATGAATCCGCCCGTAAATCGGGCTGTCGGGGCGCAGGCCGGCCAGGGTCAGCGCGAGCGTGAATTCGTTGAACGGCGCCATGAACTGGCGCGACACGAAATGCATGCCCCAGTTGAACACCGACGGAAGCTGCTCGGTGCGCAACCACGTGTCCGGGCCGCCCGGCGCCCGCGCGCACAGGTTCTCCGCCCACGGGCTATGTCCTTCGACGATGAGAAAGCCATGCTTCGCGTGGCGTTTCCAGCGGGTCAGGAAATCGATCAGATCCGCAGCCGCCACGTAACCGGGAACGAGCCCTTCCGCGTCGCTGTACGCGACCTTGAACGCGCGCTTGATCTGTTCGAGCCCGATCGGCAACGCTTCCTGATCCGATACCGTCAAGGCCCCCGCATAGTGCTGGTCGATCACCGCGCGCAGGCGTGCCCGATCGACGGTGCGGAGATGGCGCTCGAGGATCGCTTCGGCGGCGTCCTTGCGCCGGATGCCCAGCCGGCGGTTGTGGACCAGGAACATGAAGGTGTGCAGCAGGTCGCTCAACCGCGCCGGGCGCACGCTGCCGTCCGGTTGCATGACGGTCAGGCCGCTGTCGGCCACGGCTTCGTCGTAGCGGTCGGGCTGGGAGATGTCGGCGGCGATCACGCGTACCTGCACGCCGGGGATGTCCTTCAGCGCGGATAGCGTGGCGGCGGCGCGGCCGCGCGCGGATGCGTTGTAGTCGGCGCCGATCACGAGCAGCGGATAGTCGGCGAGGTGCCGGCCGCGCCGCGTCGACGTGATGACGTATTCCGCCAGGCGCTTCACCGCGCTGCCGTCGCCGCAGCCCATGTCGGCGATGCCGGCGGGCTGGCGATCCAGCGGCGTGTCGTCGAACAGCTCGCGCAGGATCTTCGTCGTGATTTCCTGCGATGCCGGTCCCGACCCGGCGCCGCTCGACGCATACACGTTCATCACGCGATCGATGTGGCCGTCGCTGTCGATATCGAGCGGATCGGGGTTGCCGAACAGGAGCTCGTCGAGCAGCGCATACGAACGCAGATACGACGCGGGCAGCCCCGCATAAGGCGCGGCGATCGGACGGTGAATCCGGCCCGACTCGGTGAGGCGCACCTTTCCCTGGTCGATTTCCACCATGCCGAACTTGCCCATCAGCGCCCATGCCGCGTCCAGGACGACAGGGTCCGCCTGTGTCCAGGCGCCCACCGCGACCCCGGCGGGCTGCTCGTCGAGCTTGCCGAGGATGCCGGGCGCCGACTGCACGTACTGGCCATCCGGCTGCCTGTCGAACACCGGCATGTCGAGCGCGACCCAGGTCGGGCCCAGCAGCAGGCCGTCCATCGCCGTGCGCAGCTGTCCGTTCACCTGGCGCTCCAGGTCGGTGGCCGGGGGCGCAAGCTCCGGCCAGCCCGCCACGCAGGCCCGCGCGAGCCGCGCATACAGCAGGCTGTCTTCGGCCGCCACGCGCGTTCGATGACACAGTGCGTGCAGATGCTGGAGCACCGACGTTGCATTCGCCAGTTGCTCGAACAGCGGCCGGGCGTGCTCGACACACGCGACGACATATTCGCCGGCGGGCGTGAGCGCATATTCGGCGTCTTCGTCGCCGCGATCGAGGGTCAGCCAGCCGGCCAGGCTCAGCAGGTTGAAGGCGCCCCACAGAATCCCGAGGTTACGGGTCGGGTCGGGCTGGCGGGACGCCGCGAACGCGCGCATCGCGCGGGGCGCTCCGGCCCGCAGACCGTCGAACGCACCGGCAAACACCAGGCGCGCCAGCGTCGGCACCAGCACGATGCCGTTGGCCCAGTTGCAACTGCGCGTGTAGGCCATCACGCGCTGTGCGTCGTGCCGGCCGATGCGCAGCGTAGCCGCATGCGTGTGTTGTTCGAGCCTGACGGGCAGTTCCTCGTCGAGCACCTCGACGCCAATCGCGGCGCCGGCCGGCAGGCCGAGCAACGTGCGCGTTTCGTCGGGATAGGCGTCGAGATAGTGTTCGAGCTGCCGGGCCAGCGCGGTGGTGGAATCACCAAGGTCGAATCGGGCGTGCATGTTGGACGGTCTCACAGGATCGAAGGTTGGGCTGCAAAGGTTGAAGGGGCATCCGGATCGGCGTGCGCCACGACCGCCGCCGGCGCGGCGCCGCGAGTACGGGGCGCGAGATGGGCGGCCAGCGCGCGAATGGACGGGTAGTCCCAGACCGCCGATGGATCGACGCTCACGCTGAACGCCTCGCTGAATACGATCGTCATTTCGACGGCGAGGATCGAGTCGAAGCCGATCTCGGCGAACGTCGACTCGCGCGTCAATCGAAGCTTGCGGTGCTTGAGGCGCTCGCCCAGCCACGCGATGAGCCATTGTTCGACGGCATGAACCTGCTGGCGATCGAGCAGGCTCGCCGGCTCGCTCGCGATCGGGGCCGGTGCCGAACCGGCGTCTTCGTCGGCCGGCGTGTCGGGTGTGTCGGGCATGCCGGTGGCCGGGTGCTCGCCGGGATTGGCGTCCAGCAACGGATCGACGAGCTGGCTTGCACCCGGGACCGTTTGCTCGATCGCGCCGATCTCGAGCCCGATCCGCGCGGCCCAGTCGTGCAATTGCGCCGACGTGGTCAGTGCGGATCGCAGACCGACCTGCCGCTGCGCTGCCTCGATCGCGAGTTCGTACCGGCGCTGCGCCCAGCGCAGCGCGCCGTCACCGATGCGCTGCTGCGCAGCCGCACGTTCGGTCACCGCGAGCAGCAATCCCCATTGCGCGACCGTGCCGAGCCAGTAATTGACCCAGACGGCGGCATGCGCGGCGCCGCCGAGTTTCGCCGCATTGGCGAGCCCGTCCTGCGACAGTTGGGCGCCAAGCTCGCGCAGCTCCGTGGCCAGCACGCCGGCGCCCAGCGCGCTTTCCAGATAGCGCGGAAGCTCGTCGCTTCCGTTCAGCAGACGGCTGCCGAGGTGAACCAGCAGCGTCTCGGTCGGCCCCTCGAAGATGCGGGTCAGGCGCGCGTCGCGGAAGATCTGCGGCGCGAAGTTGGTCTCGATGTAACCGCGGCCGCCCAGGAACTGCATCAGCTCGTCGGCGGATTGCGACAGCAGCTCGGAGCCGAGAATCTTCGCGATCAGCAGGCAGTCTTCAGGCAACGTGACGCCGAGGTCCAGCTCGGTGGCCAGGTGCTCGACCAGCGCGTCGAGTCCGTCGATGCGGTCGCGCAGCTCGCCCAGGCGCAGGCGGCTCAGCGGATTGTCCAGCAGGAGCCCGGTGGCGACCTCGCGCCGCGCCCCGTAGCGATGCATCAGCTGCGCACAGCGCTTCATTCCGCCCACGCTGACGGCGGCGATGCCGAGGCGCGCGATGTTCATCGCGTGCTGCGCCACGGACATGCCCTGGCCGATGTCGCCGAGCCGGCATGCGTCGCCGATCCGCGCCCGATCCAGATGCAGCGAATTCTGGATCATGCCGCGCACGCCCATCGTCAGCTCTTCGGCGCCGATCCGCACGCCCGGCGTGCCGGGGCGTACCGCCAGGCCGACCATTCCCGTGCCGTCGGCCTGCTTCGCGAACACGTTGATGATTCCCGCCCACGCGGACGAGCCGCTCCAGCGCTTGGTGCCGGTGACCAGCCAGTCGCCGGACGCGGTGCGCTGCGCGCGGGAGGCGATCGCGCGGACATGCGAGCCCGCGGCCGGCTCCGTGATCGCGAATGCGGCGAGCATCCGGCCGCTCGCGAGGCTCGGCAGCAGTTCGTCGCGCAACGCGGGCTGCGCGTGCTGCATGATCGGCACGATGCCGAGCGTATTGTTCAGGGCGACGAAAAAAGCCAGCGTCGAATCGATTGCAGCCAGTTGCGCAAACACGCGCGCCATGTCGCGGTGGCCGAGCCCGAGCCCGCCATGCGAACGGTCGATCGGCATGCCGAGCAGGCCCCGGTTGCCGAAATCGAGCACGACGTGCGGCGGAATGGTGCGTCGCTCGTCGATGGTTCGCGAATCGATCCGCATGCGGGCGTAGTGCCTGAGCCAGTCGTTCAGTTCGTCGACGGTGGCGGCGTCGTCGCGCCCGCGATCGTTGGCCGCCGGCTTGTCGGCACCGGCGGCCGGGCGCGCGGGCTGCCCGCGATCGGGTGCCGGCGTCTGCGTGCCGGCGTCGACGTCCCACTGCGCGAGGATCGTCAGCGCGCCGTCGTGCAGCTGCGTGCGGCAGGTGCTGCGGCGCACCTTGCCGCTCGACGTCTTCGGCACGCTGCCGGGCGACACCAGCACGATCCTGCTCGGCCCGATGTCGAGGCGGTTCCAGATCGCCTGGCGAATCGCGTCGATGAAGCTGTCGAGATTGCCCTTGCGCTGCGTGCGCTCGACTTCGGCCACGACGATCAGGCGTTCCGCGTCGGCCTGGTCGTCCATGAAGGCCGCGCAGCCGTTCGGCACCAGTTCCGGCACGCCGACGATCAGCGCGTACTCGATGTCTTCCGAGTAGTAGTTGCGGCCGGCGAGGATCACCATGTCCTTGAGCCGGCCGGTGACATACAGTTCGTCATCCAGAATGAAGCCGAGATCGCCGGTGCGCATGAATGCCTGGTCGCGGTCGCCGGCCAGCGTGTGCCGGAAGGTCGAATGCGTCTGCTCGTCCAGCCGCCAGTAGCCGGCGGCGACGCTCGGGCCGGCCACGCAGATTTCGCCGATGGTCCGGTCGTCGCACCGGGCGTTGGTCTCCAGGTCGCGCACGATCACCTGCTGTTCGCCGTCGGTGCGGCCCACGCCGACCAGAACCCGCTCGCCCGGGCGGTCCAGCGGCTGCGGCGACACGCCGAGGGTCTCGTTGCGCAACACCACCGATTGCCGCTGGAGCGCGGCCTGGTCGACGCACAGCGTGCGGACCGGGTGCCGTTCCGTGCGGCCGGCGACGTACAGTGTGCCCTCCGCGAGCCCGTAGCACGGCAGGAACCCGTCGGCGGCGAAGCCGGCTGCCGCGAAGCGCTGCGAGAAATCCGTCAGGGTGCTGGCGCGCACCGACTCGGCGCCGTTGTACGCGGCCCGCAGGCACGACAGGTCGAGCGTCGCCAGTTGTTCGTCGGAAACTCGCCGGCAGCACATCCGGTACGCGAAATCGGGCGCGCCCGTCAGGTCCGCGCGGTACTGGCTGATCGCGCGCAGCCACAGGTACGGATGCTGGATGAACCGTTCCGGGGCCATCAGCACGCTGCGGAAGCCGCCGTAGAGCGACGTCAGGATCACGCCGATCAGGCCCATGTCGTGATACGGCGGCAGCCAGCTGACGATCGTGCTCGACTCGTCATACGCAAGCCATTCGCGTATCAGCCCCAGGTTGTGGATCAGGTTCGCGTGACTCACCATCACGCCTTTCGGTGTGCCCGTCGTCCCCGACGTGTATTGCAGAAACGCGATGTGGGACGGCTGCACGCCGGCGGGCGAATCCACGGGAGCCAGCGCCTGCGCGCCGCCGACGTCGAGCAGCGTGCTGCCGGACGCGTCGGTATCGGCGAGCCAGGTCGAGCAGCGCGCGTGGTCCTCGGCCGAGCAGAGGATCGTGTCGGCGCCCGCGTTTTCGACGATGCCGGCGATCCGCACCATATGCTGCCTGTTGCGCGGCGGGTAGGCCGGCACCGCGATCGCGCCCGCATACAGGCACCCCATGAAGGCGCCGACGTAATCGAGCCCCGGCCGGCACAGCAGCAGCACCCGGTCGCCGACGTCGACCGCGTTCTGCCGCAGCAGCGCGGCGACCCGGCGGGCGCGCACGTCGAGCTCGGAGAAGGTCATCGATTCGGCCCGTTCCTGCTCGGGCGGCCCGCTCAGGAACACGTAGGCGGTGTGGTCGCCGCGTGTGGCGGCGCGGTTCTGAAGCAATTCGCCAAGCGTAGTCGGCAAGGTCGCAGTGGTCATGATGTCGTCGGAAGAGGAATGAAAACAGCGAGCAGGGGCCTCGCACCGGCCGGCGCCCGTGCGTTGCCGCGGCGGACATCCGGATACGGCTATTCGGCGCGATGGAACAGGTCGATCATGTGCGTCATGCTTTTGAGATGCAGGAAACGCGGCACGACCTTTTCGCTTCTTGCCGCGTAACGGGCCGTCCACTGGTGGGCCAGTGCCTGCGTGGCGGCGGCGTTGCCGCGAACCGCGCGTGCGTCGGCCTCGCGTGCATCGAGGCACGCGCGCGCATGCCGTGCGGCCGACCGGGCTAGCTCGCCGGTGAGGATGCCGTGGTGCCCCAGGGCAAGCCGCGGTGCATGCAGCTGTTCGATGACGTCCAGCGAGTGCCGGTACGCAAACAGGTCCTGAAAGACCAGCGGCAGCCAGTGGGTGGCGTCCTGAAACTCGCCCAGCGCATCCGACACGAAACCGATGTCCAGCTGCGGGCAGTAGTAGCCGAACTGGCAGCGGCTGTGGCCCGGCAGCGCGATCGTGCGGATCTGCATCCCGTCGCCGATATCGAGCTGCGCGCCCGGATTGACCGGGTAGAACGGCAGGTCGGACAACTCGGTGAAATCGGCGCCGGCGGCAGGTTCCCACGACCGTGACGCGTGCTCGTCGAGCTGGCGGATGGTGCGGCACGCCGACGGGCTCTGGAACGCATCGAACGCGTCGGGCGAACCGGACACGTGGAGCCACGGCATGCGCGACTTGAGCGTCATCAGCAGGCTGCAATGGTCATAGTGCGAGTGGGTGATCAGCCAGTAGCGCAAATGCCGGATGCCGCCGAAGTCCCGCAGCAGGTCGTGAAGCTGCTGCCATACGAGCGCCGTCATGCCGCTCAGGCCGCCCTCGATCAGCGTCGCGGCCTCGTCGTTGACGATCACGTACAGCGGCACGTCGGCGGTGCCGATCAGCGCCAGCCGCGGCTCGATCCACCCGGGGGATGCGTTCAGCATGTCGTTCAGCTCCGATAGAGCGCACAGGCCCATGTCGCGCCCGCGCCGTAGGTCACGAGGAGGTTGAGCTGGCCGGCCGGCATGCGGCCTTGCTCGCGGGCGAGGGAGAGCGCGACCGGAAACGCCGCGCTCGCCATGTTGCCCAGTTGATCGACGGAGATCATGCAGCGCTCGCGGGGCAGCCCGAGCCGCTCGATGACCGCGTCGAGGATGCGTAGGTTCGGCTGGTGCGGCACGACCAGACCGATATCGCCGATCGTCAGCCGGTGCTTGTCGAGCATCTGCCGGCACGCGTCGACGATGCGGCGCGTCGCGTCTTCGAACATCGGCGCGCCTTTCATCCGGAAGTGGTGGCGGCCGGCCGCGATGTCGTCCGCGTCGATGAAGCGCGGGCGCCGCGCGCCGGGCGCCTCGGTGGCGAGCAGGTCGAACTGGGTGCCGTCGGCGCCGAGCGTCAGGTCGATCAGCCCGCGCGCCGGCTCGTCCGTCGCCTGCAGCAGCAGCGCGGCGGCGCCGTCGCTCAGCAGGATCGACAGGTTGCGCCCGGCGTTGCTCGTGTCGATGCGCCGCGACAGCGCCTCGGCGCAGACCAGCAGCACGTTGCGATACAGGCCGCTCGCGAGGAAGTGGCGCGCGATCTCGATCCCGTAGAGCCCGCCGCTGCATTGCGCGCGGATATCGAAGCACGGCACCTCCCGCAAACCGAGCCGGGGCTGGATGTAGCACGCCTGCGACGGATCGTGATGATCGGGCGACAGCGTGTTGACGATCAGCAGGTCGACGTCGTGCGCCGTGACGCCCGCGTCGGCCATGGCGCGTTCCGCGGCCGGGCAGGCGAGATCCGCCAGATGCTGATCGGGGCGGAGATAACGTCGCGCGACGACGCCGGTGCGTTCGCGAATGAACGCGTCGCTGGTGTCGATCATGCCGGCGACTTCGTCGTTGCCGACGATCCGCTCGGGCAGCGCATGGCCGAACCCGGCGATGACGAGACGGGCGCTCATGCCTGACCCTCCTGTTCCGTCACGGCGGCGACCGCGCTGCCCTCATCGGACACGACGGTTTCGCCCCAGCGCCACAATTGCGCACCGAAGCCCCAGCCGGCGCCCGCGCCGGCAATCACGACCTTCGATCCCGGCCGGATCACGCCCTGCCGGATCGACTCGGCCAGCGCGAACGGCACGGCGGCCGACACGAGGCACGCGCAATCGGCCACGCGAATCACGTACTGATCGGACCTGAGCCCGAGCCGCTGCGCCCATGAGCGCACGAGCAGCGCGGACGGCTGGTGGAACACCATCGCATCGACGTCGGCGATGCCGGTGCCGCTCCGGTGCAGCAGCCGCTCGACGATATTGGGAATGGCCACCGGCATGAAACGCGAGATCGCCTCCTGCGCTTCGGGCTTGAGCGTGAAATACACGCCGAACGGGTTGTCGGCGCCGGTTTCCGCGTCGTCGTCGGCCGCGGCCTGCGCATTGCGCCACTGCATCGTCACGAGGTCGTAGCGGGTGGCGTCGCTGTGATATGCGGCATCCAGCCAGTCGGCGCCGTCGGGGTCGGCCGGCTCCGCGACGAGCACGGCCGCGGCCGCGCCGTCGCCGAAGTTCGTCGACGACTTGCTCGTGTAGTCGACCACCGCCGACATGCGCTCCGACGAGCACACCAGCGCCCGTTTCACGCGCCCTTGCTTGATGAGGTTGGCGGCAAGCTGCAGTTGCAGCACGAAGCTCGCGCATTCCATCTCGATATCGGCATCGAGCGCGCGCGTGGCGCCGAGCCGGTCGCGCAGCGCGCGCGAGAGCCGCGGCGCGAACCGGCGCCGGCCGTCGGCGAGCGACACGAACGGCGACGTCATGTTGAACAGCACCAGGTCGAGTTCGGCGGGTTCCACGCCGGCACGCGCGAGGGCGTCGCGTGCCGTGCGCTCGGCCAGCGCCAGCTCGGATTCGCCGGCATCGGGGTCGATCATGTGGCGCGATTCGATGCCCCAGAATTGCCACCATTCCGCCGGAATGGGCTCGACGCCCGCGAAGACGGGATCGTCGTTGGGGACCTGGCGTGCCGGCAGGCGGCAGGCGAGACTTGCGATTCGGACGTTGTGCACCGTCAGACCTCCATCGTGCTGCAGGCGATGCGCGGCCGGAACGGGTCCAGTGTCATGGCGATCACCGTCCGTTCATCGTCGCGCAACGAAATCGAATCTGCGACGCGCGACGCGAGCCACGCGGGCAGCTGGAACGGGTTCGGAATCTCCGCCGGACCGGTGACGACGTCGACGCGGAAAGCATCCCGCGCGCCGGTGGCGATCGACGGCCATCCGCCCAGCCACGATTCGCAGAACAGCGTGGCGGCACGCCGGTCGATGCGGCCTTGCGCCGCGTCGAGCATCGCGTTGACCGCGGCGCCCGCATTGGCCGGTTCGGCGTCGAACCGGCCGGTGGTGCGATCGAACCGGCTTTCGAAGCGGGCCAGCGACAGGCTGCCGTTCACGCGCCGGGGCGCAAGCGCGTCGAGCGTTGCGAACGGCGGGGAATCGAGATCCGCGTAGCGGCTCGCATAAGCGCGGTCATGGCCGGACGGCGTCAGCACGATCGCGCCCGCACCGTCGGCGAAACCGCTCTCGGCCACCTGCTCGACGTCCGCGAGCGCTTCCGCGCGAACGACGAGCGCGCGCCGATAGCCGAGCTGCCGGCAATGGCTTTGCGCGAGATCGAGTGCGAGCGTCCAGTCCGCATCGAGCAGGTCGAACACGGCCGCATGTCGCGCACGCAGGTCGCGCTGCACGGGGTGCGCCAGGCGCGGGCCTGCGATCGACGGGGCGTCCGCCATCCGGCTGGGGGAGATCGACAGGCTGACGATCAGATCCAGTTCCGACGGCAGGCAACCGGCTTGTTGCAGCGCCTGCCTGGCCGCCTTGATCGCGTAGTCGTTCGCGCAGGATTGCGCGGTGGTCGCGGGGGCCGGAACGGCCGCCGCGGCGCCGAGAATTTTCATAGGATTTCTTCGCTTTGGACTGCTTGATTCAGGGAACGCGTCGCGCCATGACCCGCCTGCCGGAGCACGGCGCGCCGCAATTTGCCCGATTCGTTGCGCGGCAAACCGGCGGCGTGATAGGCCACGCGATGCGGGCACTTGTATGGCGCAATCACGCTTTTCACGTGCTGCTGAAGCTGCGTCGTCAACGCATCCGAGCCGTCGACGCCCGGGCGCAGCACCACGTGCGCGCAGATGAGCGTGCCGCCCCGTTCGTCGACTTGCCCAACGACGCCGCATTCGGCGATATCCGGATGGCGCAGCAGCGCCTGCTCGACTTCGCCGGGCGACACCGTGTAGCCGGAGGTGATGATCATGTCGTCCGCGCGTGCCTGGTAGAACAGATAGCCGTCCTCGTCCAGGTAGGCGCTGTCGCCCGTCAGGTTCCAGCCGTGCTTGACGTAGTCGCGTTGCCGCGTGTCGTTCAGGTAGCGGCATCCGGTCGGCCCCTGCACGGCCAGGTAGCCGATCTCGTAGGGCGGCAGGCACTGGCCGTGCTCGTCCACGACGGCAACGCGGTAACCGGGCACCGCCTTGCCGATCGCACCGTCCTTCGTGCCGGTGTCGCCGGTCGACGCGAAGATGTGCAGCATCTCGGTCGACCCGATGCCGTCGATCAGGTGCAGGCCGGTGCGGATCTGCCACGCATCGCGCGTCCATGGCGGCAGCGCCTCGCCAGCCGACACGCATTTGCGCAGGGACGAGATGTCGCACGGGTCACGCTGGTCGAGATGGTCGAGCATGGCCCGATAGGCCGCCGGCGCCGTAAACAGGATGCTGACCCGATGCCGCTCGACGGCCGCCAGCAGCTGTTCCGGGCCCGCTTTCGGCAACAGCACGACGCTCGCGCCGACGCTGACCGGAAACAGCAGCAGCGCGCCGAGGCCGAACGTGAACGCGAGCGGCGGCGATCCGCAGAAGACGTCATCGGCCGTGGGCCGGAGCACGTGCTGCGGAAAGCAGTGGCAGGCCGCCATCACGTCGCGATGAAAATGGACGGTTGCCTTCGGTTCCCCGGTCGTTCCCGACGTGAACGCGATCAGGCAGGGATCGTCCGCGCGTGTTTCGGCGGCCGCGAATGCCGCCGAATGGCCGTCGAGCCAGCGCGCGTGCGGATGCGTGTCGTCCGTGTCGTAGCGTCGAACGTCGCCGCGCCACTGCAGGCTTGCCATCGCCGCGTCGAGTTCTGCGGACAGCCCGGCTTCGCAGATGACGTGCGTGACCCGGGCCCGCCCGATGATGGTCGACAGTTCTCCCGCACGCAGCTTCGGCATCGTTGCGACGGCGACGCCGCCGGCCTTGACCACGCCGAACCACGCGGCGGCCAGCATCGGGTGATTCGCGCCGTGTAGCAGCACCCGATTGCCGGCCACGAGGCCCCCGTCATGGACGAGCAGATTGGCGATCCGGTTGGCGGCATCGCGCAATTCGCGATACGACCACGTGATGCCCGACCCGGTCGTGATCGCCACGCGATCGCCCCAGCCGCGCTCGTCGACGGCGGTATCCAGCAGCGCGGCGGCGCAATTGAGAAACGGCGGAAACTGCAGCCCCGGCAATTCGAAGACGAACGTCGGCCAATCCTCGGCAGGGGGCAAATTCGCGCGGCAAAAGTCGTCCATCGTCAGCGCTCGCAAGAGTGTGAGTTCGAAGTTCGCGATAGCGGTGCGGAGCCGCGTGGGCCGTGCGCCATGACCGGACGCAGCCCGCGCAGCCTGAGTCGCGATGCCAAAGAGATGTGGTCGGGGCGGCAGGCACCTGTCGCCGAGCGACGCACGGCGTGCCCGGTCAACCGGATGAAGGCTGGCCGGTTTCGGTGGAGTGATATCGTCTCATTTGATTTTCAAAATAAACAATAATCGATCGGTTTAATTCAAATTAGCCTGAATCTGAAATTCGTCGATCAATCTGGTCGGCGTCAAAAAAATCCTGGCGCAAGCTTAGCGGAAGCAATATTGAAAAGTAAATGGAAGAATCGATGGATGATTGTGATTATTGATTGAAATCGATTCCATTGATCATCGTCATTTTTCAATTAATCTATTCCGGTAAATCATCTCGCGATTTGTTGACTCCGGCGGAGTCTGGCTGCCGCAACGCTGAATAAAGCGTCGCGGAGTTCACCGGCGCGAAACGCGCGTCGCTTCACGAAGCGGATTGCATTGCGCAAAAAAACGAAAGCTCCGCGCTTTCGAGCGTCGCGGAGCTTTGAATCGGTTTTAACGGGGAATCAGGGATGCGGGCGCCGCGGTCTCGCGTTGCGCCCTTGGTTTTTTTTGTAATTATATTGTCGAATATTCAATAATGAACGAGGAATGGGAATTTCCCGGTTATGAAATTCGTGCGCGGCCTAGCTGTCAAGCACGGAAAGATTTTCCGGCAATGTTTGCTTGAACATCGCGAGAATCCTGCGCGCCGCCTTCGGCGGCAACTCGATCGCATGTCGCACCGCCGCGGCGATCAACACCATCGTCAATTCCGAGAACGCCGCCAACTGCGCGTCGGGCACCGCCGGTGCGAGTTCCCGCAGCGCATCCGTCAACAGCCCCGCCAGAAACTCGCCGTCCGCCCGGTCGAGCGCCTGCAGTGCGCGGTCGGCCTGCGTGGCCCGCCAGATGTCGCGCATCAGCGGCTCGTCGACGAACATCCGGTAATAGCTGTCCGTGATGCGGGCGAGCGTGGCGTGCAGGTCGTCGAGCGACTTCATCGCGGCGAGATCGCGCCGCACGCAGTCGTGCCCGGCTTCGTTGTAGCGCTCCGCGAGCGTGCCGATCACGGCCGCCTTGTCCGGGAAGTACTGGTACAGCGAACCGAACGAGATGCCCGTGCGCTCGACGATGTCGCTCATCCGGAACGCGTCGCAGCCTTTCTCGATCATCACCTCCGACGCGCTCGCGAGAATGCGCTCGAACCGCTCGCGGCTGCGCTGCTGCGTCGGTACCAGTCGCGCGCGCGCCGGCATATCCGATGCCGCTGCCGCCGCGTCGGGCTCGTCGTTTTGCCCCGATTTTTGTCGGCCCATGCCGCCTCCAGAAAAACTTGACGTTGCTAATGCGAGAGTCTATCGTGTTTTCGAAACGCGAGACATTCTCGCATTTTTGTCAAAGGAGACGGTCATGTCGGCACTTCCCACCCTCATCGTCGGCGGTTCGGGCAAGACGGGCGCCCGCGTCGATGCACGGCTGCGCGCGCGCGGCATCGCGACGCGGCCCGTGTCGCGCACGTCGGCCGTCCGCTTCGACTGGACGGCGCCCGAGACGTGGCCCGCCGCGCTCGCGGGCGTGTCGGCCGCGTACGTGACCTACCAGCCCGATCTGGCGGTCGTGGGCGCGGTGGAGGCGATCGCCGCGTTCGCGCGGCTGGCGCGGGAAAGCGGCGTCGAGCGCGTCGTGCTGCTGTCCGGGCGCGGCGAGCCGCGCGCGCAGGCGGCGGAGGCTGCGCTGCAGGCGTCGGGCGTGGGCTGGGGCGTGGTGCGCGCGAGCTGGTTCAACCAGAACTTCTCCGAGGGCTACCTGATCGACGGCGTGCTGGCGGGCGAAGTCGCGCTGCCGGCCGGCGCGGTGCGCGAGCCGTTCGTCGATGCGGACGACATCGCGGACGTGGCGGTGGCCGCGCTCACCGATGCGCGCTTCGCGAACCGCGTGATCGAGGTCACGGGCCCGCGCGCGCTGACGTTCGCCGAAGCGGTCGGCGAAATCGCGCGGGCCGCCGGCCGGCCGGTCGTCTATCGCGAGATTCCGGCCGATGCGTTCGCGGCCGGATTGCGCGAGGCCGGCGTACCGGAGCCGGTCGTCGCGCTGCTCGACGATCTGTTCGGCGTGGTGCTCGACGGGCGCAACAGCGCGGTGACGCACGGCATCGAAGCGACGCTCGGGCGGCCGGCACGCGACTTCGCCGACTATGCGCGCGCGACGGCCGCGACCGGCGTGTGGAGCGCACGATCATGATCGCGTTCGTGACGCCCGTCTTGCTGTGGGGCTCGGCCATCGGCTGCGGGCTGATGGCCGGCGTGTATTTCGCGTTTTCGACGTTCGTGATGACGTCGCTCGGACGGATCGCGCCGCATGCCGGCGTGGCCGCGATGAATGCGATCAACGTCGACATCGTGCGTTCGCCGTTCATGCCGCTGTTCCTCGTCACGACGCTGATGGCGCTGGCCCTGGTCGTGATCGCGCTGCTCGATCGCGGCCAGCCGGGGGCGATGGCGGCGCTCGCGGGCGGCGTGCTGTACGTGTTCGGCATGTTCGCGGTGACGATGGCCGTCAACGTGCCGCTCAACGATGCGCTCGCCGCGGCCGATCCGTCGACCGCGCACGGCGCCGCGCTGTGGACGCGCTACGTGCACGACTGGACGAGGTGGAATCACGTGCGCACGGTCGCGTCGGCCGCCGCATGCGTGTTCTTCATCGCGGGGATCGCGGCGCGGTAGCGCCCCCGTCGCGCACGGCCGCGCGCTACGCGCTACGCGTAAAACGCCGACGGCGACACGCCGAAATGCCGCTTGAACATCGCCGAGAACGCGCTCTGGCTGCTGTAGCCGTGATCCATCGCGACGGTCAGCACCTTCTCGCCGTGCGCGAGGCGCTTGAGCGCGAGCAGCAGCCGCGCCTGTTCCCGCCAGCGGCGGAAGCTGAGCCCCGTCTCGCGCCGGAACGCGCGATGCAGCGTACGGACCGACAGGCCGAGCCGGTCGGCCCATTCGGCGATCGTGCGCGGATCGTCGGGCGCGGCGACGAGCGAGTCGCAGATCGTCCGCAGCCGTGCGTCGTGCGGCCACGGCAGGTACAGCGGCAGCAGCGGCGCGACCGTCACCTCGGCGAGCAGCAGGTGCATCAGGTGATCGTGCCGCGAGCCCGGCGCGTAGTCGAGCGGCACGTCGACCGCGGCGAGGATCAGCTCGCGCAGCAGCGGATGCACTTCCACCACGCAACTGCGCGAGGGCAGGTGCTCGACCGTGCCCGGTTCGACGAACACGGTGCGCATCTGCACGTCGCCGCTCATCTGCACCGTGTGGTCGAGGCCGGCTTCGAGCCACACGCCGCGCGTGGGCGGCACGACCCACGACGCGCCTTCGGACTGCACGTGCATCACGCCCTCGATCGCATAGAGCAGTTGCGCGCGGCGATGGCAGTGCGTCGGTATCGACGTGCCGTGCGGGTACGCGGCCGCCATCGCCGACACGGGCATCGGCGTCGATTCGTAGCGCAGGTGCGCAAGCGGCGGGGTGGGCTCGAGTGTCCGATTGGCGACAAGTCCTGACATTTTGGCGTGAGACAGGCAGTTGGGCGGGCGGGCACGATGGCGTTCCGATTCACGCCCGCACCCTGCCACGATATTAATCCGTCAAACGCGATGAACAAGCCTCCTTTTCTGTTTCCCTTCTGCGCGATCGCGCTGTGGGCCGGCAACGTGGTCGTGTCGAAGCTGTCGGCATCGACGATCGACCCGTCGGCGATCACGTTCTACCGGCTGCTGCTCGCCGTCGCGCTGATGAGCGTGTTCACGCTGCGCCCCGCATGGCGCAACCGTGCGGCGCTCGTCGCGCACCTGCCGAAGCTCGCGGTGCTCGGTTTTCTCGCGATGGCGCTGTTCCAGAGTCTGTCCTACGAGGCCGCGAAAACGACGAGCGCGACCAACATGGCGATCATCACGGCGCTCGTGCCGCTGATGACGATGGCGCTCAGCTCGCTGCTGCTCGGCGATCCGCCGGGGGCCGGCATGATCGGCGGCGGGGTGCTGTCGCTCGCGGGCGTCGTCTACCTGATCGCCGAGGGGCACCCGACGACGATCGCCGCGCGCGGCGTGCATGCGGGCGACCTGCTGATGCTGGCCGCGTCGGCCGCGTATGCGCTGTACGGCGTGCTGCTCAAGCGCTGGCGCATCGGCGCGCTGCCGGCGTGGCAGTCGACCTACGTGCAGGCGCTCGCCGCGCTCGTCTTCATGGTGCCGATGCTGCTGCGCTTGCCCCCGCAGGCGGCGTGGCCGACCCGCGCGAGCGTGCCGCTGATCCTGTATGCCGGCGTGCTGGCGTCGGTCGTGCTGCCGTACCTGTGGATGCAGGGCGTGCGGCTGCTCGGCCCGAGCCGCTGCGCGATGTTCATGAACCTGCTGCCGGTGATGACGGCCGGCGGCGCGATCGTGCTGCTCGGCGAATCGCTGCGGCTGTATCACCTGACCGGCGGCGGCGTCGCGCTCGTCGGCGTGGCGATCGCGCAGCGGTTCCCGTTCCACGCGAGTGCGTCGCAGGGAGTACGGCAATGAGCGGCGACCGCGACATGCAGAACCTGATGGCCGCGCTGCCGGACGCGCACGCATCCGTCGACGGTCCGGCGCTCGCGCATCAGCTCGAACGGATCGCGACCGCGCTCGAGGCACTCGCGGGCACCGGCCGGCCGGCGGCCGTCGATTTCGACGCGGCCGTCGCGTTCCGCTGGCGCGGTTTCGACGGCGGGCCGCGCACGGCGCCGCTCGAACCGGTTGCGGCGCCCGCGCTGATAACGTTCGATGCGCTGCGCAACGTCGAGCGTCAGGTGGCGATCGTCGAACGGAACACGCGGCAGTTCGTGCGCGGGTTCGCGGCCAATCATGTGCTGTTGACCGGCGCGCGCGGCACCGGGAAGTCGTCGATCGTGAAAGCGTGCCTGCACGCGTTCGCGCCGCACGGGCTGCGGCTGATCGAGGTCGGCAAGGAGCGGCTGAGCGATTTGCCGGCGATCGTCGAGCTGGTGCGTGCGCGGCCCGAGCGGTACATCGTGTTCTGCGACGACCTGTCGTTCGAGGCCGGCGAGACCGGTTACAAGGAGCTCAAGACAGTGCTCGACGGCTCGGTCGCGAGCGACCTGTCGAACGTGCTCGTGTACGCGACGTCGAATCGCCGCCACCTGATGCCCGAGCAGGCGAGCGACAACGCGAACGTGTCGCGCGCGGAGAACGGCGAACTGCATCCGGGCGACGCGGTCGAGGAGCGGATTTCGTTGTCCGAGCGCTTCGGGATCTGGGTGACGTTCTACGGGTTCACGCAGGATGCGTACCTGGCCGTCGTCGAAAGCCGGCTCGGCGAAGCCGGGTTCGATGCGGAGCAGATCCGCGCGGCGCGCGAACCGGCGCTGCAGTGGGCGCTGGAGCGCGGTGCGCGGTCGGGGCGGATTGCCGGGCAGTTCGTGCGGGATTACCTCGGGCGGCTGGCGGACGAACGCGACGCGGACGCACCCGCGCACGCGCGGCGCGCGGGTTGAGCGGGGCGTTACAGCACCCGCTCCGACAACACGCGGAACGCAACATCCGGCACGACGAAGCACAGCGGTTCGCCGGTCGCGCCGATCCGCGAGAGGAAGGCGCCGCCGCCGACCGGTTCGACCGGTTTCAGCGGGCGGACCGCATCGATGTCGATCGGCAGGTCGATCGACGCATGGGCGAGGCCGTCGCAGTCCGCGACATGCGCGACGGCCGCGTGCTGCAGCGACAGGTAGGCGACGGCGTCGCGCCAGCTTCCGAAGAACGGCGCGAACGCGGCGGGTAGCGTGTCGTCGTTCGATACGGCCGCCGAGCAGTGGAAGTCGGGCGCGCTCCCGGTCCCGCCTGACAGCAGCGTTCGATAACGCCCGTCCTGCACGCCATGGGTGAAGCGCGCGGCGAGATGCGACGGCAGCGCGTCGCTGAAGAGCCGGCTGCCGAGCGCATAGAGCGGATGATCGAACACGTTCTTCACGAACAGCACCGTGCGATCGGCCGGCACGCCACCCGGCAGCGCATCGACGTAAAGCCGCCAGTTGCTTTGCAGCGGCGACGGGAACACGCGTCGTAGCGGGCCCGCGATACGCGGGCCGAAATGGCGGTGCGCATAGGTGAGGATCGTGAACGGCGTGCGGCCGTCGCGGCTCGCGAGCGTGACGCCGCGCGGCACCAGGTGCGCGACGGCGGCGACATCGACGAGCCAGGTGCAGTACACGACGTTCTCGACTTCGCTCGCGAGTTGCAGGAACGGCAGCCGCGACAGCAGCGCGCGGCGTGCGCGCAGCAGCGGGCGGCTCGCGACGAGCCGGTTGGCGAGGCGGCCGACGGGGCCGGCGGACGGGTAAACGAAGGCGTTGTCTTGGCGCATGACCGGCATTGTGCCGATGTCGCGGAGCGGGCGGAAGAGGCGCCTTCGTCGAAACCGTCGGTGCCTGCCTTTGCCGTTCGGAGATCATGCCCTTGACGGCCGGTTCAAGGTCGAGCGGTCACGGCCTCGAGCGTAACGTCACATCGGCATTCGGTGTCGCGCCAACCTTTTCCAGTGCGGCAACCGCGGCGTCGTTGCCTTGCAGGATCGCGTTCTGCAGTGCGGTGCGGCCGAGCGCATCGACGTGATCGGGGTTCGCGCCATGTGCGACGAGTACCGGCAGCATGTCGAGGCGGCCGAACAGCGCGGCGAACGACAGCGCCGTTTCGCCGGCGTGATTGGTCTGGTCGATCGGGCAGTGCGTGCCGGCCAGCCGCTTCGCGATCGCGGTCTCGCCCTTGAACAGCGCGCCCATCAGGGCCGTGTTGCCGTGACGATCGCCGAGACACGGGTCCGCGCCGTTGCGCAGCAGATAGTCGAGCGTTGCGGGCTGGTCGCGGTAGGCGGCCAGGATGACCGCCGTATAACCTTCGCGTGTCGTCGCGTCGATCGGATAGCGCGCGTCGACGAGTGCCTGCAGGATGTCGATGCGACCGAGGCGCGCGGCGGCAAACCACGCGTCGTCATAGCGGCGCAGGTCGGCGTGCGCATCGGGGTGCGGCACGGCCGCGGGCGGTGCGGTTGGTGCGGTTTGTGCGCAGGCCGCGAGCACGGCGGCTCCGGCGATCGCGAGCGCGCGGGAGAGGGCGGTTCGGAGTCGATTCTTCATCAGCAATGCGCGCCGCGCATGGCCGCGCGGCGCAATCGGATCGATGGGTCGGGACGCGAAGGCCGCACCGGCAGCCTTCGCGGGATTACCCGATCAGTTCTCGACGAGTTTGTCGGCGAGCGATTTCACGCGGGTCAGGTCGGCATGCGTGGCACGCGCCAGGCGCGTCCCGTAGTCCGCATCGGCCTTGTAGAAGTACGACAGCATCGCGTACTTGTTCGCGTCGTTCGTCACGTGGTTCAGGTCACCCGACAACGCGGTCACCAGATCCTGCCGCTCCTGCGCGGGCAGCATGCGGTAGTACTCGCCAGCCTGCCGGAAGTTCAGCGTCTTGCGGATCGCGACTTGTTGCGTCGTGCCGGCAAGCGGCGTCTGGACCGACTTGTAACGCGGATTCTGCGCGAGTTCGTTCAACGCCGACGGCTCGTAGTTCACTTCACCCTTGCGGTCGCCGAAGTTCATCGCGCCGTCCTGGTTGTTGTTCGTGACGGGCACGCGCGGACGGTTGATCGGCAACTGGTTGAAGTTCGCGCCGAGGCGGTACATCTGCGTATCGGCGTACGAGAACATCCGGCCCTGCAGCATCCGGTCTTCCGACGGCTCGATGCCGGGCACCATCCGCGACGGGGCAAAGGCGGATTCCTCGGTCGACTCGAAGTAGTTGTCCGGCACGCGGTTCAGCGTCAGCGTGCCGATCTTGCGCTCCGGCACGCCGGTCCATACCTTGGTGTCGTCGAGCGGGTTGAAGTCGAACGCGTCGAGCTCGGACGGCTTCAGCACCTGGATGTAGAGATCCCACTTCGGTGCGTTGCCCGCCTTCAGTGCGCCATACAGATCGTTCGTCATCAGGTTCCAGTCGGCGCCGATCGAACCTGGAATGTCCTTCGGGCGCAGCCCGTGCATCCCTTGCGCGCTTTTCCAGTGGAACTTCACGTACGTGTACTTGCCGTCGGCGTTGACGAACTTGAATGCGTGCACGCCGTAGCCGTCCATGTTCCGGTACGAATCGGGCATGCCCTCGATCGAGTACAGCCGGGTCAGCATGCTGGTTGCTTCGGGCGCGTGCGCGAAGAAATCGAACGCGAGGTTCGCATCCTGCACGCCGGTGACCGCGCTCGGCTTGTTCGCGTGGACGAAGTCCGGGAACTTGATCGCGTCGCGGATGAAGAAGATCGGCAGGTTGATCCCGACCAGATCCCAGTTGCCCTGTTCCGTATAGAACTTCACGGCGAAACCGCGCGGATCGCGCGCCTGCTCGGGCGAGCCGCGATAACCCATCACGGTCGAGAAGCGGACGAATACGGGCGTTTTCGTGCCGGGCGTGAAGACCTTGGCCGTCGTCAGGTCGCTGATGTCGGCGCTCGGCACGAATTCACCGAACGCGCCGGTGCCGCGGGCATGCACGACACGCTCGGGGATGCGTTCGCGATCGAAGCGCTGGAGTTTTTCGATGAGATGCGAGTCTTGCAGGAGCACCGGCCCGTTCGGCCCGGCTGTCTGCGAATTCTGGTTGTCGCCGACGGGCGAGCCGTTGTCGCGCGTCAGTTCGGCAGCGTGTGAGGAAGAGGCCAATGCGACGCAGGCCGCGGCAATCATGCTCTGCAAGAAGCGATTCGCGGTGTTTGACATATCGATGAGGTTCCTTGGATGAAATTCGGGGGAAGACCCCGCCGAACTGTAGTCTCGTCGACATGCGCGATGCCAATTGAATCTCTCTAATTGAGTGATAGGTGATCGTTGTTTATCGCAGATGATTCGGCTAACTAAGTTATTTTATGGCCGGCCGCCGGGCAGCAGGACAACGCGATACGGGCCACGGATGCTCTATCGATCTGAAGCTGTGCGTTACGTGCATGGAACCGGATCGACGACGCGACGGCCATGCCGACTGCAAGGCCGCTGAAGAGGATCGACAACGCGCGCGGTAGCAGCGGCGGCGGCGCGAGGTGCACCACCGCAGCCGTCGGTTGTCCGCGTCGTCAATACGCCGATTCGACGCCGCCCTGATCGGTGACGATCGCCACTCCCGAGCTCGTGCCGAGCCGCGTCGCGCCGGCTTCGATCATCGCCAGCGCGGCCGCGCGGTCGCGTACGCCGCCCGATGCCTTCACGCCGAGCACGGGGCCGACCGTGCGGCGCATCAGCGCGACATCCGCGAGCGTCGCGCCGCCGTGGCCGAACCCGGTCGACGTCTTCACGAACGCGACGCCGAGATCGCGGCACATCTCGCACACGCGCACCTTCTCGTCGTCGGTCAGCAGCCCCGTTTCGAGAATCACCTTGAGCGGCACCGCACCGCAGGCACGGTGCACGGCTTCGATGTCGGCCTTCACGTCGTCGGCGCGGCCGCTCTTCAGCGCGCCGATGTTGATCACCATGTCGATCTCGCCGGCGCCCGCCGCGATCGCGGCGGTGGCTTCGAATGCCTTGGCGGCCGACAGCCCCGCGCCGAGCGGAAAACCCACCACGGCGCAGACGAGCACGCCGGTATCGGCCAGCTCGCGCGCGGCGAGCGGCACGTTCGCCGAATTCACGCAGACCGAGTAAAAGCGATGCTCGGCCGCCTGGCGGCAGAGGTCGCGGATCTGCGCGTCGCTCGCGTCGGGCGCGAGCAGCGTGTGATCGATGGTTTGAGCGAGTTGGGCGTTGGAAAGCGGCATGTTTCAGGACTCCACGGATCGTGTGCCGGAAGGGCACACGGAAAGTTGATGTTTTCACATCGGTTTGTTACAAATACGACATTCCGGCCGGGCCCGCGCGCCCGGCACGACAAGCGACGGACGCGGCGCGCACGCAGGATACTGGCATGGAAACGAAGAAGGGCGAACGAATCAAGACGCTGATGAACGTGCTGCAAGGGCAGAACGCGATTCATCTGAAGGAAGTCGCCGAGCTGTTCGGCGTATCGGAAATGACGATCCGCCGCGATCTCGCGGACAACCCGCACGGCCTCAGCCTGATCGGCGGCTACGTGACCCGCCACTTCGCCGCGCAGCGCAGCGACATCGGCGAGTACGTGGTCAGCGCCGAGAACGACCGGCAGACCGAGGAGAAGCGCCGCATCGGCAAGCTGGCCGCGCAGTTCGTGACGACCGGCGACACGATCTTCGTCGACTGCGGCTCGACCACGCCGTTCGTCGTCGACTTCATTCCGGACGACCTCGAATTCACCGCCGTCTGCAATTCGCTGAACGTGTTCGCGAAGCTGCAGCAGAAGCCGCATTGCAGCGTGATCCTGTGCGGCGGTGCGTACCATCGCAAGAACATGGTGTTCGAGTCGGTGGCCGAGACGGGCATCCTCGATACGGTGCGCGTGTCGAAGGCGTTCATCTCGGCGGCCGGCGTGAGCGACCGCTGCGGCGTGACCTGCTTCAACTTCCACGAAGTCGACGCGAAGAAGAAGGTGATGGAACGCGCGCAGAACCGCTTCCTGCTCGTCGACCACACGAAGTTCGACGAAGTGCGCGCGGCCTATTTCGCCGAGCTGACCGACTTCAACTACGTGATCTCGGACGGGCAACTGAGCGGCCGCTACGAAACGACGATCCGCGAACACGGGATCGCGCTCGTGACCTGACGCCGTGCGCGCGGGCATCGCGCTTTGCATCGCCTCAGGCATGGCGGGCTTCCGCCGCGCTCAGGTAGCCGGTGACGACCTCGAAGCGGCGCGTCGCGCCCGGCGCGAGTGTCGCGACATGGCCCTTGCGGCGTTCGGCCTGATAACCCTCCGGCTCGCAGGTCGACGGCAGCGCGAATGCGGCGACCTGCTGGTCCGCGTTGTGCAGGATCCAGCGCGTCGCGTGCGGGAATTGCTCGGGGCGGTACGCGGTGTGGAATGCGCCGCCGTCCGGATGCGCGAGCCGGAAATGCGCGACGCCGCCGGCATCCGTTTCCGCATCGTTCATGAAGAACACGATCTCCGGGTCGTACAGCGCGGGCGCATCGAGCGTGTGAAGCCGTTGCGGTTCGCGCGCGAGCGTGGCCGTGTAGTCGCGCCATGCGGCGGTCGGCTTCACGTGCGCGGGCACGCTGTCGCGCAGCCGCAGCCCGTTGTGCGGCAGCGACTGCACGAAACGGCCGCCGGGCACGTACGCGTAGTTCAGGTGCGCCATGTACATCAGGTCCATCGGCGCGCCGCCGAGATTCGTCACGTCCATCGAGATCGTCATCTGCGCGTCGTGCTCCGTGAGCCGCACCGACGGACGCGCCATGTAGTGGCTGCCGAAACCCTGCACGTATTCGTACTCGCCGGTCACTTCGACGAACGCACCGCGCGCGTCCGCGCCGACGACCAGGCTCGCGCGGTCCATCGGCGCGCACGGCATCTCGCCGTGCAGCGCGTGCGTGTCGTCCGGCCCCGGGCAGCCGTTGCGCAGCAGCCCGCTGTGGAACATGAAGCAGCCGTAGGTATCGATGATCGAAGCCGCGCGTTTCGGTTGCCGGAACATGTGCTTCATCGTCAGGTCGCGGCCGTCGAACGCGGCGGCCCAGATCATCTGGCCGAGATACGGCAGCACGACGAGATGGCCGCGCCGGTTCTCGAGCTTCAGCGCCTCGACGCCGGACGGATACGCGAACGCGGTGACGGTCAGGCCGTCGGTGCGGTACAGCGTGCGCGGCGTGTCGCGGAAGTCGTCGCGCCGCAGTTCGATTTCGCCTCGCATGCTCATGCTCCCGACGTGTTGCGCGTGGCGGCGTAGCGCGCGGCTGCGGGGCCGTCGGCGGTTGCGTCGGGCGTCGCGGCCGGCAGGTGGCGCAGGCAGTAGAAGCCGTAGTAGACGATCACGACGAAGCAGGCGAGCGGCACGACGAACGCGAGCTGCATGTTGCCGCCCGTGTGGTCGGAGATCAGCCCCTGGATCAGCGGCACGACCGCGCCGCCGACGATGCTCATCACGAGGATCGAGCCGCCGTATTCGGTGTCCTTGCCGAGCCCGTCGATCGTGAGACCGTAGATGGTCGGCCAGCACGGGCCGAGGAACACGCTCACGCCCACGGCCGCATAGACGGCCGTGATGTTGTGCACGCTGATCGTGTACGCGAGCAGCACGATGCACAGGATGCCGTAGACGATCAGCACCTTGGCCGGGCCGACGCGCTTCATCACGAGCGTGGCGACCAGCTTGCCGACGAAGAACGCGAAGAACGTCGCGAGCAGGTAGTGCGACGCGCCGCGCTCGGTGAGGCCGCCGATCTGCATCGCGAGCCGGATCGTGAAGCTCCACACGCCGACCTGCGCGCCGACGTACAGGAACTGCGCGACGACGCCCGCGACGAAGCGCCGGTTGCCGAACAGGCGCGCGAGCGTGCCGCGTGCGTCGATCCGGTGCGTGGCCGCGCCGGGGCCGTTGCCCTTGCAGGCCGGGTACGGCGTGAGCGCGAACACGATGAACACGGCGACGAGCACGACGATCAGCCACTTGTACGGCTCGAGCGTGGCCTGGATCATCGCGAGCTGGTGCACGTGGGCTTCGGCCGCCGACATCGCGGCAAGCTGCGCGTGCGACGCATCGCCTTCCTTGAAGATCAGGAAGCTGCCCATGTAGACGCCGGCCATCGCGCCGAACGGATAGAACGTCTGCGAGATGTTCAGCCGCCGCGTGCTGGTTTCGCGCGGGCCCATCAGCGTCGAATACGAGTTCGACGCGGTTTCGAGGAACGACAGGCCCGCCGCGATCACGAACAGCGCGACGAGGAACATTCCGTACTTCGCCATCGACGCGGCCGGGAAGAACAGCAGGCAGCCGGTCGTGTAGAGCAGCAGGCCGACCAGGATCGTCGTCTTGTAGCTGAACTTCTTCACGACGGTCGCGGCCGGAATCGCGAGGAAGAAGTAGCCGAGATAAAACGCGGACTGCACGAACGCGGATTCGAAATCGGACAGGAAGAACGACTTCTTGAACTGCGCGATCAGCACGTCGTTCAGGTTCGCGGCGGTGCCCCACAGCGCGAACAGGCAGCACAGCAGCGTGAAGGCGAAGAGCGGCGTGCGGTTCAGGTAATAGCCGTCGGGTGTGTGTTCGATTCTGGCTCGGCCCATGGGTGTCTCCTTCCTGGTTGTCTCGTCGATGAAGGCGCCGTTCAGATGCCGGCGTCGCGGAGGAAGCGTTCGAACGTCGCGGTGTCGGCGTACGACTTCTGCGTGCCGAGGCCCGTGACCGAATGCGCGGCGTACGCGGACGCGTAACGCATCGCGTCGAGCGCGTTGCGCGATGCGGCGTAGCAGCGCGCGAAGCAGCCGATGTATGCGTCGCCGGCGCCTGTCGTGTCGCGCGCGTCGACCGGCACGCCGGGCACGTGCCGCACGCCGTCGCGCGAGACCAGCAGCGAACCGTCGCTGCCGAGCGTGACGAGCACGTGCTTCAGCCCGCGCGCGACCAGCGCTTCGGCGGCGCGTGCCGCGGTGTCGCGCGAATCGACCGGCATGCCCGACACGATCGCGAGCTCGGTTTCGTTCGGCACGAAGAATTCGACGGTGCGGATCCGCTCGAAATCGAGATCGGCGACCGCGGGCGCGGGGTTCAGCAGCACCGGAATGCCGTGGCGTGCGCCGAATTCGATCGCGTGATAGACGGTGTCGAGCTCGATCTCGAGCTGCAGCACGATCAGCGCGCATTCGGCGAGCTGCGGCGCGGCCGCGTCGATGTCGGCCGGCGTCAGGTGGCGGTTGGCGCCCTTGACGATCAGGATGCTGTTGCTCGAATCGGGCTCGACGAAGATCGGCGCGACGCCGCTCGGCACGCCGGCGACCTTGCGCACGTGCGTGGTGTCGATGCCTTCTCGCTCGAAGTTGCGGATCGTGTTGTCGGCGAACACGTCGTCGCCGACCTTCGTGACCATCACGACGCGCGCGCCGAGGCGGGCGGCCGCGACCGCCTGGTTCGCGCCCTTGCCGCCGCAGCCCAGTTCGAAATTCGGCGCCTCGAGCGTTTCGCCCCGGGCGGGCATGCGTGCGACGTAGGTCACGAGGTCGACCATGTTGCTGCCGATAACGGCGATTGTCTCCATCTGCGTCTCTTCCTTGGTATGGGGTGCGCCGCGCGGGTGGTGGGCGGCGGCATGCACGATATGATAATAAAATCACATTGATTGTGAAAATGCAATCACATGATGTTTGAAGGGTTACGCTCGACGCGCGATGTGGATGGGGTGGCTTCCCGGGGAAATCGACGTGTTGGCCGGTTTTGCCGTCGGATGTCGGATGAATTCGACGCGGCAGGGCCCCGCGCCGCGGAGCGCCGCAGCAGGAATGCCGTTCGGATGTGGGGAGGGGCGCCGGGCGTGACGGGCCGGCTCGACCGATCCGGCGGCGGCGATGCGGGCGCTTTCGCGTGTTCTTGCCCGGCGCTTACGCGTACTCGGCGATCAGCGTATCGAGATTGCGCTGCGCGAGCGGTGTGAGCGGCGCGAATTCCGCCGATTGAAACAGCGGAACCTGTGCGCGCAGATGTTCGAGCGCCTGCTTGCGGCCCTCGCGGAATGCAGCCGACGGCGCATCGGGATCCTGCGCCCACTCGCATGCGATTGCGCGATCGTATTCGCGCAGTCGATCGGGCGCGGCCGCGAGGATCGCGAGATCCGCGTCGAGAAAAATCCGCCCGGCGCGCTGGAGGTCGGGGGCGGACGCGAACGCATCGGGCAGCCGGTGCGACTTCGTCGCGAGTACGAGATCGTGCGCAACGGACACATGCGATGCGTGCGCACGCAACCAGGATGCGCTGCAGTGTGCGTTCGTGACCTGCACGAGCCATTGCGCGCTGCATGCTTCGTTGTCCGCATGATCCGGCAGAGTCGTCGCATACACGAAGTCGTGCGCCCATACCGCAAGCTCGATCACCGGCCACAGCGGTTCCGCGCGATACGGTGCGAGATGCGCGAACAGCTCGGCCAGGTGCGCGAGCGTGTGGTAGTGGCGTTGCGGCTCGCCATACGCGTGCTCGACGAGCGGCCAGACGGCGGTCGTGCCGAAGCAGGCATCGCAGGAGGCGTGCAGCGTGCGGACGAGGTCGGGGGCGAGGGCGTTCATGAGCGGCAATCGGCTCGGGCTGGCGATGCGCGCAGCATAACAAACGCGGCGGCGTGTGCCGTGCTTGCTGCGTTTCGATCCGGCGATAGCCGCGGATCTTGTCGCCGGCATATCGCGGCGTGGCGGGCGGGGCGGCCACACCGCATTGCCGATCCGGCGGTGGCCGGACGGTGGCGGCCGGTTCGTCATCGCAACGGGTTGCCCGCGCGCAGCGCGATGCTGACGATCGCGACGATATTTCCGCCCGGCGCGTCTACACGTTGACGACGCCGCGCCCGAGTTCGATCACGCGCCCGCCGACACCGATCTTGCCGTTTGCACTGACCGACAATCGCAGCAGGCAAGGCCGACCGACGGCTTCGCCTTGCTCGACCTGAAACGCGGCGGGCAGGTCGCGGTTCATCGCAAGCAGCCACCCGCCCAGATTCGCGCAGGCCGATCCCGTCCCCGGGTCTTCCGACACGCTGCCTTGTTTCACGAAGAAGTAACGCGACACCACCGTGCCCGGACGCTCGGCGTCGAACGCGAATACATACGCGGTCTTGCGGCCGAGGCTGCTGGTCGGCCAGATGCCGATGCCCGCGCTGTCGGGCTGCGCGCGGCGCACGGCGGCGGGGTCCTTCAGCGCGACGAGCAACTGGTCGGCGCCGGTATCGACCCAGATTGGCGGGGCGAGCAGGTCGTCTTCCGTCAGCCCCAGCAGGGCCGCCGTCCGGGCATCGGACAACTCGCAAGCCGCCGTCTTCGGCATGCCGGCATGCGGCGCGGTAAACGTCCACACGTCGCCGTGCGCGCCGACGTCGACCACGCCGGCCTTGAATTCGAGCGCGAGTTCGTTGCCCGCGCCCAGAAGGTCGCGCACGACATGCGCGGTGCCGAGCGTCGGATGGCCGGCAAAGGCCATCTCGTAGCCCGGCGTGAAGATGCGAACCCGCGCATGCGCGCGCTCCGACGGCAGCACGAAGGTCGTTTCGGACAGGTTGAACTGCACGGCGAGCGCCTGCATGGTCGCGTCGTCCATGCCGCGCGCATCCTCGAATACGCAAAGCGGGTTGCCGCCGAACGTCGATTCGGCGAATACGTTCAGCAGGCGGAAGGCATAGGCGGTCATTGGACGCTCGCGTCAGTGTGGTGATTCACGTACCTGGGTGGAGTGCGCGCCGCGCGATGCGCTTCGCACGGGCAGCTGTGCAGGGTCGCAAGGGTCAGCTCGCCTTGTCGAGCGGTGCAAGCATCGCCTGCATGTCGGGATGCTTCAGGACTTTCCGGTACTCCGCCGGGCTCATTGCGTCGATCAACACGCGCCCGCTCACGTCCGCCTTGATGTACTCGACCGCGAGCAGCGCAATGACCGGGTTGGTCGTCAAGGTGGCGTGATCGGGCGAATGATCGCCGAATTCCGCCACCACGGCCTCGGTGTTGTCCGCCACGGCGACGGCGAGCCGGCGGCCGGACAGCCTGAGCCGCGCGCTGGCGCCGCATTTGGCCATGTCGTAGTGGCGCGGCCCGTTGAGCGTGCGATTGCCGTAAATCGCCACGTGCGTGTCGACGCCGCGTGCCGCGGCGGCCTCGAGCAGCGGCCCGAGGTCGTCGATCTCTTCGTCCCAGACGCCCGCGAAGATCTGCGTTTTCGCGTTGACGATGACGCGCGCGAAGGCGCTGGCGATCGCTTCCCGCCCGCTCAGCGACCAGACGAGCCCCGGCTCCTGTTGAACCGGCAGCCGGTCGAGCGCGCCTGCGGCCGTTTCGAGATCCGCATTGAAGCGCTTGCGCAAATCCTCGAGCAACGACCGGTGGGGCACGGCCGCATAGCGGACGGGCTCGGAACGGTTGACGAGCACCGCACCGCGCGCCTCCAGACGCCCCAGCGTTTCATAGATCTTCGAAGGCGGCATGCCGGCGCGCCGGCCGACTTCCGCCCCCGTCAGCGCGGCCTGCCCGACGAGGGCCGCGTAGGCCTGCGCTTCGTATTGGGTGAATCCAAGCCGGATCAACGACGTGATCAGCTCCGTGTTTTCGCTCATGTGTATCGGCTCCGGCTCTTGCGCCCACGGCGACTTGCATGGGCTTGCTCGATTAACTACTGGAGTAGTATACAATCGCTCGAACTTACTACCCAAGTAGTAGGCGATGCTTCTCAACCTGACTGGAGAGATCTTCAACATGCGAAAACGGATCAGCACCGGCTCCCCGTGGGAGCCCAAGGTCGGCTACTCGCGCGCGGTGGTCGTCGACAACACCATCTACATTTCGGGGACGGCCGGCAAAGGCGCGGACGTGTACGCGCAGACACGCGATGCGCTGGCGACGATCGACCGGGTGCTGGCGGACAGCGGGTTCTCGTTGTCCGACGTCGTCCAGAGCCGCCTGGTGGTCGCGGACTTCGACAACTGGGAAGCCGCCGCACGCGCGCACGGGGAGATCTACGGCGATATCCGGCCGGCGTTTTCGCTGGTGCATGCGCTTCCGTTCGTCGATCCGGAGATCCTGGTCGAAGTCGAGGCGATCGCGGTCAGGCCTGCGGCATGACCGTCGCCGGCAACCGCGGGCCGCTGTCCCGCACCGCGACGGCCGTGCTTGCGCTGGCGGCCGGCGTGGCGATCGCCAACGGCTATGCGTTGCAGCCGTCGCTGTCGGCGATCGCGAGCGAGTTCGGGGTGGCGGCGTCGCGCATGGCGGCGCTCGCCTCCGTGACGATGCTCGGTTATCTGGTCGGCCTCGCCGTGCTGGTGCCGCTGGTCGACCGCTTCAGCCCGCGCGTGCTTGTCTCGATGCAGATGGGCGCGCTCGCGTTGTTGCTCGCGTGCGCGTCGTTGTCGCCCGGGCCGCTCGTGCTCGATGCCGCGTTTTTCTTGGTGGGCGCGGCAACCACGGTCGCGGCGCAATGCAGCGCCGTCGCCGGAAAACACGCGGATCCGCAACGGCGCGGCGTGGCGATGGGGGCCGTGTCGGCGGGCATTTCCGCCGGGATCCTGCTGAGCCGTTTCGCGGGCGGCGTGTTGTCGCAATGGTGCGGATGGCGCGGCGCGTTGCTCGTGCTGGCCGGATGCGTTGCGCTGGCCGCCGTCGGCGGTGCGGTGCTGTTGCCGGGCGGCCGGCCGGAGGGGCTGCCCGGCCGTGCGAACGCGATCGCCGCGATTCCGCGGCTGCTGCGCGACAGTGCGCCGTTGAGGCGTCGTACCTGCGCCGGCATGCTCTGGTTCTTCGCGTTCAACCTGGTCTGGGTGGGGCTCGCGCTTCGTCTGGCCGAGCCGCCGTATAACCTGGGTGCCGCCGCGATCGGTGCGTACAGTCTCGCGGGCGTGCTGGGCCTCGGCGTGACGCGCGTTGCCGGAAAACTCGCCGATCGATTCGGCGATCGCGCGGTCATCCGGGGCGGGCTTGTCGTGGCGGCCGTGTCGACCTTGCTCCTTGCCGTTGCGCTCGGTCGACCTGGATGGCTGGCTGTCGGGCTGGCGTTGTTCGATGCCGGTTGCTTTGCCGCGCAGGTCGCGAACCAGACGCGCGTCGTCGCGATTCAGCCGGCCCGCGCCGGGGCCTTGAGCGCAGCGTACCTGACGCTGTACTACGCGGCCGGCGCCGGCGGTGCCGTCGCGGCCGGGCTGCTCAACGCGCGGGTCGGGTGGGGCGCGATGATGATCGTGACGGCAGCGGCCATCGCGGCGGCCGGGTGGATCGGTACCGCATCGGCGCGCATCGATGCGCGGAGCGAGCCGACATCCGTCGCTTGAGCGAGGACGCGACGTGCGCGCGCGGTCGAACGGAGTCTCGCTTTTTCGTGCATGATCGGTTTCTCCGTTGATCGACGGCGATCGGGTTTCGGCATTCAATCATCCGCAACGCTGGCGGATATTTTTACGCCGGAGCAGACAGTCGCGCACCCGCGCGTGTCATTTGCGATCGCATGCGAACACCGGTTCATCGGATTGACCACAACGACGCCGCGCCCATGCAACACGTGTCGGGTTCAGTGTCGTGCAGCGTGTGCAGGTGCCGCACGCAGGAGGCAGACATGGAACCAGACAGAGGCGTCGTGAATACCGGCGCCGGGTTGGCAGGCGCGCACGTGGAAGCCGGCTCGCCGCAGGCCGCGCTGGAAGTGATCGTCCGTGGCGTCGAAGGTCACGGCATTCCTGCCGGCACCGACTGGCCGACGGCGAAGCAATTCCTCGCGGACAACGACGGACAGTGGAAATTCTCGGCGGTGCTGGTCGCGATCGTCGCGCGGCGCGAGCCGACGATCCTGTTGACCCGGCGCGCGTCGAATCTCAGCGAATACTCGTCGCACGTGAGCTTTCCGGGCGGCCGCCCGGCGGAGGCCGACCGCGATATCGGCGCGACCGCGTTGCGCGAGGCGTTCGAAGAGATCCGCCTCGCGCCCGGCGCGGTCCGCGTGGTCGGCAGCTTGCCGATCCATAAAACCAGAAAGCGTCACCACGCGATCTTTCCCGTGATCGGCATCGTGCCGGAAACGGCGACATGGGAGGCGGCGCCCGCGGAAGTCGCGGAAATCTTCGAGTTTCCGTTCGCCGCGCTGCTGAATCCGGATCTGCCGCGTCAATACACGGACGGCGAACGCATGGGCGCGTGGTATTGGGCGGAGCAGACCCAGGACATCTGGGGCGTGACGGCCTTCATCCTGAATTCGCTCGCGGGCCTGGCACGCGATGCCGCGCACGGCGCGCCGGCGCGCGGCGACTAGTTCATGCACCGGGCCTGCGTCCGGCAAGGGTGATTCATGGAGATCGCGGAAACGTTCGGCGACGACGGATTCGACATCCCTCGCCGCTATTTTGCGGCCGTCGCGATTCTGGTCGGCGTATTCATGTCCGCGCTCGACAGCGCGATCGTCAATATCGCGCTGCCGACGATCTCGACCGACCTGCGCGTGAGCGCGGCGTCGGTCATCTGGGTCGCGAACGGGTATCAGGTGGCGAGTGCGGCGACGATGCTGACGTGCGCGTCGCTCGGCTCGAGAATCGGCGAGCGACGCTTTTATACGATCGGGCTGGTGTTGTTTACGATCGCGTCGCTCGGCTGCGGGCTGGCGTCCACCTTCGGCGCGCTGGTGGCGATGCGGGTCCTGCAGGGCATCAGCTACGCGATCCTGATCAGCGTCGGCTACGGTCTCTACCGGGTGATTTTCCCGCCCGCCTCGCTCGGGACGATCTTCGGTGTCAATGCGCTCGTATTTGCGGTGGGGACCGCCGTCGGCCCTGCATTGGGCGGCCTGATCGTCTCGTGGGCATCGTGGCCCTGGCTGTTCTTCATCAACCTCCCGTTCGGGATCGCCGCGATCGCGTTCTCGTTCGTCGCGCTGGGAAAAGACACGCATCGGGAGCGCGGCTTCGACGTGCCGGGCGCGGTGACTTCCGCCGCGGCATTCGGCCTCCTTGCGCTCGCCGTCGACCAGATCGGGCGGTGGAGCAACCGTACCGTGCTCGTGCTTGCCGGCGCTGCGGCCGTGCTGATGCTGGCATTCTGCGTCGGGCAGGCCAGGGCGCGGCATCCGCTGTTGCCGCTGGACATTTTCCGGTCGCGCCGATACACGTTCGCGGTGCTGACGTCCGTGACGATGTTCGTGTCGCAGGGCATGGCGCTGGTCGCGTTGCCGTTCGTGCTGCAGCACACGTATGCGTACGGCGTGCTGAAATCGGCGCTGGTCTTTACGCCCTGGCCGATCGCGGTCGCGCTGTGCGCGCCGTTTGCCGGGCGACTGGCGAATCGTTTCAATGCGACGCAGCTGTCGAGTGTCGGCGTGCTGATGTTTTGTCTCGGGATCGGTTCGCTGATCCTGTTGCCCGCGCAACCATCCGTCGTGGATTTCCTGTGGCGCGTCGCACTGTGCGGCGTGGGGTACGGCTTCTTCCTGCCGCCGAACAACAAGGAGATGTTCGCCAACGCGGCGAAGAACCGCACGGCCACCGCTTCCGGCGTGCTGTCGACCGCGAGAACGACAGGTCAGTCCATCGGCGCCGCGCTGGTTGCCGTGGTGATCGCGCTCGTCAGCGGCGCGAGCGGAGGCGAGGGCGAGCGGCAATTTCCCGTCTACGTGTTCGCATTGGCCTGCGCGATCGCCGCGCTGTCGTTCTTCGCGAGCGTCGCGCGTATCTATCGGCAGCGGGGCTAAATGCGGTCGACGGAAATTGGCGCGCGGGCCTGGCGCGGTACCCGATTCAATGTGAAGACACGAACACCGCATCGTCGAATGCCGCCGGAATGGCGAAGCTCTCGCGCATGCGCTGCGTTTCCTTCGCCGGCGTCAGGCCGAACAGGCGTTTGAATTCGCGGCTGAACTGCGACGGGCTCGTATAACCGACCGCGTAGCCGGCCGCCTCCGCCGTCAGATCCTCGCGCACCATCAGCAACCGCGCCTGATGCAGCCGTGTCGACTTCAGGTACTGCATCGGCGACACCTGCGTGATTGCCTTGAAGTGGCTGTGAAAGCTCGGCACGCTCATGCCGGCTGCGTCGGCCAGTTGCGGCACGTCGAGCGGTTGCGCGTAATCGGCGTGAATCACGCGCAGCGACCGGCCGATCCGGCCGAACTGCCCGCGCATCGCCAGCGCGCTGCGCATCGCGCTGCCCTGCGCACCGGTAAGCACGCGGAAATACAACTCGCGCAGCAGCGCCGGGCCGAGCACCGCGGCATCGAGCGGCCGGCCCATCGCCTCGACGAAACGCAGCACCGATGTGTGCATCGTTGCGTCCATCGGCGTCGACATCATGCTCCTGGGCGCCTGCACGGGCTCCGCGATGCCTTCGCGGTCGATCTGTGCCGCGAGTTCGGCGGCCATCGTGAAATCGAGGTGCAGATACAGCGCGAGCAGCGGGCGCTCGGGCGTGGCGTCGGTTTCCATGCTGAACGGCACGGGCACGGACACCGCCAGGTAGTGATGCTCGTCGTACAGATAGCGCTCGCCGCCGAAGTAGCCGCGCTTGCAGCCCTGGCACACGATCACGATGCCCGGGTCGTACAGCACCGGCGTGCGCGACAGCGCGCGGTTCGACCGCAGGATGCGCACGCTCGGCAATGCCGTCAGGTTGTAGCCTTCGTCGGGCGCCAGCGCGCGCAGCAGCGTCACCAGACGCTTCCGGTCGCGCGGCGGCAGCGATGGGGATTGGGCGGAGGCGGGCTCGAGGCTCATAGTTTTGTGCAAGAAAATCAGCGGAATCGGGCTTATTCGACGGGGTTCGTCAGACTAGTATGCACGCTCCAATCGACATACGGGAGAAGCTCACATGGCATCCGCAAACCTCATGCTCATTACCGGCGTCAGCAGCGGCTTCGGCCGCGCGCTCGCGCAGGAGGCGCTTGCCGCAGGTCACACGGTGGTCGGCACCGTGAGAAGCGCGCAGGCGGCGCAGGCTTTCGAAGCGCTGTCCGCGCGGGCATTCGCGCGGGTGCTCGACGTGACCGACTTCGATCGCATCGACGGTGTCGTGGCCGAAATCGAGGCGAACGTCGGGCCTGTCGACGTGCTCGTGAACAACGCCGGCTACGGGCACGAAGGGATCATGGAAGAAGCGCCGCTCGCGGAGATGCGCCGGCAGTTCGACGTGAACGTATTCGGCGCGGTGGCGATGATGAAGGCGGTCGTCCCGTTCATGCGCGAACGGCGGCGCGGGCGCATCCTCAACATCACGTCGATGGGCGGCCACATCACGATGCCGGGCATCGCTTACTACTGCGGCAGCAAGTTCGCGCTGGAAGGCATTTCCGAAGCCGCCGGCAAGGAACTCGAGCCGTTCGGCATCGCGGTGACGGCCGTGGCGCCGGGTTCGTTCCGCACCGACTGGGCCGGCCGGTCGATGATGCGCACGCCGCGCTCGATCGCCGATTACGACGCGATCTTCGACCCGATTCGCCAGGCGCGCGAGGAGAAGAGCGGCAAGCAACCGGGTGATCCGGTGAAAGCGGCGCGGGCGATACTCGCCGTCGTTGCGGCACAACATCCGCCGGCCCATCTGCTGCTCGGCAGCGATGCGCTGCGGCTCGTGCGCGGCAAACTCGCGGCGCTGGACGAGGAAATCCGGGCATGGGAGGCGGTGACGGTATCGACGGATGGTTGAAGGGCGTAAGTCGAGATGTGAACTGTCAGTTAGTCAGCGTTAGTTCAGGTCTGGGATTGCTTCGCTGTTGCTTCGTCAGGGCCGTGATCGCCCCCGAGCTGCCATTCGGCTCGGTGGGTTCTCAGCGGCTGCTGTCCAACTGGAACGGCCTCCGTGGCGGTCGTACGCGAAGCCGTGTGCCACGACCGCGTCCTTCCACTCCGCATTGCTACGCGAGCACCGCGCGCAGTACGCCTCTACGATTGACCGATCTGCTGCGAAACGTTTGGCGTCGTGCGGCCATCCGGTATCGATCGCGTAGACGAGTCGTCGAAGTTGCGCAGGCAGGTCGTTCCCGATTTGCAACCAAGGATTGGTCGACCGTCGATGACGGTCGGGCACGACTGCTGTTTCAGGCGAATGCCGGCTGGTTCTTGACGCTGGGACGTTCCCGCATTCTCGTGTACCAATCCAGCAGCGCCCCGCACTCCGCAGGCACGGTTAACTTCACGATTGACGCAAAGACGAGACCGCCGATGACGGTGATGTCGGCCATAGAGAAGGCATCCCCAGCGACAAACGGCTGCTTTTTCAGGACGTCATTGAAGTAGTGCATGCCCCTCAGGGCTTTGTCGCGCTGACGAAGCCCCCATTCGGCGTTCTGATAGAGCTCGACGTTGGGTCCCAACCCTGGCGTGGCATGGTGGAAATAGACACTGATTGCGTCGAGCAACTCCAGCTCGGCGCGCTTGCTCATCATGTGGATCACGCCTTTTTCGAGTGGTGTCCTGCCGGTCAGCGTGGGTGCGCCATCGAGCGTATCGAGGTATTCGGTAATGGCTGTGCATTCGGCGATGCACGTTCCGTCGTTTAGTTCGAGGACCGGCAGCGTTCCCGAGTAGTTTTTCTCGGAGATGAACTCGGGCCTTTTGTGCTCCCCCTTGTAAAGGTCGACCATCACGAACTCGACGCGCGATCGCAGACCTTTCTCGGCCAGGGCGATACGGACGCGTGTCGGATAGGGGCCTTTGGGGAAATCGTAAATCGTCATGATCGGGAGTTGGGTTACGTCGAAATCGGTGGTGCTGAAAGCCATGCGTGCCTCTCTATGCGGTTTGTCACACGGGGTCGGATGATATGGGGAGTGGATATCTACATCTACCTAACGTTCGTTAGGTTTACGGTAGAAGGTATAATTGCGGATGTCAACGGCCGTGGAGGCGGTAGCAGAGTGAAGAACGAGTCAGGCCTGAGTTCCAGGGAGCGAATCCTGGTGGCCGCCACAAAGATTGCCCAGGCGCACGGCTACAGCGGGCTGAACTTTCGTGATCTCGCTGAAGCTGTCGGCATCAAGGCCGCGAGCATCTACCACCACTTCGCAAGCAAGGCCGATCTTGGCGCAGCGGTGGCGAGGCGGTATTGGGAGGAATCGGCAGCTGCGCTGGATGCGATTTTGGCCGAATCCGCAAATCCGATCGATTGCCTGCGCCGCTATCCCGATACGTTTCGCAAGGCGCTTGAGCATGGCAATCGCATATGCCTGTGCAGCTTCATGGCAGCCGAATCCGATGACTTGCCGGAAACGGTGACGAAAGAGGTCCAGACTTTTGCCGATGTGAATGTTGCGTGGCTGAGCAAGGTGCTGTCCGACGCGGCCGTGGTCAGCGCCGACGATAGCGAACGGCGTGCTCGCGCCATCTACGCCGCCGTCGCTGGCGCTCAGCTCATTGCCAGGAGTCGCTCCGATATTTCTGTCTATGACGGGTTAATTGAAAGTTATCGCATTGCGGGTCTTCTGCCGGCATAGCCGCATCGAGCAAGTCGGCTTTGCGGACTTTCGTCTCAGCGAGGTACGGACGGCCGCTTTTCGCAGTGAACGGATCTACGAGCGTAGGATCAGGCGTCACCATGATGTCGCTTCCTGATCGAATGGGGCCGGCCGCTCCGTGATGGATGACCGGCGCAGATCGACCCACTCCAGCCGGTCGCCGTGCCAACAGTGTAAGGGCAGGTAACGGAGCACTCCGGCCGGAAACGCCGTTCGACGGGGGAAAGGAGTCGAAGTACGGATCGGAGGGGGGGCGGAAGCGATGGTGGGGCACGAAAAACGTCTACGGCCTCACAAAAGTCGCCGCGCGTCCATGTGCGCGCCGCGCGCCGGTCAAAGCAGCCGTGGCGTGCCGACCCAGACCAGCACGGCTTCGTCGTCGCGCGTGTTGGTCCAGATAGGCGGAATTGTCGATTCATAGTGCGCGCTGTCACCCACGCCGAGCACGAACGTTTTGCCTTCCAGCGTGATCGTCACTTCACCGCTGAGCACATGCACGAATTCCTCGCACGCGTGCGTGGTTCCTTTGCTTGGTCGCTCGCCGGGCGACATGCGCACGAGAATCGCTTCGAGTTGGCGGTCGCCCGGCCGAATCGACAGGCGCGCGAGCAGATCGGCGGAATCGGCGAAGGCGAAGTACCGCAGATCCTTACGACGTCGCACGCAACTTTCCTCGGTCGGCGTATCGATGAAATAGCTGGCGGACACGCCCAGCGCTTTCGCGATGCTCGCGAGCGAAGTGATCGACGGGCTGGCGTGATCTCGTTCGACCTGCGAAAGAAAGGGCTTGGAAAGCTGCGAGACGGTCGCGACGTCGTCCAACGTGCGACCCTGGCGCTGGCGCAGCAAGCGAATCTTGCTGCCGACGGAGACGGAGCGCTGGGTTTCGACCGTTTTCGATGCCATTGACCTGCCTCATTTCTTCAGTGCTCGTACCGCCTCTTAACGCGCCGGCCTCCAGATTCCGACCGACCTCATTAGTCGGGCCTAGTGCGACCATGCATCCGTTTGCTCGCCCAGCAACAACCTCCGCGCCAGGGCCAGCGCCTCGTCTTTCGTCGCAACCGTGAGCATGGGATAGCCCCAAAATTTTTCGTATACCAAAGCGAACGCCTTGGTCGCCAGTCGCTTGGCGGTATTCGGTTCGATGTAGATCCCTGCCTTGACGAAGGTCCGCAATTCGCTCTTGTGGCGTTTCATCCAAAGCGAGGTTTGCTTCCTTTCTTCCGGCGAATGTTCGTGTTCGCCTTTATCAAGCCCCTCGTCGTTGAGTAAGACGAAAACTTCCTTCCGTGCGAGCAATCCCTCGAACTCGGCAAAAGGCGAGACTGTGGGGTCGGTGCCTGGTGCGTTTAGTCGCATCCAGACCAAGGGGAACTTCGAGGCGTCAATCAACATGCCAATACTCCTTCGGCGCATCACGGGAAATAGCTGGCAGTCCCACTTCGTCAAGAAAAATGGGATACCCCTCCGGACCGGCAGCGCAATAGCCCTGGCGAGCAGAACGACCAGCATGGTCAATCACACGATACCGGCGGAATGACTGGACGTCATTGCACAAGTTGGCCATAATATTTTTCAATTAGGCCAGCGCCTCATCTTGGATCCGAAGCCCGATACGCATCATGTCAAGCATTGCCATCACCGATCCGGCCGTGGCCAAGGACGTGGATAACCTGCCCCGGCCCGTTGTCGCCCTGAGTGCCATGTCGGTAGCCAAGGGCTGGGAACATGCGAGGCATCGGCACCGCAGGGCGCAACTGCTTTACTCCGTCCGTGGCATCCTCAACTGCGAAATCGAAAACGGTGTCTGGATCGTGCCGCCGCAATGCGCGGTATGGATACCGGGAGACTTGCCCCACTCGGCACGGGGATCCGGTGAAACCGAATGTCATTGCCTGTTCGTGGAGCCTGATGCCGCACCGGATCTTCCGAAAACCTGCTGCACGATCTCCGTCTCGCCATTGCTGCGCGAGTTGCTTCTGAAGGTGGCCGGCTTCCCCGCGTCATACCCGTCGGGCGGCCGGGAAGACCGACTGATTGCCGCGTTGCTGGATGAGTTGGCGGCGGCTCCGGTAGAAGACCTGCATTTGCCGATGCCGCGTGATCCGCGATTGCGCCGACTCGCGGAAATGCTGTTGGCCGATCCTACCGACAAAACCTCAAAGAGCGATTGGGCTACCCGCATTGGCATGAGCGAGCGAAGCATGAGCCGGCTTCTGCTGCACGAAATCGGCATGAGCTTCGGACGCTGGCGCCGGCAACTGCATGTGATCCTTGCGCTTCAACGCCTGACCATCGGCGAAAGCGTGCAAACGGTGGCGCTGGAACTGGGCTACGAAAATGCCAGCGGGTTCATCACCATGTTCCGCAAGGCGGTAGGCAAGCCGCCAGCACGATACCTTTCCGATCGAACGACAAACGCGCAGTCCGATGCCGTACGCGGCATCGTGCTTCCCGATTAAGTCTCACCTTGAGTGGAGCGTGCCGTCGTCCACCGAGCATGGTGGCTTGGCAGCAAAAAGTGGCGAGGCGCTGTCAGATCGGGCGACCTCGGTTTAAGGTCACCTATTCTCTTCTCCTGCGGAACGGCCGACATTCCGCACACGTCACGGTGATGGTAAAAGCTGGCTCGTTGTCGAGATCGAAGCCTTCCTTGGTCGCCAGTGATCGGAGATGCTCGTGCAATGCCCGATCCTCAATAAAAACCAATCGCGCGCCACAGTGGCAGCGCACGGTGTCGTTCTGAAGGTTCTTCCTGTCCGGCTTGAGCGCGTAGAGTGCGCGGCCTTGTGCGCCCTCCGTACGGACCAGCAAGCCGGAGGTCCATAAATCATTCAGCGCACGGTAGATCGAGGCCGGTTTGAGGCTGTCGAGTTGCGTGCAGAGGATGCGATACATTTGACTGGCATCCAGACAGCGCGGCGCCGCCTGTTCCAGTACGGACAGGACACGGGTACGAGCGATCGTCGGTCGCAGTCGGCTGGCCGCCAATCGTTGTTCCTGAGACGACATCGGCGGTGTGGTCGCCGGACAGGCTGATGTGGTGTGCTTCATCGTGTGTTTGCCAGACGGCAGGCTCTTGCTACCGAATGATGTAATCAGGTCAATGATCCGAGGCGGGTCGTCGTGCGGGTCCATATCCATATTCCTTCGCTATGCTGAACTTCCGGTTGTTCGCGACAACGCGGAGCCGCGTGGCTAATGGTTGGCATCAGACATCGGCGCGACGGTGAGATCGCCCACGCGCCGATGCCCTCAAGCATTACTGCGTACTGGCCTGTTCCCAGCCACCACCAAGCGCCTTGAATACGCTGACTCGCGCAGAACCGACTCGCTGGTCAGCAGCGGCCACCTGGGCTTTCGCGTCGATCAGACTGGTCTGTGCCACGATCACGTCGAGGTAGCTGATGGAGCCGGCGCGGTAGCGCTGGTCGGCCAGCCGGAAGGCATTCTCGGCACGGTTACGCGCCTCTACCAGTGCATCGCGCTGCTGCATCGCCGCGCCATAGGCGCTCAACGATTGCTCCGACTCCTTCAGTGCATTCAGCACGGCACCGTCGAAGCTGGCCAGCGACGCCGCGCTTTGTGCCTTCGCCTGCGCAATGCGACTTCGAGCCACCATCATGTTGGGGAACGTCCACGAGATGAGTGGCCCAAAAGAGAAGGACAAGGTGCGATTGCCTTTCAGGTAGTCGTTGCGCAGGTAGTTACCCGAAGCGCCCAGCGTGACACGCGGATAGAGATCCGCCACGGCCACGCCGATGCGGGCGGTATCCGCCGCCAGTTGGCGCTCGGCCTGACGCACGTCGGGGCGACGACGCAGCAGCGCAGTGCCATCGCCGACCGGCAACGCACCGGAAATCTCGGGAGCCTTGGTGCAGGCACGCGCCGGTTCCGGCACTTGCGAGGGCGTGCGCCCCGTCAACGCGGCCAGCTCGAACAGTGCGGCTTCGCGCTGGCCTTGCAAGGGCGGCAATGCGGACTGGGCCTGGGCCAGCGTGAGGCCAGCCCGTTCGACATCCAGATGCGACGCCGAGCCCGCGTGCGCCTGGCTGTCGATGAGATCCAGGCTGCGCTGGGCCAGTTCGACGGACGAGCGCGCTACGCCGATGGACTCACCGTAGCTGCAGGCGTCCACATAGGCCCGCGTCGTCTCCGCAACAACAACGACCCTGGCGGCATCGTAGGCGGCGGCGACTGCATCGGTGTCGTCGCGGGCAGCCTCGATGTCGCGCCTGACCCGACCGAACAGATCGAGTTCATAGGAGACGTCGAGGCCCGCGTTGTAGCTCCATTGCGCGGGGGCCTGGCCAGTGCCGGACCACGTGGTCTGATCGCGCCCGTATCCCACGCCTCCTGACATACTGGTCGAAGGGAATTGCCCGCTGCGCGCTTCCGTGTAGATGGCCCGCGCGCGATCGAGGTTGGCCATCGCCACGCGCAGGTTGGGATTGGCCGACAAGGCTTCCTGCACCAGCTTGTCGAGCGCGGGGTCGTCATACAGCTTCCACCAGTTCGCGGGCAGCGCTTCGGCAACATCCGTATTGGATGGGCGACTGACGAAGGGGCCTGCAGCGGTTTCCGGTAAGGCCGGCGCGTGGTAATCGGGGCCGCTGGCACAACCTGCGGTGATAACGGCGACGGCCACCGCCATGAAGGCAGCGCGCGGAGAGGGAAGCGTCGCCGGACGCGACACAACAGGCATCGCAGGAACCAGTTTAAAGGGCGACATCAGGAGCCTCCGCAGTAGCGAGTTCGCGGGCGCGAGAACTTTCCGCTGTTGCCCGGTGATCCTTGGCGATGAAGCTGTAGATGGTGGGTAGTACGAACAGCGTGAAGAGGGTGCCGACCATCATGCCCATCACCACCACGATGCCGATGGAGAACCGGCTGGCCGAGCCTGCGCCGTCTGCAAACAGCAGCGGCACAAGGCCGGCGACCATTGCCGCGGTGGTCATCAGCACGGGACGCATCCGCACCGCCGCTGCCTTCTCGATCGCCTCGATGCGGCTCAGGTTTTCGTGGTGCTGGATATGGTTGGCGAAAGTGACCATCAGGATGCCGTGCTTGGAGATCAGGCCGATCAAGGTGACCAATCCGATCTGGGTGTAGATATTGAGCGTGGCAAAGCCCAGCCACAGCGGCACCAGCGCGCCGCAGACCGCCAGCGGCACCGTCACCAGGATCACCAGCGGATCGCGCAGGCTCTCGAATTGCGCCGCCAGCACCAGGAAGATCACCACCAGCGCGAAGCAGAATGAGACCAGCAGACGGTTGCCTTCCTGCACGAACTGGCGGCTGTCGCTGAGCCAGTCCACACTGGTGCCGGGCGGCAGCGGCTGCGATTGCAGGAACTTCACAGCCTCGCCCATGCTCACGCCCGGCGCCGGCAGCATTTCGAGCGTGGTCGAATTCATCTGGCCGAACTGGGTGAGCTGGTTCGCTTGCGGGCGCATCTCGACATGCGTCACGGTCGACACTGGCACCAGTGCGCCGGAGGTCGTTTTGACATAGAAACGCCCGAGGTCTTCCGGTGTCATACGCTCGGCGCCGCGCACTTGCGGAATCACGTCGTAGGAGCGGTCGTGGAAGTTGAAGCGATTGACGTAGTTTTCGCCGACCAGCACGGCAAGGGTATCGGCGACAGACTGCATGGTCACCCCCATTTCGCTGGCCTTCGCATTGTCGATCGTGATGTGCGCCTGCGGGCTGTCGTAGGACAGGTCGTTCTGCACGTAGAGGAACAGACCGCTGGCATAGGCCGCTGCCTTGATCTTCTCGCCGGTCTCGTACAGCGTCTTGAAGTCGTCGGGCGAGCGCAGCACCATCTGCACCGGCAGGCCGCCGCTGGAACCCGGTAGCGGGGGCAACTGCACGGCGGTCAACGTCTCGCCGTCGATGGCGCCGCCGGCGGCTTGAATCTGCCCCTGGATCTCGGTGGCCGACCGCTTGCGTTTCGACCAGTCCTTGAGGATCGCGCCACCCAGCATCATGTTCTGGCCACCGGCGGAGTCGCCGATGTTCATGAAGCTGCTGTCGAACTCGGGAATCTGCTCGAACAGCTTTTCGATCTGCTGAGCATAGCGGGCGGTGTAGCCGACGCCCGCATATTGCGGGGCCTTGGTGACGACGATGACGGCGCCTTGATCCTCGGTCGGCGCCAATTCGCGGCGAGTGCCGGTGAACAGCACCGCGATGGCGGCCAGCACGGCCACACCGACCAGCAGCACCGCACCGCGAGCGGCTAGCGTGCGGGCCAGCAGGCGCCCATAGAACGCCGTCAGCCCTTCCATGTAGTGCTCGACCCGCTTCGCCAGCCGTCCCTCGCCCTGCCTGGAACTGAGCAGCATCGAGCTCATCACCGGCGAGAGCGTCAGCGCGACTACTCCCGAGACGATGACCGAGCCGGCCAATGTGAAGGCGAACTCCTTGAACAGCGCGCCGGTCAGTCCACCCATCATGCCGATTGGCGCATAGACCGCCGCCAATGTGATAGTCATGGCGATCACCGGCCCGACGATTTCGCGTGCGCCGAGCAGGGCCGCGCGCACAGGTGTCAGCCCCTCCTCAATGTGTCGATGGATGTTCTCCACCACGACGATGGCATCGTCCACCACCAGACCGATCGCCAGCACCATCGCCAGCAGTGTCAACAGGTTGATCGAAAAACCGCAGACCAGCATCAACGCAGCGGTACCGACCAGCGACAACGGAATGGTGACGACCGGAATGATCACCGCGCGGAACGTGCCGAGGAACAGGAAGATCACCGCGATCACGATCACGATGGCTTCCACCAGCGTGTGTTTGACTTCCTCGATCGAAGCATTGACGAAGCGCGCGACATTGTAGTTCGGCGCTACCGTCAGTCCTGGGGGCGCCATTGCGCGAATCCTGGTCAGCAGTTCGTTGGCCTGCTTGACGATCTCCAGTGGATTCCCGGCCGGCGTCGGCTGGATGGCGACGAAGATCGCGGGTATGCCGGTGGCGAACGAGAGGCTATTGTAGTTTTGGCCGCCTATTTCCACGGTGGCGACATCCGACAACCGCACTACGCCTCCGCCGGGGCTCGACTTCACGACCATCTGGCGGAAGTCCTCGACGCTGCGCAAATCGGTGGCCGCGCTGATGTTGGTGACAGTCAGCGCGCTCTTGAGCTGGCCCGGCGCGGCCTGCACGTTGTTGGCGCGCAGCGCGGCCGATATCTCGCCGGCCGACAGCCCGCGCGCGGCCAACCTCACCGGGTCGATCCAGATGCGCATGGCCAGCGTCTGGCCGCCATAGACGTCCGCCGAGGCCACCCCCGGAATGCTGGTGAGCAGAGGTTGCGCAACCCGCGACGCGAAATCCGTCACTTGCGGGATCGACAGCGTCTTGCTGTAGAAGGCGATGTATTGCACGGCTGTACCGCCCTCGGTGGACTTGCTGATGACCGGATCGGTGATGCCTGCCGGCAACTGGTACTTGACCTGCTGCACCTTGGCAAGGATTTCGGTCATCGCTCGATCGGCGTTGGCGTTGAGCACCAATCGCGCCTTGATCTCGCTCTTGCCTTGCGTGGTAGTCGAACTCAGGTATTCAATGCCGCTGGCCGTGGCGATGGACTGCGCGATCGGCGTGGTCACGAAACCCTGCATCACGTCCTGGGTTGCCCCCGGAAGCGTGGTACTGACCGTGATGGTGGCGTTTTCGAGATAGGGGTATTGCCGCACAGGCAACAGGAAAATCGACGTGGCGCCCATCAACAGAATGAGCAGGCTGACGACCAGTGCCAGGATGGGTCGACGGATGAAGATGTCTGTAAAGCGCATGGCGTGGTTTCCTTTACCGCGCGCTGGCGCTGGAGGACACAACGGCCGGGGCGTCAGGTGTCGCCGTTGCCGAAGGGGGCGTGCCGTTGATTTTTACGGTCGCACCGGGCGGAAGACGGTTCTGGCCAGCCATCACCACGATGTCGCCAGGCTTGATGCCTTGGGATACCAGAACCTCCTCCCCGAGCCGGCGGCCGGTGATGACCGGCACGGCAACCGCCTTGCCGACTCCCTGCGCGTCGGCCCCTTTCACGACCACCACGCTGTCACCGGAGGCCGAAGTCTGGATCGCCGTCAGCGGCAATACGATATTGTCCGTCGTGGCGGGCAATACCAGCCGCGCCGTCACATACATGCCGGGTTTCAGCAACCGGTCGGTATTGGGCAACAGCGCCTGAACGGCCACATTGCGGGTTTCTCCATCGATACGCGGTTCGATGGCGCTGATCCTGGCGGTGAATACCCGCCCCGGCACAGCATCCACCGTTACCTGAACCGGTGCGCCCGACGTCAGCCTGGGCATATCCTGCTGCGGCAACGTGAAGTTGACATAGAGCGGATCGAGCTGGGTCAGCGTGGCGATCGCGTCTCCGGCATTGAGATACTGACCCAGGTTGATCCGTCGGATACCTAACTGACCGGAGAACGGCGCGCGAATCGACTTTTGCTGAATGCGTGCGTCCAGTTGCCGGACTGCCGCGGCAGTCTGGGCAGCGTCCGCCTTATGTTGTTCGAGCAATTCGCGCGGTTCCGCGCCGGTAGGCGCCAACGCTTGCGAACGCCTGAGTTGCAACTGGGCGAAATCGGCTTTGGCCACGGCGGCGGCACGATCCGCTTGTTCGGGGGCATCGTAGAGCTGAATCAGCACCGCCCCTTCCTTCACGGACTGGCCTGCGTCGAAATTGACGGCGGTCACTCGCCCCGAGGTATCGGGAGCCAGCAGCACTTCATGCACGGCTTGCAGGCTGCCAACGGCCTGCCACTCGTCGGCCACACTGCGAGGCTCTGCGCGGATCGTCGAGACAGGCATCGGCGGCATGGCCTGTTGTTCTGCGCCGCCGCTTCGAACAGCGCGCCAGGCATACAGCAGGCCGAAGACAACGACCAGCCCAACAACGCTTATGACAATGGGTTTGGTACGGGAGATAGCGGCGGTGCTCATGCGCGCCCCGCTCGAGCAAAGGGGATCGAGATGGCGCTTGAACGGCCGCGCATGGCCGATCTACCGATGATATGTGAGTGCACGGGTATTCCTCGGGAAGGACGAAGTTCTCGGCCGGCCAGAGAACAGGCATGGCAGGCCACGATGAGGCGCAGCCTACCCGTGCAGCTACACTTCTACATTGCGAAATCTAGTCAATTTATTTCGCAATACGGCCATCTCGATGGAAAGACATACACTTGGCCTGATTGAACAAGGAATTGGCCAAATCTCGCTACGGAGGTGTGTCGGCGAATCGGTAAATTGACGATCCCGATAATGCAAATGAGTCTCGTTTAATGTCTAACACGCCTCATATTGAAGGGCAATGTGCGGTACATCGCTCTCCCTTTCATCAATCCCTTGGCAGAAGTTCAGGCTCGATCGATGCGATGCGCGAAGGGCTCCCGGCGTGTGGCTTGCGTGTCGTCCGTACCGTCCGACATACATTGCTCAACGCAACGATTGCCGCAGCCGTCGCCGTCGCTGCTCCAGACGTGTTCGCTACCGAAGGAAAGCAAGCGCAATCAACCACTGAGTCGCCGGATAGCGGCACGTCGGCATCGAGCGCAGAGAGCGCAGTCCTTGAGCCCGTCACGGTCACCGCCCGGAAAACGACCGAACGCCTTCAGGATGTGCCTGAAAGCATCACGGTTCTGCAGGCGAAGACCCTGAAGGAATCGCCCTTCGATCCAGGTGTGGCTATCGCCGGCCATGCGCCCAATGTGCAATGGGTCAGCCGCGCCACAGGCTCCCAGTGGTTCTCAATTCGCGGTGTCAGTTCACTTGGGACGCCTGCCAACTACTCCGATGGCACGATCGCATTCAATGTCGATGGTGTGCCGAACAGCATGATGAGCGCGTCGAACATGTTGCTCGACGTCGACCATATCGAAGTGCTGCGCGGTCCCCAAGGCACGCTATGGGGAACCAATGCGCTGGGTGGCGCCATCAACGTTGTCACGAAGCAGCCTGACGGAACTCGGGATGTTCACGTGACAACCGAGGTCGGCGAACACGGCTATCGCATGGGCGAGGCAGTTCTTGGCGGCAATATCGTGCCCGGACAACTTGACGGACGGATGGCGATCCGTTACGGCCATGAGAATGGCGATATCAGTAGCCGTTACACCGACAAGCTGGGCAAGCGCGACATCGGCGCATTCCGTGGAGGACTACGCTTCACGGGGCTGGACGACACGCTCATCACAGTGACGGGCAACTATCTGCATGATCAGGCTAACTCCCCGCTCTATGTCCTGCGTAGCGCCAGTCAGTTTCCGACCAGTGGCATCCTGACCGAGCCGGACTTGAAGACAACGCAAGCGGGCGCCACCGTGACCGTCGAGCATTTTTTCAAGAATTTCCAGCTCACTTCCATCAGTTCCTACCAGCACAACAAGCTGGAAAGCGAACTCGATCTCGTGGACAAACTTGTCTATGACGCGATCGGGTTTCCCGCATCCAGTAACGTGGGCCACTCAACGGATCAGGAGAACATCTTCAGCCAGGAGATTCGGCTGAATTCACTCGAGGGTGCCCCGGTTCGCTGGGTCGTCGGTGCCAGTGCCATGCGAACCAACGGCATACGCTGGTGCAGCAGTACGCAGTGCGCGCCGCCTCCGTATTCCGGCTCAGTCGCGATGAAAAGCAATCTCGACACGACCAACCTAGGACTGTTCGGGGACGTTTCGATCCCCTTTGCGAACCGCTGGGAGTTCTCGATCGGCGGCCGGGTAAGCCATGACAATATCGAGATGAAGCAGGGCAACTCCCTGGGCCTCGCTTCGCTGACCGGCTCCAACTCAACGTCGCAAACCTATCCGACAGGTCGGGTAGCACTATCCTTCAAGTGGACGAACGACATTCAAAGCTACGTGTCGGTTGCTCGTGGTCACGCGTCACGGGTGTACCCGCTCTTTAGCTATCCTGTCGATGGCATCGTGGGCAACCCCTATCCGGCCGCTTTGGGGTGGACTTACGAAGCGGGCGTCAAGGCCGATCTTCTTAGCCATCGTCTTCAGATCGATGCCAGCGTCTATCACAACGACATCAAGAACGGTGTCATGTCCTATCTCGATCCTTCGCTTGGCGCCTTTCGGACAACATATCAGGACTACAAGACCAGTGGTTTCGAATTGCAGGCGCGCGCGCTCATCGCTGAAGGCTTGAGCTTCTCCGGGGGCGTCGGCTACATCCATAGCGAACTCGGAGCCAACGGCGCCGCGGTCAATACGGTCACTGGCAATCCTGTTCCGAACACACCGAAATGGACGGCGACGGCCGGGCTGCAATACGAAACCTCAGCCAAGGCGATTCATTTGCCGGGCAAGCTCTCCGCCGACCTTCAATACCAATACACAGGCAAGCGCACCGCGGATATCGACAAATCTTATTACCTTGATGCCTATAGCCTTGTGAATGCCCAGATTGGATGGAAAAACAAGGATCTCGAAGTCTATCTGTTCGGCCGGAATCTTTTCGACAAACGCTATGAAACCTTCGGCAGCCTGTACTCCGGCATGCAACTGGTTTCGGTCGGTCGCGGCCGTACCTTGGGGGTAGGCCTGACCATAAGCTTTTGATTACCGCCAGTAGGGTCGTTTGGTCATCTAGCCGCCCCAGCGCATCGAGAGATTTCACGTTATGGTGAGCAAGGGGCAGCACTATCGGATCGTCTTCGCGGGCTGTGGCGTGGCTGGCCTGTCGATCGCGTCCACAATCGGCGCTCGAACTGTGCCCGAGCGTCCCCCCAGGCTCACCTGATGGTCCGTCGCGCGGTGGCGCGCGCCACCTTCGGCACGGCGCTGGAATGGTTCGACTTCGCGGCGTACGGTGTCGTCGCGGCAACGATCTCCGAAGCTGTTCTTTCCGTCGCTCGACCCGACCGCGTCGCTGGCGAGCTTCTGAGCGGGACTCGCGGGCCGTCCGTTCGGCGCGGTGATCTGCGGCACGCTCGGCGCAACCTGATGCTGGTCACGGTGTCGGTGATGGGTCCGTCGTCGTTCCTGATGGGCCTGTTCACCGTCACTTCATCAAGGGCCGTGATCGACCCACAACGGGCATTCAACCTTCTCCAAAGCGGCCGCTGGGGGGGGGGCTCAATGCTTTGACCAGTCTTAGGACGTTGCGCCACGAACGCTCAGCTCTGCGCAATTCACCGTTCGATTCGAACGGCGACGTTGCCACGCGACGCATCCTATCCGTACATTTCCGCGCCGGCTCAGCGTCGGCAGGATCGTAGCTCGGTCCTTACTGGTCGCAGTGCACCTTGAAGTGCGTTAGCACGGCGGCCCCGAATGCATTGCTGATCGCGACATCCGCGGCATCGCGCCCGTATGCCATCAAAACACGTCCAATACGCGGCGCGTTGTTTCGCGGATCGAAGGTCGGCCAGCTACCGCCCACATAGGCTTCGAACCACCCCGCGAAATCCATCGGCGCCGCAACGGGCGGCAAACCCACATCGCTGATATAGCCAGTGCAATAGCGCCGTCCCCTATGCGATCACTGAGAGTATTGCATCGGGAAACAAACATGGAATCAGTCGACGGGACCGAGTAACACGTCGATAGCAGCTTGGCCGGCGATTTCGGCTACCAGATAGGCCCATCGCTCAGTAAAAGGGCCGTTGCGCAACGAGATGCGGCCTCCCCGCGCGCCGAGCACTTCGAGGTTTGTGGCGCCTTTAATCTGAAAGGTCACGTCAAAGGTGTCCTCATCAGCAGCCGGAGTCAATTCGACCTGAATCTCGAAGCCGCGGTACGCGATCGTTCGTTGCATGAAAGCCTCCCTTTCGTCTTCGGAGACTAGCATGAGTCAGCATCGGACGGCCTACGCAACTATTGGGCTAGGTAGTTATGCGTGCGCCACCACGTGATATTCAAAATTCTACGTACCGGAGCGTTCACGACCGCAACTACCAATTTGGTGAATGCGCCCCGATTGTCAGCGATCTAGGCGCCGTGTCGATCGACCGTTCTTGGCCGAACCGAGTCAGACGATCTGACGCTGTCTGTTCGGTCCAGTCCAGCCTTATACAGTTGACGCAGCGCCATCGTTCGCCCTTCGGGCGGGGGAGGGGGGGCACGTTGGTCGGATTGTTTACGGCCGCTTGCATCGTGGCGTCATCATTTAACAATACTGTCCGATAATGGCTCCCGGCCAGTGTGCCATGTTCATCCACGTCACAGGAGCATCGCGATGCCATACGTCACAACGAAGGATCACGTCGAGATTTTCTACAAGGACTGGGGCCCGAAGGACGCGCAGCCCATCATGTTCCACCATGGCTGGCCGCTGTCGAGCGACGACTGGGATGCGCAGATGCTCTTCTTCGTCCAGAAGGGCTATCGCGTGATCGCGCACGACCGGCGCGGCCACGGCCGGTCGGCGCAGGTGTCGGACGGCCACGACATGGATCACTACGCGGCCGATGCGTTCGCGGTCGTCGAAGCGCTCGACCTGCGCAATGCGGTGCATATCGGCCACTCGACCGGCGGCGGCGAAGTGGCACGCTACGTCGCGAAGCACGGCGAGCCGGCCGGCCGCGTCGCGAAGGCGGTGCTGGTCAGCGCGGTGCCGCCGCTGATGCTGAAAACCGATTCGAACCCCGAAGGCTTGCCGCTCGAGGTGTTCGACGGCTTCCGAAAGGCGCTCGCCGACAATCGCGCGCAGTTCTTCCTCGATGTACCGAGCGGCCCGTTCTACGGGTTCAACCGCGAAGGTGCAACCGTGCATCAGGGCGTCATCCGGAACTGGTGGCGGCAGGGGATGGAAGGCAGCGCCAAAGCGCATTACGAAGGCATCAAGGCGTTTTCGGAAACGGACCAGACCGAAGACCTGAAGTCGATCTCCGTCCCGACGCTCGTGCTGCATGGCGAGGACGACCAGATCGTGCCGATCGCGGATGCCGCGCTGAAGTCGATCAAGCTGCTGAAGAACGGCACGCTGAAAACCTATCCGGGCTATTCGCACGGGATGCTGACGGTCAACGCGGACGTCCTCAACGCCGACCTGCTGGCTTTCGTGCAGGCGTAACCGTGACGCTCGGCGCAGGCCCGCTTCGGCGGGCTGCGTTGTTTTTGGACGGCTGGCGGCACCCGGTAACCGTGGCCGGTAGCGCCCGTCAGCCCCGTCGCGCCGTCGGCCAGGCGGCCGGTTCGCCGGCCGCAGGGTTCAGCCCGGCCCGTTGAAGCGGATGCCCGGAAACGTCAGGCGCGGCATCCGGTCTTCCAGGAACGTGAGGAGTTCGCGCACCTGCGCGGCTTTGCCGGAGTCTTCCGGCCAGACGAGATAGTACGCGTCGCCGGTATTGACGGCCGTCTTGAACGGCAGCACGAGCTGCTTCTCGTCGATTGCCGTCGCGCACAGCGCGAGATCGCCGATCGAGATGCCGTGGCCGGCGATGGCCGCCGCGATGCCTTGTTCGAGCATGTCGAACACCTGCCCGCGCGTGATGTCCACGTCCAGGTCGTGGCCGCTGCCCTTGAGCCAGCGGCGCCAGTCGCGCCGGTCGGGCGACGGGTGGATCAGCTCGCACGCCGCCGGATTCGTGCGTGCGACCGTCGCGGTCGCACGCGAGCACACCGGAATCAGCCATTCGTCGAACAGCTTCACGCACTGCGTGGCCTCGCCGAACTTGCCCGTGCCGAGCAGGATCGCGCAATCGTAGGATTCGCTGAAGAAATCGACGGTGTCGACATCCATCCATACGCTCGCGATCTGCACTTCGAATGCGGGCCGCGTGTCGCGAAAGGCGGCCAGCGCGTCGAGCAGCCAGCGCATCGTGAGCGTGGACGGCGCCTTGAGCCGCAGCACGTCGCGTTGCGACTGGAACAGCATGCAGGCTTCCTCGATCTGCCGGAAGCCGCGCCGCAGGCCCGACGCGAAGATCTGCGCTTCCGCCGTCACGGTCATCCTGGGGCCGCGCCGGACGAACAGTTTCCGGCCGAAGTAGGCCTCGAGCGTCCTGACGTGCTTGCTCACCGCGCTCTGCGTGAGGCTCAGTTCCTCGGCGGCAAGCGTAAACGAGCCGGTGCGCGCGGCGCTTTCGAATGCGCGCAAGGCGTAGACAGGGGGAAGCGGTTTGGCCTTCACGGGGTTTGAATATGAATAAAACTCATGTCATTCGACAGGATTTTCCGTTTTTCAGCAGCGGGCCGGGCACGCCATACTGCAAAAAACCGTGCAATCCGCCGCGCTGAATCCCGATGATGCCATCGTAGCGCGCACGCGCGTCGATCCATCCAACAACTTTTTGTCATGGCGCTCCATTACCCGCTGCTGTTCGCCTATCTCGCCGCGATCGTGCTGCTCATCGCGACGCCCGGCCCCGTCGTCATGCTCGTGGTCGGCACCGTCGCGCGGCGCGGGTTCCGCCAGGGCATGCTGACCGCGGTGGGCGCGAATGCCGCGAGCCTCGTGATGATCGCGGGGGCGATGCTGATGGTGTTCGGCGTCGTGCTCGTCAGCGATCGCCTGCTCACGGGGTTGCACGTGGCGGGTTGCGTCTTCATCGCGGTGCTGGCCGTCCGGACGTTGCTCGGCGAATGGCGCGCCGGACGTACGCGCGACGGCAACGGTGCCGCACCAGGCGAACCGGCGTCGCAGGCGCGGCGCTTGCCGGGTGTGGTGCGCGGCTTTCTCGTCGGCATCGCGAACCCGAAGGACCTGCTGTTCTTCGTCGCATTCTTTCCGCAGTTCGTCGGCATCACGCCGGATTCCCGCGTGAGCCTGGCCATCCTGGCCGCGCTGTGGATCGCGGTCGATTTCACGATCATGACCGGCTACATGGCCGCGATCAACCATCCGCTGATTCACCGCAAGCAACGATGGATCACGGCCTCGTCGGCGGGTGCGCTGCTCGTGATTGCGCTTGCCGGGCTCGGCGGCGCGATCTCGGGTGGCGCGTAAGCCAGTGGGCGATCCGCGTTACGTTTCGTTTGTCCTGCTTTTTGTCGAGTTCAATCATGTCCGGCACCGCCCCGACTTTCTCCGAGCACCTCTTTTCCTATGGCACGCTGCAACTCGAACCGGTGCAGCTCGCCACCTTCGGCCGCAAGCTCGACGGTCGCGAGGATGCGATGCCCGGTTACGCGATGACGATGCTGAAGATCGACGATCCGGAGGTGGTCGCGACGAGCGGGAAGACGCATCATCCGGTGGTGGCCTATACCGGCCGACCGGGCGACCGCGTCACGGGCACCGTGTTCGCGATCACGCGCGAGGAACTGCAGCACGCGGACGACTACGAAGTCGACGCGTATCGCCGCGATCGCGTGGTGCTGGAATCGGGCGTCAGCGCGTGGGTGTACGTGGATGCGGGTTCGCCGCGCCCGGAATGAATCCGGGGCGCGGGAACGATCGACGTCGTCGCGTGTTTCCCGCTATGCGTTGCGCAGGAACACGACATAACCGCGGAACCACGGATTTGCCGCGAGGTAGGGCGGCGCATCCCATTCGCCGCCCTGGATGATGCCGATGCGAAACGGCAATTGCAGCCGCGCGACGCGCGGCAGGTAGTCCGCGTAGTCGGGGATCGTGCGGCGGCCCTGGTAGGTCTGCACGACGACTTCGTCGACGATCCCCCTGAGCTGGTTGACCTGGTCGGTATCGATGCGGCTGCTCCAGTCGAGCAGCCCCGTGATGCTCAGCCGGCAATCGGCGGGCAGCGTCTCGCGCAGCGTCCGCAGGAATTCGAGGTAGTCCTGCAGGTGGCGCGTGCGTGCATCGAAGTCGATCTGGATACCGGTGATGGTGCGACCCGACGCGCGCCAGCGTTCGAGTTGCGCGAGCATGATCTGCGTGACGCGCGGCGTCCAGCGCAGCGTATGCGCACGATAGACGAGCCACACGCGCGCATGCGGCGCGGGTGGCAGCGCGACGCCCTGCGCGATGACGCGTACTTGCGACTCGTCCCGCGGCGATGCCTCGATCTGCCCTTGCAGCACGTAGACGGCGCGGGCGCCGCGCACGACCGCCTGCGGCTTCACGCCCGCCCACAGCCAGAACGTGTCGTACTGCGCGGCATCGACGGTGCCGGCCAGCGCAACGCGTCCGGCCAGCAGCAGCGCCATACACGTGACATACGCGACATACGCGACACGCTTCACGCGGCGCTTACCAGTAGTAGCGGAGTTTCTGCGCCCACACGCTGCCCGCGTAGCTGGCCTTCAGCGTATCGAACCAGCGCTTGCGCACGTTCTTCGGCACGTCCTTGCCGCCGCATTCGTTGGAGCCTGCCGGCGCGTAGCACCTGATCGCGCGGTAGTACGCATACGCGCGGTCGTTCGGGTTCGCCTGCGCATCGGCCATCACCGTCACGTAGCTCGACATCCGCTCGTACGGCTTGCCCGCGAACTGCGACGGCGCCGCGCCGAGCGTCGGCGGCACGCGCGCGGCGTTCGCCGCCGACGCGTTGCGCATCCACGGAGGCACCACATCGCCTTCGAGGTTGGCCGTGAGCGGGTTGACGCGCACGAACTCGGCGAGGCAGTTCAACCCTTTCGCGTCGGCCGGATTCTGCTGGAGCATCGCCGCGATGTCGCGCGCGGACGGGCACGTGTAGCCGTCTTCGGTTTTCGCACCGGACGCGACGAACGGCTTCAACGGATCGGCAGGCGTGCCGGACACCAGCGCGGCATCGGCGATGAACTCGGCGTAGTGCGAACGCGTGAGTTCCTTGTACAGCAGCGTGTACAGCGCGGTGTCGCGCAGCGCGCCGCCGGCCGCCGGGTTTTGTGCCTGCGCGCGCAGCAGGTCCGCATTGGCGGCGCGCCGCAGCAGCACGGCGCGGATCGCGGCGTTCTGCACGGGCGAATCGTCGGCGAACGCGTCGTTGACGAGCCCGGCCTGTTCCAGGTTGATCGCGAGCGCGAGTTCCAGCGCCTCGCGCTGGAAGCGGAATTTCGCGAGCGGGATCAGGTCGCGCCACAGCTGGCGCGCCTTGTCGGCCTGGCCGCTATCCTCCAGCGCGAACCCGCGCAGCGCCTGCTGGCTCAGGCCGAAGTAGTCGAGCGGCTCGGCGGGCGCCTGCGGCAGCAAGGCGAGCGCGGCGTCCGGTTTGTGCTCGATCTGGACATACCAGGTCGCGAGCAGGTAGTCGTAGAGCGCGGGCGCGTTCGCGAAGCGCGGCTTCTGCGCCTGCAGCTCGTCCAGGGTCAGCGGCTTGCTGCGGCTCGAATCGCTGTTGTCCGACGTGCGCATGCGCAGCAGGTCGACGGTCGCGAGCACGGTCGGCGACTGGATCTGGCGCGCATCGAATTCCGTGCCGAACAGCAGCTTGCTGTCGAGTTCGTTCGCCAGCTGGATCAGCGGCACGTTCGACGTCGCCGGCGACCAGCGCGCGAGCGCGTGGCCGTACAGGTCGGCCTGCTGCGTGACGTTGCCGCCGAGCCACGCGACCCGCCGCAACAGCCCGTTCGCGGAGGTCGCATAGCGTCCCTGCGGATAGATCTTCAGGTAGGTGCGAAACACCGTATTCGCGGCGTCGAGCGACACCTTCGTCACGCGGCCGAGCGACGGCGTCGGGTTGTCGTTGTCGAACACGTTGGCCTGCGCGGCGTTCAGCTGCGCGCGCCCGGCCATGTAGAGCCCGGTTTCCTTCAGCCACGGGTTCGCGCTGTGCGACGCGTTCGCGAAGGCCCGGGTCGCGGTGAGGAAGTCGGCGCGGTAGAACGCGTTCGTACCGTCGAGGTACGCGGCGAACTGCTGGCCGAGCGGCGACTTGACCGGCGGTTTCGTCCACGCGGCGCTCGCGGCGCCGGCGGCGCAGGTCTTCTGCGCGATGTCGGCACGGGCCGCGCGCAGGCGTGCGGCTTCGTCGGCGGGGAGGCCGCCGGCACCGCCCAGTGCGTCGTTGAACGCGTCGGCGCCCGAGTTCATGCTGCGGCAGATGCTGCCTTCGCCGTCGGCATAGCGGTTCGACGACGCGTCGCCATCCGCCGCGTTGTCGGCCTTGGCGGTCGTGTCAGGCTCCTTCTGCCCGATGTAGATCCACCCGGAGAAGTCCATCGGAAACGGCACGATGATCTGGTTGATCCGGTCTTTCGCGGGGATCGTCTTCGGGTCCGGAAACGCCTGCGCGACCTTGGCGCTGTCGACCATCATCAGCATCGCGTTGATGCGCGTGTCGTTCGCGGGGCTCAGCATCGGCAGGTTGGCGCACGAGTAGGCGGTCTGCCGGAGCGTGGTGGGCGCGTAGCAGCCATCGTCGCCGCTGGCATGGGCAGCCGGAATCCAGAACAGGCCGGCCGCCAGCGCGGCGAACAGGTGTCGGTGCAGCAATGGGTTTCTGGGCATTTTTTTCTTGTGCCGGGTGTGGGGCCGCAGCGGCCGGGTCTCTCAGGTGAGGCGTTTCGCCCCGGCGCGTATCGTACCGCACCCGCGGCCCTGGCCGCGAGCGCGCGCAGGCGGGCCGGCGAAATGGAAGTCCACTCAGTGTGGACGCATCGCCACCTTGAATCCGGACCGCCTGAATTAAGATGCAGCCGGCAGCGACGGACCTTCGACGATAGGCGTCGGTCGTCGTCCTCGCTGCCCGAAGGGGGCGGTCTGCCGAAGGCGGTGTTCGCATCGATCCGTACGACGGAGCCGAGCATGACGGGGGCGAACGGACGCCGGTTTTCGTGCCTGTTCAATAGCATTGCTTATCAAGAGGCCGATCGGTGCGGTACAGCGTGTCGGCGAACGGCAGACGAGAGTACGCCGGAAAGAGAAAAAGAGGATTCCGATGAAACCCATTGCATGGATGGTCATGGCAGCCGCGCTCGCGCTGTCCGCATGCGGCGGTGACGACGTTGCCACGAACGGCGGCGCATCGTTGTCGTCGCCGAACAATCCCGGTTCACCTTCCGGTTCGACCTCGCCCGGCGGCGGTTCGAATGGCGGTTCGAACGGCGGCTCGAATGGCGGCTCGAATGGCGGGCCGACGGGCGGCGGGACCACGCAGCCGCAGGCCGGTTGGTCGAAGGCCGCCGCGGTGGACGGCAAGGGGCCGGAAGGCGAGCCGAGCGTGACCATCGACGCGAGCGGCAACGCGCTCGCCACCTGGATGACCAACGGCACGGCCGGCACGACCGGCAACGAGATGTGGGGCGCACGCTATGTGCCGGGCTCGGGTTGGGGAAGCGCGACGCGGCTCGACACGAGCGACGGTTCGCATGCGATGAATTCGCTGACCGGGGTGCAACCGCAACTGGTCGGCAACGCGAGCGGGCAGGCGGTCGCATTCTGGACCGAGTGGACGCCGGGCCCCAACACGTACGCCCTGTGGGCGCGCCCGTACACCCCGAATGGCGGTTGGGGCACCCCGGTCGCACTGGTGCCGGACATGGCCGGTTCGTCCTATTCGGCCGGCATGGACAGCCAGGGCAACGCGCTCGTCACATGGACACAGTCGATCAGCCTGCTCGACACGCGCATCGCGTGGACGCGCTATACGCAGGCCGGACAGTGGTCGCCGACGGCGCTGGTCCAGATGCCGGTGCAGACGGGGCCGGGCGCGGTGACCGGCGATACGGACAACGTGAGGCCGATGCTGTCGGTCCTGTCGTCCGGCCGCGCGGTGCTCGCGTGGCGGCAGACCAACCATACGAAGTCGGCGTTGTGGACGGCCACGTACGACGCGACCAACGGCTGGACCAACGTCAACCAGGCCGTATCGAATACGAGCCTGTTCACGACGATCATCTCGCCGGTCGCCGGCATGGACGCGAAGGGCAACATCACGCTGCTCTGGGGGCAACTCGACGTGACGGGCGGGAAGATCTACACCGCCACGATGTCGCAGCGCTACGTCGCCGGAACCGGATGGCAGCCCTCGCAGCCGGTGGCGCCGGCGATCGTCGAGCCGACGGGTTTCATCGCGACGCCGATGCTGGCCGTCAACGAAAACGGCGTGGCCGCCGCGATGTGGGCGGAAGGGGGCGCGGTCCTGCAGGCGAGCGTATCCGATGCCGGCGGAAACTGGGGGACGCTGCAGCGGCTGACGGAACACCTGAACGGGGCGGCGCTCCAGTACCCGCCGCTGGTGATCGACGCGGCCGGCAACGTGACCGTCGCCTGGCAGGACACGGGCACACCGAACGCGTCGCTCCTCCTCGTGGCCGGCTATCGGAACGGGGCGTGGAGCACGTCGACGCTGGATCCGCAGGACGGGTCATGGCCGGCGCTGGCCGTCAATGCCGCGGGGGCGATGGCGCTCGTCTGGCAATCGTTCGTCGCGAACGTCGGCAGCCAGATCCAGTCCAGCTTTTTTACGCCGGGCTCGTAATCGTGCCCCACCGGGAATTCGAAGGAGAAACCATGAAGCAGATCCTGCAATGCGCCGTCACCTTGCGGACGGCGCTGGGCGCGGCGGCCGCCGGCCTCGTGTTGTCCGCGTGCGGTTCGACGCAGATGAACATGGTCGACGTGCAGACGTCGACCGCGAAGACGCTCGGGCTCGCGTCGTCGGACGAGATCACGATCGCCAACGTGCAGTACGGGAAGAAGGACGGGCTCGGTGGCCAGAAGGTGAGTTACGACGCGACGACCGGCAAGGGGCGGCGCTTCGGCTGTACGGTGTTCATGATTCCGGGGCTCACGCCGATCGATCGGCCGACGTACAACAACTGGGAATGCCATCCGCAACGCTGATGGCCGCGACGACGACGACGACGGCGCCCGTCGCGGGGCGCCCGTCGACCGCCTGGGTGGACGAGGTGCCGCGCCGGCCTTGCGCCGGCGCAATTGGGTCCGATAATCTGCGAACCGATCTATCCTCTCGTGTCGGCTCGATAAAAACACTGTCATGGATCAAGCGGCATTCGTCCCCGTTTTCAAGTTTCGCACCATCGACTACCCCGAGCGGGACAGGTTCCACGTCTGGGTCAAGGACATGCTGTGCGACTGCCGCCTGGAAGACGACGGCGGCCACGGCGTGTTCGACGCGGAGGCGAGCGGCGCGGCACTCGGCCCGCTGATCCTGTCGGGCCGCCACTGGCGATCGCGCGCGCCGGCCTACCGGGTTCATCGGACCACGCGGCGGATCCGCCTCGACGGACAGGATTCGATCCGCTTCACGCTGCTGCTCGGTGGCCGGATGGCCAGCCACACCGGCGGGCCCGAACTGGTCAAGGGCGCCGGCGACGTGTTCGTGTACGACGTCGCGCAGATCAACGACTGCAGGGTCGAGGCCGGCGACGTGATCAGCCTGGTCGTGCCCAGGTACCTGCTGCCGAGCCATGCGGCGCAGGCGCACGGCCAGACGCTGACGAGCGGCGTGGGGCGGCTGCTCGGCGACCACATGCTGTCGCTGTTCCGCAATCTGCCGAATCTGCGCACGCACGAGATCCCGAGCATCGTCCAGTCGATGCTGCTGCTGCTCGCCGCGGCGGTTGCCCCGACCGCGCAGGCGCTGCACGACGCACGCGGCCCGATCGACGGGGCGCTGGCCGAGCGGGTCCGCCGCTACATCGACGTGCATCTGCTGGAGCCCGACCTCGATCCCGACCGGATCTGCCGCGACATCGGCGTGTCGAGAGCGCGGCTCTACCAGCTGTTCAAGGAAGACGGCGGCGTGATGCGGCAGATCACGCGGCGGCGGCTGCGTCACGCGTACCACGTGCTCGGCGACCCGCAGCGCCGGCATCAGCGCATCGCGGAGATCGCGTGGGCGCACGGTTTTCCCGACGAGAAGTATTTCCACCGGCTGTTCAAGGCGGAGTTCGGCCATACGCCGAAGGAAACGCTCGAATGCGCGGCCGCGCCGATTCTGCTGCCGTGCGATGCGGCCGGCGATCGGTGGGCGGATGGCGGCCGGCTGGCGGGATGGACGCTGCCGTTCGGCGTGCTCACCAACTGAGCGGGCCGCGCGTTCCGGCCGCCGCGCGGCGGCTCGTTTCGTGCGTCACGCGTACACGCTGCTGGCCGCACCGCCTTCATCGACCTCGTCGATCGCGGCCCGCAAGTCGTCGATCGCCACCATCAGCTCGCGCACCTGCCGCAACGACGGGTACTGGTGCAGCACCGCATGCCATTGCGGCATCGTCAGCAGCGCGTGCCAGACGACGCTGAGGCCGTCAGGAACGGTGTGCGGCTGTTGCGCGAGTGCGCTCGCGTACTCGAGGCTGGCTTGCGCCGACAGCAACTGCATCCGGCTCGCGGCGCCCAGCAGGCGCGGCGTCGCGTCCGCGGACGCATCGCAGCAATAGAGCACTTCCCGTTGCAGCGCGGCGTCGTCGGTCGTCAGCGCCCGCAGCGACGCGCCGTGCACGCGCACCGTGCCCTGGTGCGTCTCGAACGAATAGATCGTGTCCGGGTCGGCCTGCGCGAGCAGGGTCAGGCCGCGCAGCAGCCGCGGCAGATCGGTCGTCGCGGCATCCGCGGACGCTTTCGCTTCGACGAGGAAGCGCACGTTCCACGCGGGCGCCGGGTCGTCGCCGCGAGGGCGTTCGAGCAGGATCGCGTCCCATTCGGTTTTCGCGCGATCGTGCCGGCCCGGTATCGACGACGGCACGCGCATCGACGTCACCACCCGGTACGTGCGGCGTGCGTCGACGGCGTCGAGCCTGCGGGCCAGCGCGTCGAGCGCCTGCGCGGCCAGCGCTTCGACGGCTGCGCCGCGCTGCTGCGATGCGACGCCCTGTGCAACGGCGACCGAGCTGCCTTCGAGCGGACCCTGGCGGACCCACAGCGCACGGTAGCGGCGCACGTGCTCGTCCGATGCCAGTGCGTCGACGCGCAGCAGGCGTTCGAGCGCGGGGCTGTCTTTCAGCTTGACGATGTCCTGTTCGAAGGCCGGGTCGGTCTTCATGTCGGGCAGTGCGAGCAGGTGCCGCAGCGTGTCGTGCAGATCGGCCCACGACGCGCCGGTGGCGGCCGCATGCAGCCGCGCGAGCCCGTCGCGTTGCCACGGCCGGGCGCTGCGCTCGAGCTTGGCCGGGTGCGCGATCGCGTTGACGGCCGAGTGCAGCGCGCGACGGTCCTGCTCCGCGTGTGCCGACAACGACGCGTATTCGCGCACGCTCGGCGCATCGTGCCGCAGCACCGCTGCCTGAAACGCGGGATCGCCGGAATGCGTATCCATCGCATCGCGGATCATCCGCGCGAGGGCGTCGATGAAGCGCTGCCGCAGCGCCGCGTCGGGTGTGTGCCCGTCGCTTCGCATCCTGCGCGCTTCCTCGATCACGATCGCAAGCGTGGCGGCCGGGTTCGCGGCGTCGGCCGGCGACGACGCGCTGTCGAGCGGCGGCAGCCGGTAGCGGCGCACGACGGTGCGCAGGGTTTCGTCGAGCAGGGCGGGAAGCGGTGTCAGCGACATGTTCGATATCGGCGTGAAAGCGGTGCGCATGCCACGGGGTAGGGCGCGGTGCGCGCGGGGATGTGCAACGTTATCACGTCGTACGGAAGATGCAGGGGGGCGCAGCGCGCTACGGGCGGTCGTTCCAGGGGATGTCGCCCGCCGGCTCGCTGATCGTCGGGGCGATCGTGCTGGTGCCTGCCAGTCTCGCCGCCGACCGTCCGTGGACGCTTCATCCGTCGTCGCGATCGCTGCCGGCACGGGCGGCGATCGCGTTCGTCATCTATTTTCGGCTCGTGCAGACGCTCGGTTCGGTCGGCACGACAGCGCAGGCCTGTCTGCGCGTGCCGATCGGCATCGGCATCGGCATGGCGCTGCTCGGGGAATCGCGGTCGGCATCGGCGTGGCTCGGGCTCGCGTGCGTCGTTGCCGGCGTGGCCGCGATGACGTTGCCGTCACGACAGTGCGCGCAGCCGCGCGCCTGACACCGGCCGCGCAACAATCGCGGCCGTCGCGCTGCGGCCAGCGATCAGCGATCAGTGACCAGCCCGTTCAGCCGTGCCCGCGCGCCGCTTGCATCAGGCCGTCAACGTCACCGACAAACTGCCGAGCTCGCCGAAGCGAACCGTCAGCGCATCGCCGAGCGGTACGTCGATCGCGCCCGCGTACGATCCGGTCGTCACGATCTGCCCGGCGCGCACCGTGTCGCCGCGCGATGCGAGGAAGTTGACGAGCCACACCAGCGGCTTCAGCGGATCGCCGTCCGGATGGCGGCCGTCGATCGTGCGGTTCAGCGCGCCTTCGAACGACAGCGCCAGCGTCTCGAGCGGCACGTTCAGCCCGTCGGGCACGACCGGGCCGACGCACAGCCCCTGGTTGAATTGCCCGTCGGCCAGCAGCTCGAACTTCGACGCGCGCGCGGGCTCCGCATAGCGGCAGCCGAGCACCTCGAGCACGATGCGCACCTCGCGGATCGCGTCGCGCACGTCCTGTTCGTCGTACGGCTGCTCGCGCGCGGGCAGGTCGCGATCGAGCACGAACGCGATTTCCGGTTCGATCCGCACGATCGGGCCGCCGACGACGCGGTACGGCGCATCGGCCTCGCGGATCGTCGACGCGAAGATCGGTGCGAGGATCACGCGGTCGGGCGGCGGCAGCGCGCATTTCCATCCGCCGACGGATTCGCCGAGCAGGTCGGCCACGCGCTGCTGGATCGCGAGCGCGGTGTCGATGTCGTCGGGGCGCAGAGCATCGGGCAGCAGCGGGCCGGGCGAGCCGGCATGGCGGGCGGCGACGAGATGCTGGGCGGCGCCGTCCACGCGTTCGGTAGTCGTTGTCATGTCGGTTGAGCGAGTTGAAAGTGGGCCGGCAAATAAGGGCCGGACGAAAGTCGCACATCCGATGATAGCGCCTTCGGCATGGTGGCCGCTCGATTCCGGTGCGCACGGGCGGCGCGCGGCCGCCGCGGGCCCGGCGGATTCCGTCGCGCGCCGGCGGGTTCGACAAGCACGCGTATCGCGCGCCGCATACGCGAGGACGCAAAAGGGTGCGGGCTCCGGCGCGCGCGCCGCGCCCTGCGTCGGCCGGTCGCAGCCGGCATGGTCGCTCGCTTGATCGCCGTCAACATTCGAACCCGCCGTCCGCCGATGATGGTGACAGGGCCGCGCGCACCCAGCCGCGCGGCAATTCACCCCAGCGAGGTTTGCATGTACAAGAAGATCATGGTGGCCGTCGACGGCAGCGCTTCGTCGAAACTGGCGCTTGCCGAGGCCGTAAAGGTCGCGCTGGCAGGCGACGCGCAAGTCAGTGCCGTGTATGTGGTCGACAAGTCGGTGCTGTTCACTTACGCGGGCCGTTTCGATCCGCACGCGCTCGTCGAGGAAATGCGCGACGACGGGCGCAAGGTACTGCGCGAAGCCGAACAGGTCATCGCGCTCGCCGGTGCGAAAGGCGAGGCCGAACTCGTCGAGACGGAGAGCATCGGCGAGGACATCTCGGAACGCCTGCAGCGCTACGTGAAGGAAGGCGGGATCGATCTCGCGGTGGTCGGCACGCACGGGCGGCGCGGCATCCGGCGCGTGTTGCTCGGCAGCGTCGCCGAGCGCTTCGTGCGCGGCTCGAAGTGCCCGGTGCTGCTGATTCGCGGCGACGATGCCGACGTAGCGGCTGCGGCCGCGTAACCCGGAGGGGGCGCAATGATACGCCGCCAATCCCGGATCGTCGTCGCGGCGATCGCCGTGTTCGTCTCGCTCGTGGGGATGATGGCCGTCGTGACGGGGCTATTGTTCGACAACGCGATGGCGCTGCGCGGCGGCGCGGTCGCGCTGGTCGTCGGAGTGGCCGGCTTCGTCGTGATGCTCAATCCGGGCGCGAAAGGCGAGGAGTGACGCGTTGCGCGGCGTCGCTCCCTGAATCCTGAATCGGCCGGTCGAACCACGTCAGCGCTTCGTCGTCGCGACCGAGGCGATGGAGCGTCCAGCCCTTGCTGTCGAGCGCATACGGGTCATCGGGTGACTGCGCGAGGCGCGCATCGATCGTCGCCATCTCACGATCGATCTTCCGGCCGGCGTTGACGAGGTCGTAGCCGATGCCGTTCAACAGGTCGCCCGAGAAATTGCCTGCGTCGAGCGCGGTGTCGATGCGGCCTTCGTTCCGCTCGGCAATCGTCAGCGCGATCATCTTGGCCGCGATCTGCTCCCGGAGTGCCCCGGAACGCCGCGCGCGACGTATCCGGCCGCGCGCGCTTCTGTCAAACTGGCGCCCATGAAACCGCGCCTCGCCTCACTGCCTTCCTCCGATTCCGCGCCTGCGCCCGCAGGCTATCCCGACGCCGACGAACTGGCCGCGCTGCGCGCATGGTACGCGGGCATGACCGTGCGCCAGGCCGTCGAACGCTACCTGCCCGATCGTCTCGGCGAAGGGCGCTCGGCGCGCGGCGTGATCGGCGGGATTCGCCGCCGCCTCGTGCACGTTGCACGGCAGGTCGGCCGGCCCGATCTCGCGGAGCGTCTCGGTCATCCCGACGGTGAGCGTATTCGGGAGGCGAAGGCGGCTGCCGAAGCGATCGGCCTGCTGCGTCATGCGCGCGCGCCGGTCCCGCAGATCAGCGACGACGTCGGCCTGTGGCTGCCCGCGCGTGCGGTCGCCGCGCTGCGGGCGCACGGGATCGCGACGCTCGCCGATCTCACGGTGCGGATTCCGCGCCGGCGCCAGTGGTGGCGTGCGATCGCGGGCCTCGGCGTGGCCGGTGCGCGGCACATCGAGGCGTTTTTCGCCGCGCATCCGGACCTGACCGAACGGGCGCGCGCGCTGATCGCGGCGACGCCGCGCGGCAGCATCGTGCCGTGGGAGCAGTTGAAGCTGCCGCACGAGGTCGACGGCTCGGCCGGCACGTTCCGCGCGCCGCGTGCGACCAGCACGCTCGATGCGGACAACGATTACGCGGCCGTGCACGCGTGGCTGTCGCTGCACGAATCGGCCGCGACGCGGCGTGCGTACCGGAAGGAGGCGGAGCGGCTGATCCTGTGGGCGATCGTCGAGCGCGGCCGCGCGCTGTCGTCGCTGACGACCGAGGACGCGGTCGCGTATCGCGCATTCGTGCGGCGCCCGAGCCCGCACGAACGCTGGGTCGGGCCCGTGCGGCCGCGCGGTGCGCCCGACTGGCGGCCGTTCTCGGGCGCGCTGTCCGCGCGTTCGGCGGCATACACGCTGTCGGTGCTCGGCGCGTTGTTTCGCTGGCTGATCGAGCAGCGCTACCTGCTGGCGAATCCGTTCGCGGGCGTCAAGGTGCGCGACACGCGCGGCGCGAACGCACTCGACACGTCGCACGCGTTCACCGAAGGCGAATGGCTGCTCGTGCGCACGATCGCCGACGGGCTCGAGTTCCGCACCGGCACGGCGGCCGGTGCGCCGCAGTCGGGCTGGACGCCGGCCGCCGCGCAACGGCTGCGCTTCATTCTCGATTTCGGCTATGCGACCGGGCTGCGCGCGAGCGAGCTGGTCGGCGCGACGCTCGGCGGCATCGAGACGGACGCGCACGGCGACGCGTGGCTGAAGGTGGTCGGAAAGGGCGGCAAGGCCGCGCGCGTCGCGCTGCCGCCGCTCGCGCGCACGGCGCTCGACCGTTACCTGGTCGCACGCCGGCTGCCGGTCACGCCGGTGCGCTGGCGGCCCGATACGCCGCTGATCGCGAGCCTCGCGGAAGACGGCGCGGCCGCGATCACGAGCGTGCGGCTGTGGAAGGTGATGCAGCGTTTCTTCACGCAGACGGCCGATCAGGTCGAGGCCGACAACCCCGCGCTCGCGCAGAAGCTGCGGCAGGCGAGCCCGCACTGGATGCGTCATACGCATGCGACGCATGCGTTGGCGCGCGGCGCGGAGCTGACGACCGTGCGCGACAACCTGCGGCATGCGTCGATCTCGACGACGTCGATCTACCTGCACGGCGACGACGTGAAGCGGGCGCGGCAGATGTCGAGCGCGTTTGCGGCAGACAAGTAACGGCGTCGCGTCGATCCGGCCCGGGCCGCGCGTGCGTCATGCCGGTTGTCGGCTCGCGTCGGGTAGCGCAAGGTGCTGCGCCGCACGCGCCACGACCGCATGACGATCGGGCCGCACGCGCTCGAACAGCGCGGACACCGACGCGAGAATGTCCGGCGCGGCCTGCTCGGGACGTCCGCAGTCGAACGGCGGCTCGGGCGCATATTCGATGCCGAGCTGCACCGCTTGCGCGTAGGCCGGGCCGGCCAGGTCGGCCATCACCGAGAGCGCCATGTCGATGCCGGCGGTGACGCCGCCGCCCGTGACGACCGGGCCGTCGCGCACCACGCGGCCTTCGTCGACGATCGCGCCGAACGGCGGCAGCAGGTCGCGCCACGCCCAGTGGCAGGCGGCCCGCCGGCCTTGCAGCAACCCGGCCGCGCCGAGCACCAGCGACCCGCTGCACACGGAGGTAACATAGCGGGCGCCGAGCGCGAGCCGGCGCACCTCGCGGACGAATGCATCGTCCGCGATCGCGTCGATCACGCCGAGCCCGCCCGGCACGCAGACGAGATCGGCGTGCGCGATGTCGGCGAGCCGCTCGACCTCGGCAACGGTCAGGCCGCTGTCCGCGCGAATCGGTCCGCCGCGCACCGAGGCCCGCCGGATCCGCGCGCCCGGCAGACGCCAGAACACTTCGTCCGGCCCGGTGAAATCGAGCTGCGTGACATGATCGAACAATGCGAATACGACGATGAACGGCGTGATGGCCATCACGATCTCCCCAGGTATGAGCGGCGTGTAGCATCGCGCCGCGCGCTGTCCGTCGCAATGTCATTTCTCCCGCACTTTCTGCCATGACCGATCGCGTCGCCATGCTCGTGTATCCCGGTTTCCAGGTGCTGGATGCCGCCGGGCCCGTTTCCGCGTTCGAGATGGCCGACTACGCGCGCGAGCCGTATTACGCGGTTCGCATCGTCGCGGCGCAGCCGGGGCTGGTGCGCAGTTCGTCGGGCGTGAGCTGGCACGCCGAGCCGTTGCCGGATGCGGTGGACCTCGATACATTGCTGGTCGCGGGCGGCGACGGCGTCGATGCCGCGATGGCCGACGCAGCGACTTGCGCGTTCGTGCGGCGCTGCGCGGCGCGCGGCATCCGGGTGGCGAGTGTCTGTTCGGGCAGCCTGCTGCTGGCCGCGGCCGGCGTGCTGGACGGCCGGCTGGCGACCACGCACTGGGGCTGCGGCGAGCGGTTTGCGCGGGCGTTTCCGCAGGTGCGGCTCGCGCTCGATCGCATCTACGTGAACGACGGGCCGTTCTGGACGAGCGCCGGCATCACGGCCGGCATCGACCTGACGCTCGCGTTGATCGGCGAGGATCGCGGCGAGCGGCTGGCGCGCGCCGTCGCGAAACGTCTGGTCGTGTACTACCGGCGCCCCGGCGGACAGTCGCAGTTCTCGGCGCTGATCGAACTGGACAGCGCGCAAGGGCGCTTCAAGCCGTTGCTCGACCACATTCGCCGCAATCTCGGCGCACGCTTGCGCGTGAGCGACCTGGCCGAGCAGGCGTGCATGAGCCCGCGCCAATTCGCGCGGGCGTTCCAGACGGAAACCGGCCTCACGCCGGCCAAGGCCGTCGAGAAACTGCGCGTGGAAGCCGCTCGGGCGGCGCTCGAAAGCGGGGCCGCGTCGCTGCAGCGCGTGGCGAACGAGTGCGGTTTCGGCGATACCGAAAACATGCGGCGCAGCTTTCATCGCTGGCTGGGCGTCGCGCCGTCGGTATTGCGTTCGTAGGCGGGCGTTGTCGCATTGTTACGTCGTCGATCGCGATAGTCTCGCTCGGCCGTGCGCCGTCATGTGAATGTCACGACACGACACGCAGCGTGTTGCGGGCCGCGAATGCCTGCACGTGCCCGAATGCGTCCGAATGCGCGTTCCGCCGACGAATGGATGACGCACCGCAGCGCATCCGCCGATCAGGCGGAACGGTCGGGCACACGCAGCGGTCATACACCTTTTGCAAGGAGCAGGGATGGCATCGAGCCAGGGGACAGTCGATTTCATCGTCGAGCAGATGGCGGCGGCCGGCACGGTATCGGCGCGCAAGATGTTCGGCGAGTACGGTATCTATTGCGACGGCAAGATGGCGGCGCTCGTCTGCGACGATCGGTTGTTCGTCAAGCCGACGCCCGAAGGCCGCGCGTTTCTCGGTACGTGCGAGGAAGGTTCGCCGTATCCGGGCGCGAAGCCGCATCTCGTCATCTCGGGCGAGCACTGGGACGATCGCGAATGGCTGTCGGCGCTGATCCGGATCACCGCCGCGCAGTTGCCGGTGCCGGTGAAGCGGCGTCGATAACGGCCTTTTCGCGTGCAATGTTGCGCTGCGGCCAGGCGTATTCTGTGACACATGCGCGCGACCATCGCGCGCCAGGCGGGAGCACAAGAATGAAGACATCCGGACATCCGCGCGGCACGTGGCTCGCCCGCCGCGCCTGGTACGCGCTCGTCGCGGCCCTGTGTACGGGCTGGAGCGCGCTGTCGTTCGGCGCGGACGATGCGGCGGCGCTGCTCGACCGTTACCGCAGCCTCGGCGCGCAACTGAAGGACAACGCGTTTCACCGGCCGCTGGTGCTCGAATCGACGGAAGCGTCGTCGTCGCTGAAGGGCGACATCTACGCGGTGGTCGACTATCCGTTCGCGGTCGTGAGCGGCCAGCTCGACGATCCCGCGCAGGGCCCCGCGAACTGGTGCGCGGTGCTGATCCTGCACCTGAACACGAAATACTGTCATGCATCGGGCGGCGGCAACGGCCCGGTGCTCGACGTGAACCTCGGCCGCAAGATCCAGCAGAAGCTGTCCGACACCTATCGCGTGCAGTTCCGCTATCGCGTGGCGGCCGCATCGCCCGACTATTTCCAGGTCGACCTGACCGCCGACAGCGGCCCGATGGGCACGAAGGATTACCGGATCGCGCTGGAGGCCGTGCCGGTCGGCGCGTCGCGCACGTTCCTGCATCTCACGTATTCGTATGGTTTCGGCACGGTCGGCCGCATGGCGATGAAGACCTACCTCGCGACCGTCGGCAGCGACAAGGTCGGCTTCACGAATGTCGGGGGATCGGCCGCGCAGCCGCAGTACGTCGGCGGCGTGCGCGGGCTGCTGGAGCGCAACACGATGCGCTACTACCTCGCGATCGATGCGTATCTCGCGACGCTCGACAAGCCGCTCGACCAGCGCCTCGCGCGCTGGTTCGACGCGACCGAGCAGTATCCGCAGCAACTGCACGAGGTCGAGCGCGGCGCGTATCTGCAGATGAAAGCGCAGGAGGTGCAGCGGCAGCAGGCGGCGCGATGACGGTGTGGTTCCCGGTCGCGCCGCCGCGCGTCAGTTCGACGCGCCGCCGACCGTGCGGATGCTGTGCCACTGCCCCTGTTCGACGCGGAACAGCGTGTACGGCGGCTTGATCAGGTCGCCGCGCTCGTCGAACGAGATCTTTCCGGTCACGCCGGTGACCGATACGCCGGGCAGGCTCGCGACGATCTTGCCGCGATCGAGCGAATCGGCCTTGCGTACCGCCGCGATCATCGCGAGCGCCGCGTCGTACGAGAACGGCGCATAGAGCTCGACATCCTGGTTGAAGCGTGCCTTGTAGCGCTGCGCGAACGCGACGGCGGACGGCAGCTTGTCGAGCGCCGGCCCCGGTTCGAGATCCTGCGTGCCTTCGCCCGAGGTGCCGGCGATCTTCAGGAATGCATTGCTTTTCAATGCGCCGGCGCCGAACAGCTGCGCGCGGATGCCGAGCGAGCGCATCTGCTTGACGAGCATCGCGCCCTGTTCGTCGAGGCCGCCGAAGAACAGCAGGTCGACGTTGTTGCTCTTCATCGTCGTCAGGATCGCGCGGAAATCGACGGCCTTGTCGTTCGTGTATTCGCGCGACACGATGCTGCCGTGCGCATCCTTCACGCCCTTCTCGAACGCGTCGGCGAGACCCTGGCCGAACGCGGTGCGATCGTCGATGATGCCGATCCGTTTCGCCTTCAGCTGCTCGACCGCGAAACGGCCGGCCACCACGCCGCCGACGCCGTCGTGCCCCATCGTGCGGAACACGTTCTTGAAGCCTTGCATCGTCAGCTGCGGATTGGTCGAGCCGGGCGTGATCATCGCGACGTTCGCCTGCTTGTAGACGGCCGATGCGGGAATGCTGCAGCCCGAGTTGTAGTGGCCGATCACGCCGACCACGCCGTCGTCGACGAGCTTCTGCGCGACCTGGATCGCGATGCGCGGATCGGCCTGGTCGTCCTGCACGTCGAGCACGAAGCGCACGGGCTTGCCGCCCACGGTCGGATGTTTCGCGTTTTCTTCGTCGAGCGCGAGTTGCGCACCGTATTGCAGATCCTTGCCGACGCGCGCGACGGGCCCCGTCAGCGGGCCGGCGAAGCCGATCTTGACGGTCTCCGGGTCCGCGGCCTGCGCGGATGCGCCGACCGTGCCGATCGAGCAGACGGCCAGCCAAGCCAGCCAGTTACGACGATTCATGATGGATGCCTCCTTGCAGTGGTGAAAGTCGCGGCGCGCGTCAGAATCGCGCGGCCCGGTACGGTGCGAGGTCCAGCGGCGGTGCGCGCTGGGCGACGAGGTCGGCGACGATTTGCCCGGTGATGCCGGCGAGCGTCACGCCGAGATGCTGATGGCCGAATGCATGGATCACGCGCGCGCTGCGCCGCGCGCGGCCGATCACGGGCACGCCGTCCGGCAGCGTCGGCCGGAAGCCGAGCCAGCTGCGCGTCGGTGCGCCGAGCGACGGCACGGCTTCGCGCGCGGAACGCGTGAGCAGCGCGACGAGCGACGGATTCATCGGCGCGTCGAAGCCGCCGAGTTCGACGGTGCCGGCCGCGCGCAGCCCTTCGTCGAGCGGCGTCATGTAGAAGCCGCGCTCGGCCCAGCCGACCGGCCGCGAGACGATCGGCTCGTGCGCGCCGAACTGTACGTGGTAGCCGCGCTCGGTATCGAGCGGCACGGTGTCGCCGCAGGCAGCCGCGAGTGCGCGCGAGCGGGCGCCGGCGGCAATGACGACGTGATCGAACGTGCGCATGGCGCCGCCCGCATGCACGTTCACGCTGTCGCGGGCGGGCTCGATCCGTTCGACGCGCGTGCGTTCGAGCGCGGCGCCGCCGGTGGCGAGGTGCGCGAACAGGGCGCCGAGGAATCCGCATGGATCGGAGAAGTGCCAGCTTCCGACGAACAGCACGCCGCGCGTGAAGATCGGCGCGAGTGCGGGCTCGAGCCGGCGGATCGCGCTCGCGTCGAGCGTTTCGAACGGCACGCCGAGCCGGCGCCGCAGCGCGAGCGACGGCTGCGCGGCGTCGAACGACGCCTGCCGCGCATACAGGTACAGGCATTCGCGCGGCCGCACGAACGCGGCGAGCCGCGACGGTGCAAGCAGCGGCGCATAACCGTCGGCGGCGCGCGACAGCAGCGCGGCCAGCGCGGCGGCGCTGCGTGCGTGGCGCGCGGGCGTCGATGCGAGCAGGAACCGCGCGAGCCACGGCGCGCCGTGCAGCAGGTACGGCCAGCGGATGCGCAGCGGGCTGTCGGCGGCGAACAGGAAGTGCGGCATGTCGCGGAACACCGACGGGCCGTTCACCGGCACGCAGCCGTACGGCGCGAACGTTGCGGCATTGCCGAACGACGCGCCCTGGCCGATGCCGGCCGGGTCGAACAGCGTCACGCGATGCCCGTCGCGCTGCAGCCATGCCGCCGCGCCGAGCCCGATGAAGCCTGCACCCACGATGGCGACATTCGCCATGACGCGTTCCCTCCGGTCACATGATTCACACAAAGTTGCGATCAAGAATCACACAGTAATTTTTTGTGTGCAATCAAAATGAGATTGTGTGGCGCTAGTGTTTGCCCGATTCCAACTGACTGATTCAACAGACTTTTCAACTGACGTTTGACGGGAGGGGGATGTCGGATACAATCGCTGGGCAGGTCAAAATGGCAGACAAACGCTTTTTGTGTGGTCACGGGCGATAAATGGCATCAGACAAACTTTCCGGCGAGCGCGACGGCGGCGCGCCGGCGCAGGCGAAGCGGCCGACCTACGTCGAGGTATCGAGCTCGATCGAGGAGGAAATCCGCAGCGGCATGTATCCGCCGGGCAGCCGCCTGCCGCCGCAGCGCCAGCTCGCGACCGAGCTCGGCATCAACGTGTCGACCGTGTCCCGTGCGTACAAGGAATTGCAGCTGCGCGGCCTCGTGATCGGCAGCAAACGGCGCGGCTCGCTCGTCACCGGCGGCGCGATGCCGAGCATCGAGCCGGCCCGCGCGTCGCTCGCGGCGGGCAACGGCGTGATCGACCTGACGGTGAACCGCCCGGCCACCGGCGAGTTTCTCGCGAGCCTCGCGCAGACGTTCGGCACGCTGCCGAACGACCCGCGTTTTGCCGCCCTCCAGGAATACCAGCCGCCGCAGGGCCCCGACTGGGCGCGTGCCGCCGGCGCGCAGTGGCTCGCCGCGCCGGGTTTCGTGCCGTCGCGCGACCAGGTGGTCGTCACGAGCGGCGCGCAGCACGGGCTGTATGCGGTGCTGAACAGCCTGATCGGCACCGACGGCGTGATCGTGGCCGACCGCCTCACGTATTACGGGCTCAAGGCGCTCGCGCCGGTGTTCCAGTTCGAGATCGTCAGCGCGCCCGCCGACGACGACGGCCTGCTGCCCGACGAGATCGAGCGGATCTGCCAGCGCATGCCGGTCAAGGCGATCTTCGTCGTGCCGAACCTGCAGAACCCGACCGTGACGACGATGAGCCTCGCGCGCCGGATGGCGCTCGTCGACATCGCGCGCCGCCATCACGTGACGATCATCGAGGACGACGTATACGGCCCGCTCGTGCGCGACCGGCTGCCGGCGATCGCGGGGCTGTGCCCCGAGCTGACGTTTCATATCGGCGCGACGTCGAAGATCCTCGCGCCGGGGCTGCGCCTCGGTTACCTGAGCTGCCCGCGCGACAGCGTCGCACTGTGCGCGGAGGCGGTGCGCACGACCGCATGGATGCCGGCCCCCACGTCGATGCTGATCGCGACCGTGTGGATCGAGGACGGCACCGCCGAGCGGATCATGGGCGCGCAACTCGCGGAGATCCGCGCGCGCGTCGATCTCGCGCGGGAGCTGCTGCCGGCCGGGCAGCTGAAATCCGACCCGGCGTGCATGTTCGTGTGGCTGCGCCTGCCGCCGCCGTGGCGCGCCGACGACTTCGCCGCGAACGCGAAGGCGCGCGGCGTGATCGTGATGCCGTCGTCGACGTTCGCGGTCGATCGCGCGGAGATCGAGCACGGCGTGCGCATCAATCTCGCGTGCCCGGCCTCGCGCGACGAACTCGTCAACGGGCTGCGGATTCTCGCCGGCACGTTGAAGGACCGGCCGCGCGCGCTGTTCGGTTCGATCTGACGGCGGCCGCTCAATCGAGCAACCCCGCGACGACGTCGACGATCCGCTGCAGCAGCGCTTCGTCGTAAGGCAGCCACGGCACCGCGCGCAGCGGCGACGGCGGCGGCTCGATCGCGGCATCGACGGGTTCGCCGTCGCGCATCACACGTCCGGTCGCGCAATGCACCGACCACGCGCCGACGCGCACATGCCGTTCATCGATCGTCATCTTCCCTTGCGCCACCGGCCCGGCGAACACGAGCGACAGCACGTGCCGGCGATGCCGCGCCATCGTGCCCAGCGGCACGTCCGACAACCGGTTCAGGCGCTGCCAGCGTTGTGCTTCGAGCTCGCGTTGGCGCACCGGATCGACCGTGAGCGCGGCCGTCGCCGCGCGTGTTGCGTCGTCGTCGAGCGCGAACGCGGCGACACTGACGAGCAGATCGACCGCGCGCGCCACTTCCGAGAACACCACACGATCGATTTCGCCGATCGGCAGCGGTATCCAGTGCCGGTCGTGCCGGCGTTCGAAGTGCAGCCGGCGCGACGTGCCGTGGCTTTCCGAGCCCGGATAGAGCCGCGCATCGACGAAGAAGGTCGCGCGCACGTCGCCGAATTCGCGGACGAGCCCGTCGTCGTACGCGCGGATCGACCAGCCTTCGCGACGCGCGACGCCGATCAACTGCCGGCTCGACAGCACGTGGCCTTCGAACATTGCGGAATCGCTGGCGGACGCGTCGCCGTCGGCCGGTACGTAGTATTCGCGGAAGGCCTGCCTGACCGGCTGCCGCAGCGTGCGGCCGACGATCGCGCGTTGCCACGCGAGCCGCTCGTCCGCATCGGCCAGCAGCGGATGCCATAGCCGGATGTCGCTGTCGCCGGCGATGTCGATCGCGTGCCCGGCCGCGTCGCGCAGCACGACCTTGCCCTTTGCGATCTCGGGCATGAACGACTGCGTCGACCCATCGCGGCCGCGCGCGTGCCAGATCGTGCGTGCCGCGAACGCGGCGCCGGCCGGCGCATCGACGAGGCGCTCGCGCCATTCGGCGTGGCCGAGCGTCATCGACTGCCAGAAGCCGGCTTCCATGCAGGTCGCGAGCATCGCGAGCTGCTTCTTGTCGGGCTTTGCGTCGAGCGTCATGCGCAGCGCGGTGTGCGGCCGCTCGCCGAGCGCGCGTTCGGCCGGCTTCAGGTTGCGTGCCAGCTTCTTCTGCACGCCGGCGTGACGCACGGCGGCGAGTGCGTCGCGCAACGCGCGCACGCCCTCGGGGGTCGGGATCGTCTCGACCGCGTGGCCGAGCGCGATCGCGAGCGACTGGGACGGCGCGGTCTTCGCGGCCGTCGGCGCGACGCACACGCCGGTCAGCAGCGGCCCGATCAGCGGGCGCAGCCACGCTTCGTCGCGATAGGCGGCCACGCGGGCGGCGCGGGCGACGACCTGCGCGTCGTCGGTCGTGAATGCACGATCGGCCTCGTACGGGACGGCGCCCGCATGGAGCGCCGCCACGTGTTGCGCGGCTTCCGTCAGCGCATCGCGCGCGAACGCGACATACGCGGCGTCTTCCGCGAGCGTGACGGCCGGATCGCTCAAGTCGAGCCACAACCGCCTCGGCGCGAAATAACCGTTGTTCGTCGCGGCCAGCGCGAGCAGCCCGGCCAGCCCGAGTTCGGGCAGCACGTCGAGTTCGCGCACGCGAAACGGCGAATCCGCCAGCGCCCGCGCATACGCGTCGCGTCGCGCCGAGAAGTCGCGGCGGCCGGCGAACCGGTCGAGCGTATACACGCCATACGTGCTGGACTCGGTGCGCACGTCGCCTTCCTCCGGCTCGCCCGCGATGCGCGCGAGTTCGGCCTGCAGCGCGGGCGACGGCGGCGCGTCGAGGCAGGGCAATTCCTCCAGCGCGCGTTTCCAGCCGCCGGCCGGGATGTCGCGGAACAGTTCGAGCGCGGCATCGGCGTCGACGAGCGGCACGAGTCCGAGCGCATCGATCTGCCGGTGCAGCCAGCGCGCGAAATCGGCGCGCGGATCCTCGAATGCCTGGTCGCGCACCATGATCTCGTACTCGACACGGCGCAGGGCCGGCCAGACCGCGCCGAGCGCGTGCGCGTCGAGCGTCGACAGGTCGATCGGCGCGCCGGTGAAGTGCGGATGGTCGGTGCGGCCGGTCAGCCGCGCGGCGAGCTCGTCGACGAGGGCGCGATCAGTCATCCGTGGGCCTCGGTGCCGGCCGCGTCGTTCCTGCGCCATTTCTGTACGGTCCGGGCGGTGCGGATCACGCCGCCGAGGTCGGATGCCTGTTCGATCGTGTACTGCATGGTCTGACTCCGGGAATGAAAACCGAGCGGACGCACAGTATTGCACCCCAATTGATGCAGCCGGGCGGAAGGCCGTGCGGCGGGCGTTCCGGGCCGATCCGGCCACGCTGTGCGCCGCTTCCGGCGGCCCGGCCATTTCATAAGACGTACAGTTCTCCCGTGATGCGCGATTCGCGCCGAACTGTACTCTTGTTCGCGTGGACGATGTGTGTACTCGTCGCCAACTGTTCTGCTCTTAAGATTCCACCATCAAGGGCACAGTGCCGCAGATCCAGTCGTACCGGAACCCTGTTGGCGCATCTTCAAGAGCGAGCCAGTGCGATGGAAAAGGCAAAACCGGAGGGAAAGATCAGGAACCACGATGGCCCGGTCGACGGGCGGAACACGTGCGTATCGGATGTGCGCAGCGGGGCGGGGCGGCTGCGCAGGCCGGCGGGAGGCACGCGATGAAACTCTATGAAAAGCTCGCGGACGACATCGAGCGCCTGATCCGCCAGGGCGTGTACCGGCACGGCGACCGGATTCCGTCGGTGCGGCAGGCAAGCCAGCAGCACCGGATCAGCATCACGACCGTGCTGCATGCGTATCTGCTGCTGGAAAGCCGCGGGCTGCTCGAAAGCCGCCCGCAGTCCGGCTATTTCGTGAACCTGCGGCGCGACGACGGCCATGCGCCGGTGCGCGAGCTGCGGCCGTCGAAGCCGATCGCGATCTCGTCGTCGGTCGACGTGAGCCGGCTCGTGCTGTCGACGCTGCGCTCGATCGGCACCGACGACGCAGTGCCGCTCGGCTCGCCGTACCCGGATCCGAGCCTGTTCCCGTTCGAGAAGCTGAACCGCTATGCGTACGCGGCCGGCCGCGACAAGTCGCTGTGGGGCGTGACGGACGGATTGCCGCCCGGGCATCCGCGGCTGATCCGGCAGATTGCGCGGCGCTACCTGGAAAACGGGATGTCGGTGGACCCGAACGAGATCATCGTGACGGTCGGTGCGACGGAGGCGATCAACCTGTGCCTGCAGGCGGTGGCGAAACCGGGCGACACGATCGCGGTGGAATCGCCGACGTTCTACGCGATGCTGCACGCGATCGAGCGGATGGGGATGAAGGCGATCGAGGTGGCGACGCATCCGGAATACGGGATCGACATCGCCGCGCTGGCGGCGATCGCGAAGTCGCAGCCGATCGCCGCATGCATGGTGATGCCGAACTTCCAGAACCCGCTCGGCTTCCAGATGCCCGACGAGCGCAAGCGCGAACTGGTCGAGTTCGCGACGAAGGCCGGAATGCCGCTGATCGAGAACGGGGTGTATAACGAACTGTATTTCGGCGATGCACATCCGAGTTCGTTGAAGTCGTATGACCGCAACGGGATCGTGCTGCATTGCTCGTCGTTCTCGAAGAGCCTGACGGCCGCGTACCGGATCGGCTGGGCACTGCCGGGCCGTTATCGCGATCAGGTCGAGAAGCTGAAATTCCTGAACACGCTCGCGACGCCGTCGTTGCCGCAGCTCGCGATCGCGGAGTTTCTCGAACGCGACGGCTACGAGCATCACCTGCGGCGCTTGCGCAAGGCGTATGCGCAGCAGGCGAATCTGATGCGGGCGATGGTGTCGCGGTTTTTCCCGGAGGGCACGCGCATCTCGAGTCCGGCGGGGGGGTACGTGCTGTGGGTCGAGTTGCCCGCGCAGGTCGATGCGATGCGGCTGTACCAGCTCGCGCTGGAGCAGGGCATCACGATCGGGCCCGGCTACATGTTCTCGATCACGGACAACTACCGGAACTTCATCCGGCTGAACTACAGCAGCCCGTGGTCGCCGGAGATCGAGCAGGCGGTGATTGCAGTGGGGAAGCTCGCTTCGGCTTGCATGAAGTGACGGGGGCGTGTTGTTGCTTGAGGGGGCATGACGAAGCCGGCTTGGGGCCGGCTTTGTTTTTGGTTTGGCTGGGGGGAGTGCGATGAGCTTTGCCGCGTTGGCGTTGGCAGGACAATGCCACACTGTTGAAGCTGCCATGCAGGCGTCGCTGCGCGGATTTGGGGTAATACCGGTGAAGCCTCGAGTGTCAGATACCGTTGCGAGTGAACGAGTTGTACGTTTTGCATAGAGCCTATCCGATCTTTTGTGTGTGAGGCATAAACTGGCGACCAAGGAGCCACTTTATGCCACGCAAACGCAAGGAAGAAATGACGATTGAACCG